>NZ_JBWKVL010000044.1:0-573 GCF_059421685.1 Citrobacter sp. GW821-FHT02E08 | reverse complement strand
GACAGCGGCGTCCGGCTGACGGCCGTGTGGCTGGCGCGTGATGGCGGCTACGATGTGCCGGAGCTGCCGCTGGCGCGCTACGGCTACAGCGCACACGGCGAGCTGGTCAGCGTGTCTGACCGCAGCGGCACGGAGGTGCGCGCCTTTGCTTACCATCCGGGCTGTCCGGGGCGGATGAGCGGCCAGCGACATACCGGCCGTCCGGCGACGGCGTATGAGTACGATGATGCAGGCCGGGCGGTACGACAGATAACCGAAGATGGTCAGGGGCTGGACTATCATTTTGACTACCAGCCGGACAAAACCCTCGTCACCTACAGCGACGGCAGGCAGCGCACGTATCACACCGAAGGTGAAGGCGGTTTAAAACGGGTGGTACGAATCGACCACCTGGACGGCAGCAGCGTGGAGAAAAAGTATGATGCCAGCGGGCGGTTGACTACCAGTACTGATCCGCTGGGCAGAAAGACCGCGTATGCGCTGGATGTGGTCAGCTGTGACGTCAGCAGCATCAAAGGGCCGGACGGGAAAGAAGTCCGTTTCGACTATAACCGTCAGGGCCAGCTTATCGCC
>NZ_JBWKVL010000043.1:0-677 GCF_059421685.1 Citrobacter sp. GW821-FHT02E08 | reverse complement strand
GGGGATCCCCTCCCCGGCAGCACCGCTCACACCAGAACAGCAGTATATTCGCCAGCTTGAAGAACGGGTTCAGCGACTTGAGAGGGACAAGGAGATATTAAAAAAGGCTACAGCTTTGCTGATGTTGGACGCCAACAAGCCCTGAAACTTGTCACCGCCCTGAGCTCTGAATACAGCATAAAGGAGCTCTGCGCGGTGCTGGGTGTTTGCCGGAGTCTTGTTTACTACCATCGCAAACGCCGAAAACAACCGGATACGGCGCGAATTACTCTACAGAGAAGAGCGGCCGAATTACACCGTCTGGGTCGGGGTTCTGCCGGTGCAAGGACATTGTCTTTACTGCTTCGTCGTGAAGGTGAAAACGTTGGTCGTTACAAGGCCGGACGACTGATGAAAGAAGCCGGTCTGGTGAGCAGGCAACCCGGAAAGCATCGTTACCGCCTGTGCAACCGGCAGTCCCACCTGACGGATAATCATCTGAGTCGCAATTTTAGGACAGGGGCACCAGATAACGTATGGTGCGGAGATATTACCTTTATCAGGACGCGTGAGGGTTGGCTTTATCTGGCGATGGTTCTGGATTTATATGCGCGGAAAGTTGTGGGCTGGGCGTTCTCATCAGTACCCGACAGCCAGCTAACGCGGGAGGCGCTCACAATGGCCTGGAAGAACCGGGG
>NZ_JBWKVL010000042.1:0-737 GCF_059421685.1 Citrobacter sp. GW821-FHT02E08 | reverse complement strand
CCAGGTAGTCTCTTGTCAGAAAAAGATCCGCCCGTGCTTGCATCGGGGAGGTGTCCATATAAGCTATTTAGCCGCAATACTAGTTCTGCCATTTGTTGGCAGGATTCATATCCCCAATAATCTTAATCAACAAAATTCGGCAATTACTGCAAAATAAACCACAATCAGATAGTGTAAAAGTATAACTACCAAATCATAAAACCACTATCTGTTAACGAGTCAAAACAGACGGAAGTATATGTCAATAAAAATATCGATTCCATTTAATAGATATAGAAATGAAAAAATCCATAACACTCCTTTTTTTTTAGATAGATACCGCCACGAAAGAACAGAAAGAATAGTTGCTAGCATAGCTATAATGAAAAGTATATTATATGTATTTTCATTCACGACGGTAATGTTGTCAGCTACCCATGCAATGATAGAAAAAAAAAACCCAAAATAAATACTGAAACTCTCATCTGGATGTTCCACTACCTGTTGAGCTGCTTCCTTTAGACGACAAATCAAAACCTCCGATTGTAACCTTTACATCTTTACGTTTAGGTGGAGTTTCTTGAACTCCCGGTGCTGAGTTGAATTGGCGTTGACTCCAACTACGGCAAATATCATCATATCCGTAATAACCGTGCTCTCCTATTTGAGCTTTCATGACTTTATCAAAAGCATCATCCTGTTCCTTTGTTGTTTTTTTATATACTTCAATTTTTCCACCATGTTTCATATCATTATAC
>NZ_JBWKVL010000041.1:0-1099 GCF_059421685.1 Citrobacter sp. GW821-FHT02E08 | reverse complement strand
TTTTCCTCGGGGTACTTAGATGTTTCAGTTCCCCCGGTTCGCTTCATTACGCTATGTATTCACGTAATGATAGTGTGTCGAAACACACTGGGTTTCCCCATTCGGAAATCGCCGGTTATAACGGTTCATATCACCTTACCGACGCTTATCGCAGATTAGCACGTCCTTCATCGCCTCTGACTGCCAGGGCATCCACCGTGTACGCTTAGTCGCTTAACCTCACAACCCGAAGGTGTTTCGTAAAACACATCGTGTTGCGAAAATTTGAGAGACTCGAACACACCGCTTGTCTGTTCTTATTACGGAGAACAGACACAGTGTGTCGTTTCAATTTTCAGCTTGATCCAGATTTTTAAAGAGCAAATATCTCAAACATGACTCGGAAGTCAGTTTTGAGATATTAAGGCAGGTGACTTTCACTCACGAACCAGCAAGTGGCGTCCCCTAGGGGATTCGAACCCCTGTTACCGCCGTGAAAGGGCGGTGTCCTGGGCCTCTAGACGAAGGGGACACTGAAGTCTCAATCGCAAGACGCCTTGCTATTTACTTTTCATCAGACAATCTGTGTGAGCACTACAAAGGCAGGTTCTTTAAGGTAAGGAGGTGATCCAACCGCAGGTTCCCCTACGGTTACCTTGTTACGACTTCACCCCAGTCATGAATCACAAAGTGGTAAGCGCCCTCCCGAAGGTTAAGCTACCTACTTCTTTTGCAACCCACTCCCATGGTGTGACGGGCGGTGTGTACAAGGCCCGGGAACGTATTCACCGTGGCATTCTGATCCACGATTACTAGCGATTCCGACTTCACGGAGTCGAGTTGCAGACTCCGATCCGGACTACGACATACTTTATGAGGTCCGCTTGCTCTCGCGAGGTCGCTTCTCTTTGTATATGCCATTGTAGCACGTGTGTAGCCCTACTCGTAAGGGCCATGATGACTTGACGTCATCCCCACCTTCCTCCAGTTTATCACTGGCAGTCTCCTTTGAGTTCCCGGCCGAACCGCTGGCAACAAAGGATAAGGGTTGCGCTCGTTGCGGGACTTAACCCAACATTTCACAACACGAGCTGACGACAGCCATGCAGCACCTGTCTCA
>NZ_JBWKVL010000040.1:0-1140 GCF_059421685.1 Citrobacter sp. GW821-FHT02E08 | reverse complement strand
CTGGTTTTGTCATGAGTCACCTCTGATTGAGAGTTTACTCACTTAGTCGCGTGTCCACTATTCGCGGGTAAGATCATATCACCATACATGATGTTAGTTTGAATATGCTGATTAACCGTGACAATAGCTCAATGCTGCCCATAATAACGATGAGTGCACAGAGGGCATTCGAAGAGTCAAAGATTAAGAGTGACCGTATTCGTGATGGTTGGAAACGTAAGAGGGAACAGGCATTCAATAACGGTACTATCGTTACGAATAAGCGTCCACAGTGGATTGATATTCGTGATGACCAATATGTATTGAATGATAAAGTGCCTATAGTAAAAGAAGTATTTCGCTTGTGTAAGGAAGGAATTGGTACACCTACTATCGCCAAGATACTAAATGCAAAAGGTGATGACTGGCTCTTTGAAAGTGGTCGGTTGTGGCGGGGTGAGTCCGTCCATAAGCTTTTAAAGAATAAGCGTGTCACTGGTTCAATTTTCATCAGTGAGATTATTCGTGATTATAATAGTGTAGAACAGAAACGATATGAAATGGACGTGTACCCAATAGTAATATCAAAGGAAGAGTTTAATTTAGTACAGCAATTACTACGCTCACGCCGTGCCAGCACTGGACGAATTAGTACGAATAAAGATACTGATGAATTGAAGAAGTCAAATATCTTTAATAGTATCTGTAGGTGTGGGAAATGTGGTGAGGCAATGTATCATAATGTTGTTAAGTCTCACCGCAACTCAAAAAAGAATGGTAAGTTCACTGAAGAGTATAGATACATTCGGTGTCTTGGGGAACGTGATAATCTATGTGACAATAAAGCACTACGTTATGAGGTAGTAGAGCAGTTTGTTCTTGAATACCTAAAAGGTATGGATTTTTCCCGTATATTAAAACCCAATAACCACAAAAGTGAGATTGATGTACTGAGACTCAATATCGATGAAGAGAAGAAGCATATCAGGGAATACCGTCAGGGGATTGAAAAATTAAAATCAATGGGGAAGAAGGTTCCCTTTGATGTGCTGGTAGAGCTTGAGGAATCGCAGAAGCGACTAAGTTGATCCTACCCACGTAATGTGGACACGGCCCTAAGCGAGGTTCTGGTTTTCAAACTGTTCCGGGCTGAGTCCGCCA
>NZ_JBWKVL010000038.1:0-1159 GCF_059421685.1 Citrobacter sp. GW821-FHT02E08 | reverse complement strand
CTAAATAGCTGCGCGGAATAGTAGATCACTTAAAGGGAACTCAGCCCGGATTGTGCGATCTGATCAATCGCCAAATATCCCACATCACCAACCGGACTGAGCGATGCCGATCATAGCACCCATACCCCGTATCGAACGACGCCTGATGCAGAAAACTATCCATAAAACGCGTGACAAGAACCATGCCCGCAGACTGACCGCCATGCTGATGTTACACCGGGGAGACCGTGTCAGCGATGTCGCCAGAACACTCTGCTGTGCCCGTTCATCTGTCGGTCGCTGGATTAACTGGTTTACGCTGTCGGGTGTTGAAGGTCTGAAGTCCTTGCCCGCAGGGCGCTCCCGCAGCTGGCCTTATGAGCATATCTGCGCACTGTTACGTGAACTGGTAAAACGCACTCCCGGTGATTTTGGCTATCAGCGTTCACGCTGGAGTACCGAACTGTTGGCAATAAAAATCAATGAGATAACCGGATGTCAGTTGCATGCCGGAACCGTTCGTCGCTGGCTGCCCTCTGCCGGGCTTGTGTGGCGCAGGGCGGCCCCGACCCTGCACATCCGTGACCCACATAAAGAGGAGAAGATGGCGGCAATCCATAAGGCACTGGAAAAATGCAGCGCAGAGCATCCGGTCTTTTATGAAGATGAAGTGGATATCCACCTCAATCCCAAAATCGGGGCAGACTGGCAACTTCGTGGGCAACAAAAGCGCGTGGTAACACCGGGACAGAATGAAAAATACTACCTGGCCGGGGCGCTGCACAGCGGTACCGGAAAAGTCAGCTACGTTGGCGGCAACAGCAAGAGTTCGGTGCTGTTCATCGCCCTGCTGAAACACCTGAAAGCCACATACCGACGGGCAAAAACCGTCACGCTTATTGTGGATAACTACATCATTCACAAAAGCCAGGAAACGCAGCGCTGGCTGAAAGAGAACCCGAAGTTCAGCGTGATTTACCAGCCAGTTTACTCGCCGTGGGTGAACCACGTAGAGCGACTGTGGCAGGCGCTTCACGACACAATAACGCGCAATCATCAGTGTCGTTCAATGTGGCAACTACTGAGAAAAGTTCGTCATTTTATGGAAACCGCCAGCCCGTTCCCCGGAAGAAAGCATGGTCTGGCAAAAATGTAGCGGTATTAGACGCAGCTATTTAGT
>NZ_JBWKVL010000037.1:0-1181 GCF_059421685.1 Citrobacter sp. GW821-FHT02E08 | reverse complement strand
GCATTTTTTGAGATCCCAGCCAAATAATGGTGTTGTCGATATTCCTCCGGCGTCATATTGTTCAGTGATTCATGCGGACGTTCACAGTTATATTCTGACAGCCATCGCTCCGTGATTTCCCGCACTTCACTCAGTGTTCTGAACAGATAAAAATCGAGTATTTCTGTACGGTATGTCCGGTTAAAGCGTTCAATGAAAGCATTTTGAGTCGGTTTGCCAGGTTTGATAAATTCCAGCTTCACTGCATGCTTTTCTGCCCACTCAGCCAGTGCCAGTGAGATAAATTCCGGGCCGTTATCCATACGCAGCATGACCGGATATCCCCGGTTTGCCGCGATCCGGTCAAGTACACGAACCACTCGCTGAGCTGGCAGGTTCAGGTCTATTTCGATCGACAGCGCCTCACGATTAAAATCATCAACGACATTGAACGTACGAAAACGACGGCCACAGACCAGGGCATCATGCATGAAATCAACAGACCAGCTCTGGTTCAGCATCTCTGGGATAGCCAGCGGCAATGGGTTACGTACCGGCAGTCGTTGTTTGCCCTTACGACGAAAATTCAGCTTTAGCAGGCAGTAAATTCGATGGACCCGCTTATGGTTCCATGGGTATCCCTGCCGCCGCAGAACCTGGAAGAGTTTCGGAAAACCGTATCGTGGGTATCGCTCTGCCACTGCCTGCAACGCGACAATAACAGGTTCATCACGCGAGGTATCGGGACGGTAATGGTAAACCGTTCTGCTCAGGTTCAGGCTTCGACAGGCCTGACGGATACTGAGTCCGAACGTCGTTATCAGATGAGTGACCAGCTCACGCTTAAAGGCTGGTTTTAAAGCTTTTTTTCGATAACATCTTTCAGTGCCCGGTTCTCAAGGCTCAGGTCGGCAAACATCTGTTTGAGACGTCGGTTCTCGTCCTCAAGACCCTTGATCTTTTTAATATCAGAAGCCTCCATGCCGCCGTATCTGGACTTCCAGTTGTAGTAGGTGGCTTCAGAAATACCGGCCTCCCGGCAGACATCTTTAACAGTTCGTCCGGCTTCAACCGATTTAATCACGGCGATGATCTGATGCTCAGTAAAACGGGCTTTACGCATAGCGATCTCCTTCGTTGGCAGATTGAGTATGCCGGATGATCTCTAAATGTGAATGGCACGATTATGCGGGATACTTACA
>NZ_JBWKVL010000036.1:0-1204 GCF_059421685.1 Citrobacter sp. GW821-FHT02E08 | reverse complement strand
TGATCTTACCCGCGAATAGTGGACACGCGACTAAGTGAGTAAACTCTCAATCAGAGGTGACTCATGACAAAACCAGTATCAACAAGTAAGAAGCCCCGCAAACAGCACACGCCTGAATTCCGCAACGAAGCCCTGAAGCTTGCGGAACGTGTCGGTATTGCTGCCGCTGCCCGGGAACTCAGCCTGTATGAATCCCAGCTCTATGCATGGCGCAGTAAGATTAACAATGCCCGCTGCTCTTCCGAACGTGAGCAGGAAATGTCTGTTGAAATTGCGCGCCTTAAGCGCCAGTTGGCTGAGCGGGACGAGGAGCTGGCTATCCTCCAAAAGGCCGCGACATACTTCGCGAAGCGCCTGAAATGAAGTATGTCTTTATTGAAAAACATCGGGCTGAGTTCAGCGTCAAAGCCATGTGTCGGGTTCTGCGGGTTGCCCGCAGTGGCTGGTATGCCTGGCGACTGCGTCGTCATCAGATAACCCCTCGACAGCAGTTCCGGCTTGTCTGCGATGCTGCTGTCCGAAAGGCATTCACTGACGCAAAACAGCGTTATGGTGCGCCCCGTCTTGTGGATGAGCTTCCTGCGTACAATGTCAAAACCATTGCCGCCAGCTTGCGGCGTCAGGGGCTTCGCGCAAAAGCGGCCCGGAAGTTCAGCCCGGTCAGCTACCGCGAACATGGCCTTCCGGTGTCTGACAATCTGCTGAAACAGGATTTTTACGCCAGTGCTCCGAACCAGAAATGGGCGGGTGACATCACGTACTTGCGCACGGACGAAGGCTGGTTGTACCTGGCTGTAGTCATTGACCTGTGGTCCCGTGCCGTCATTGGCTGGTCAATGTCACCGCGGATGACAGCACAACTTGCCTGCGATGCGTTACAGATGGCGCTCTGGCGGCGAAAGCGCCCGGAAAATGTCATCGTGCATACGGACAGAGGCGGGCAGTACTGTTCAGCGGACTATCAGGGGTTACTGAAGCGTCATAATCTGCGTGGAAGCATGAGCGCGAAAGGTTGCTGTTATGACAATGCCTGCGTGGAAAGCTTCTTTCACTCGCTGAAAGTAGAATGTATCCACGGGGAACGCTTTATCAGCCGGGAAATAATGCGGGCGACGGTGTTTAATTATATCGAGTGTGATTACAATCGCTGGAGACGTCACAGCGCCTGTGGCGGACTCAGCCCGGAACAGTTTGAAAACCAGAA
>NZ_JBWKVL010000035.1:0-2804 GCF_059421685.1 Citrobacter sp. GW821-FHT02E08 | reverse complement strand
TGATGTCTTTCTTCCACCAAAACACCTTTGGCGTTGTAAGGTTAAGCCTCACGGTTCATTAGTATCGGTTAGCTCAATGTATCGCTACACTTACACACCCGACCTATCAACGTCGTAGTCTTCAACGTTCCTTCAGGAGACTTATAGTCTCAGGGAGAACTCATCTCGGGGCAAGTTTCGTGCTTAGATGCTTTCAGCACTTATCTCTTCCGCATTTAGCTACCGGGCAATGCCATTGGCATGACAACCCGAACACCAGTGATGCGTCCACTCCGGTCCTCTCGTACTAGGAGCAGCCCCCCTCAATTCTCCAGCGCCCACGGCAGATAGGGACCGAACTGTCTCACGACGTTCTAAACCCAGCTCGCGTACCACTTTAAATGGCGAACAGCCATACCCTTGGGACCTACTTCAGCCCCAGGATGTGATGAGCCGACATCGAGGTGCCAAACACCGCCGTCGATATGAACTCTTGGGCGGTATCAGCCTGTTATCCCCGGAGTACCTTTTATCCGTTGAGCGATGGCCCTTCCATTCAGAACCACCGGATCACTAAGACCTGCTTTCGCACCTGCTCGAGCCGTCACTCTCGCAGTCAAGCTAGCTTATGCCTTTGCACTAACCTCCTGATGTCCGACCAGGATTAGCTAACCTTCGTGCTCCTCCGTTACTCTTTAGGAGGAGACCGCCCCAGTCAAACTACCCACCAGACACTGTCCGCAACCCGGATTACGGGTCTACGTTAGAACACCAGCCATTAAAGGGTGGTATTTCAAGGTTGGCTCCATGCAGACTGGCGTCCACACTTCAAAGCCTCCCACCTATCCTACACATCAAGGACCAGTGTTCAGTGTCAAGCTATAGTAAAGGTTCACGGGGTCTTTCCGTCTTGCCGCGGGTACACTGCATCTTCACAGCGAGTTCAATTTCACTGAGTCTCGGGTGGAGACAGCCTGGCCATCATTACGCCATTCGTGCAGGTCGGAACTTACCCGACAAGGAATTTCGCTACCTTAGGACCGTTATAGTTACGGCCGCCGTTTACCGGGGCTTCGATCAAGAGCTTCTCCTTACGGATAACCCCATCAATTAACCTTCCGGCACCGGGCAGGCGTCACACCGTATACGTCCACTTTCGTGTTTGCACAGTGCTGTGTTTTTAATAAACAGTTGCAGCCAGCTGGTATCTTCGACTGATTTCAGCTCCACGAGCAAGTCGCTTCACCTACATATCAGCGTGCCTTCTCCCGAAGTTACGGCACCATTTTGCCTAGTTCCTTCACCCGAGTTCTCTCAAGCGCCTTGGTATTCTCTACCTGACCACCTGTGTCGGTTTGGGGTACGATTTTGTGTTACCTGATGCTTAGAGGCTTTTCCTGGAAGCAGGGCATTTGTTACTTCAGCACCGTAGTGCCTCGTCATCACACCTCAGCGTTAATAAGGAACCGGATTTACCTGGAACCTCCGCCTACATGCTTAAACCGGGACAACCGTCGCCCGGCCCAACATAGCCTTCTCCGTCCCCCCTTCGCAGTAACACCAAGTACAGGAATATTAACCTGTTTCCCATCGACTACGCCTTTCGGCCTCGCCTTAGGGGTCGACTCACCCTGCCCCGATTAACGTTGGACAGGAACCCTTGGTCTTCCGGCGTGCGGGCTTTTCACCCGCATTATCGTTACTTATGTCAGCATTCGCACTTCTGATACCTCCAGCAACCCTCACAGGCCACCTTCAACGGCTTACAGAACGCTCCCCTACCCAACAACACATAGTGTCGCTGCCGCAGCTTCGGTGCATGGTTTAGCCCCGTTACATCTTCCGCGCAGGCCGACTCGACCAGTGAGCTATTACGCTTTCTTTAAATGATGGCTGCTTCTAAGCCAACATCCTGGCTGTCTGTGCCTTCCCACATCGTTTCCCACTTAACCATGACTTTGGGACCTTAGCTGGCGGTCTGGGTTGTTTCCCTCTTCACGACGGACGTTAGCACCCGCCGTGTGTCTCCCGTGATAACATTCTTCGGTATTCGCAGTTTGCATCGGGTTGGTAAGTCGGGATGACCCCCTAGCCGAAACAGTGCTCTACCCCCGAAGATGAATTCACGAGGCGCTACCTAAATAGCTTTCGGGGAGAACCAGCTATCTCCCGGTTTGATTGGCCTTTCACCCCCAGCCACAAGTCATCCGCTAATTTTTCAACATTAGTCGGTTCGGTCCTCCAGTTAGTGTTACCCAACCTTCAACCTGCCCATGGCTAGATCACCGGGTTTCGGGTCTATACCCTGCAACTTAACGCCCAGTTAAGACTCGGTTTCCCTTCGGCTCCCCTATTCGGTTAACCTTGCTACAGAATATAAGTCGCTGACCCATTATACAAAAGGTACGCAGTCACCCCATAAAAGAGGCTCCCACTGCTTGTACGTACACGGTTTCAGGTTCTTTTTCACTCCCCTCGCCGGGGTTCTTTTCGCCTTTCCCTCACGGTACTGGTTCACTATCGGTCAGTCAGGAGTATTTAGCCTTGGAGGATGGTCCCCCCATATTCAGACAGGATACCACGTGTCCCGCCCTACTCTTCGAGTTCACAACACATGCGATTTTGTGTACGGGGCTATCACCCTGTATCGCCGGACTTTCCAGACCGTTCCACTACCACACATGCTGATTCAGACTCTGGGCTGCTCCCCGTTCGCTCGCCGCTACTGGGGGAATCTCGGTTGATTTCTTTTCCTCGGGGTACTTAGATGTTTCAGTTCCCCCGGTTCGCTTCATTACGCTATGTATTCACGTAATGATAGTGTG
>NZ_JBWKVL010000034.1:0-4001 GCF_059421685.1 Citrobacter sp. GW821-FHT02E08 | reverse complement strand
GGCGGACTCAGCCCGGAACAGTTTGAAAACCAGAACCTCGCTTAGGGCCGTGTCCACATTACGTGGGTAGGATCAGGGATGCAGTCTGCTGTATCTGATGCAATGTTTAGCGAACCTTGGTATATGAATGCAGGAGCCTACGAAATTCTGAATACTGGAAATAAGGATATGAAGAGATTAAATCTGGGCAAAAGCGATCAGTTTTTTCATTGCTCAGCTTTCTGTCGAGTGTCAAAATCAAGAAGCGCAAGTAAATTTTGGGCAGCAACATTGGGCGGAATTAAAGAAGGTAGAGATCATACGCTAAACATTTTTGGATTATATGGCTCTGGCAGATTAAGTGAAATTGAGATGATCCAAGATAACATGAGCGATTTGCAGGTAAATCAACATGGATTAAGTTGCCCCTCAACCGAGAGTTGCTCAGATCGATGCATCCAATTTTTGGATCCTAGCCATAAAAAAACAATGGAGAAACTAAGAAGCGAGGGGTATCTTGAATGATTAATTATATAAAAATAATCACTCCCATTATGTTTGTTGTATGTTGTTTATTCCTTGTGTGGCCTGGGGGGGATTCTGTCGAATTGAAGTATAAGTTATATGATGATATCCCCGATAATAGTGGGGTTACATCTTGGTTACCTTTATTTTTCCCAAAATCATCTGTTGATATTAATTTTTATTCGAATTTAGATACTGATTATTTCTATGTGATATTTGATTTGAAAGAAAAGGATTTGGATGTTTTTGAGAAACAGTTTACGATAAAAGCCACTAAAGAAGGAAGGGGCCGACTTAATAATATAGGGGGCGTGAGTGAGTCTTGGTGTCAATTAAACCCCAGCGTAATGAACAGGGATAGCAATAACCTTTATCTCATAGGGAAGTTAGCCAAAAATAAATATGTAGTGACATCTTTTTTTTCGGTGACTAGTAAAAATGATCATGAATATAAAATCTATTGCATGTCCCAGTAGTAATATTTCTGCTTGTGTAGGTTATGTTGAATACATCGTACAGTAGCTAATCTGCGAGTGAATGGAAGTAATGATTTTTAATAATTATAAAATATATTTGGAATGTGTATGGTTTTAGGGGATTATGTAGGATCAAAAAATGAATTTTGATAATCATGATGAAATCCTTGAGGAGTTAATTAATGCTTTTCCTAAGTTATCAGTGGTGAATATTCCCATCGAAGTTCATGACGCTTTTGAGGGACGTGTGGTATATGATTTTTTTCATGGAAAAACTTGGACTGATTTGGCCATGGAGATCAATTTTTCTGAATCTAATGAAGCCTTGGATAAAGGGGTTTTATATCTTGGTTTAAATGAGTTTAAATGAGTTTAAATATTACATGCCATTTTATGTTTATGGGTCGCTACTAAACGATGGTTGGGTTTTTGAATATTCTTTCTTTTTACATTATTTGACTCCTGGTGTTATGGACGACGCTTCATTTATTGATGGCTTTGATGATGTCCAACAAAAAATATTATATGAATTTGTTTACTATAAGGCTAACGAAAAATTTGATTTACTTGCAATAGATGCTTTTGAATCGTATTGGATTTTACACCAAGAATAATGCGACGTTCTGTTAAGTGTGCACAGTCAGCAATGGCTGGCTGGCTGTCTCACAGCTGACGCCAGAACGTCTGCTGCCACTGCTGAAACCACTACCAGAGCCGACAACGCTAGTGGTTCACCTGTACCACTGTGACCATCTGGGCACCCCGATCGCACTGATAAACACGCAAGGCAGCACCGACTGGCGGGCCGAATTTGACCCGTGGGGGAATCAGGTGGACGGCAGTAATCCGCAGCGGTTGTACCAGCCCATCCGCATGCAGGGTCAGCATTATGACGAAGAATCGGATATGCATTATAACCGTCACCGTTATTATGACCCGGCACTGGGGCGCTATATCAGCCAGGATCCGATTGGGTTGGCGGGTGGATGGAACCTGTATAGTTATCCGCTGGATCCAGTATCTGGAATAGATCCTTTGGGGTTAAACCCTGTTGCTGGTGCTATAGGAGGATTTGCTGTTGGCGGTCCTCCAGGAGCTGTCATAGGTGCTATCTTGGGGGTTGCAGCTGGTGTTGGTATTTTTACATTAGCAACTTCAGATTCTGAATCCAAGAATAACCGCGAAGGTGCGGCGTTAAATGATATTAAACAATCTGAATATGAAAGAGCAAAAACCTTTTGTGATAAAAAACCTGAACAAGGGAAAAGTGATTGCGCATCATTGTCTAAAGCTATTGATCATGCAAAAATGTGTGCGAGTCTATATGAAAATTGGGATGCAAAATGGTTCCCCGGTCGACATGACATAAAAATAGACGAGAGAAAAATCCGCATTCAACGTTTGAGCAAAAAACATCGTGAGGAGTGTACAAATAAATGAAATATTCTAAAACTTTAGATGATATTTATTTAAAATATCAAGAACACCCGGATTTTTACACTATCAAAATCACAGAGATTGATCAAAAATCTATTGATGATGATACTATGCTACATATAGCTGCACGTTCGGGTGCTATTGAAGATATTGAAAAATTAATTTTTTTTGGAGCCAATATAAATGCCATAGGTGATTTAGGCAATACTCCTTTGCATCAGGCTGCAATGTTTGGCCAATTAAAATCAGTTTCTATTCTATTGAAATACAAAGCGAAAAATACAATAAGAAATGAGTTTAATCAATTGCCTGCCGAGGTCGCGAAACTTGGCGGGTATAATGAAATAGAAAAAATAATCGCAGATCACTACCCAATTTTATTATATCCAAAGCGTAGAAAAAAATAAAGCAGTCTCACGATATGGCCGGACAACCGTATCATACAGGATGCGCACTACCGCTATCACCACGACCGCCACGGCAGGCTGACGAAGCAAACCGACCGCATCCCGGCCGGGGTCAACCGGATGGATGACGAGCGCACCCACCGTTATGGGTATGATACACAGCACCGTCTGGTCCACTATGAGCGGACGCAGCACCACACCCCGCAGGTGGAGAGTCGTTATGTGTACGACCCGCTGGGCCGGCGTATCGGGAAACGGGTCTGGCGGCGGGAGCGTTGCCTGGCCGGGTATATGGAGTTGTCGCGCAAACCGGAACAGACCTGGTACGGCTGGGATGGAGACAGGTTAACCACCACACAGACCGGGGCGCGGCGTGTCCAGACGGTGTACCAGCCCGGGAGCTTCACGCCCCTGCTGCGCATCGAAACCGCAACCGCAGAGCTGGCCAGAAGCGCCCGCCGAAGCCTGGCGGAGGTGTTGCAGCAGGACACCGGCATGACGTTACCGCCGGAACTGATACAGCGCCTCGACCGGCTGGAGCAGGAAATTCAGCAGGACAGCGTGAGCGAAGAAAACCGTCGGTGGCTGGCAGGGTGCGGACTCAGCGTCGAAAAGATGATAAACCAGATGGACCCGGTGTATACCCCGGAGCGAAAAATCCACCTGTACCACTGTGACCACCGGGGTCTGCCGCTGGCGCTTATCGATGAAAACGGCAGCATGTCGTGGAGTGCTGAATACGACGAATGGGGAAACCTGCTGAATGAGAATAACCCGCATCATCTGACGCAGCTCATCCGCCTGCCTGGGCAGCAGTATGATGAGGAGTCCGGGCTGTACTATAACCGTCATCGTTATTATGACCCGTTACTGGGGCAGTATATTACGCAGGATCCGATTGGAGTAGTGGGGGGATGGAATCTATACTCTTATGTTTATAATGATCCGATTGGTTTTGTTGATCCAATAGGGCTGGATATTTGGATTGAAGATCAAGGTCCAGATGAGCCAGCACTGCATCAAAGTATAAATGTGGGTACGCCTGATGGCAGTTATAATTCATACAGCTATGCCATGGGCTCTTTTCCTCATGGTGAGGTGTATAATGATATGAAACATGGTGGAAAAATTGAAGTATATAAAAAAACAACAAAGGAACAGGATGATGCTTTTGATA
>NZ_JBWKVL010000033.1:0-5160 GCF_059421685.1 Citrobacter sp. GW821-FHT02E08 | reverse complement strand
CGATCTCCTTCGTTGGCAGATTGAGTATGCCGGATGATCTCTAAATGTGAATGGCACGATTATGCGGGATACTTACAGACCAAACGCGATGACCTTTGTAGACTTGATTAAAACATGACAGTACTGCTACTGTCTTATTATCACCAAGACATACTGTATCGAGTACATCACCATCATTAACATTCGGAATATTGTTTAGATTGAAACTGAATACGATCAAATCCCCTTTACTCTTATCTACCTTCTTTTTAATTAACTTGCTACCCGAAAACACTTTGTCATATGGCAAAGTAACACTTACAGGTTTGACGTTTTGAAATAGGAATTCATCCAGTACGGTATGGTCATAGCAGGGATATTGATCAAGTATATTCATTATTTTCTCCATTTATATTCGAATGTACCACGCATAGTTTGAAGTTGTCGTAATACCATTTTTTCGGTCGTGTCATAGAAATCAAATATTGGTTTTCTTCCAACACTTCCATAATAACCAATAACACGTTCCTTACTCGTTTTCGTCTTCTTGGTAGTGTCGATTAGATATGTCTTTCCAGACATCTTACTCTTCACTTTTTTATATTTATCGTTCTTACGTTTTGATTTAAGTTGACTTATATTACCTTGCTTAGTCTTCTTGGCATTTTGATATGGGATCGCTTTATATTCCTTATTCCCTACATAATCAGGGTCAATAATATGCTTTAAGTATCTCGCCTGATTTCCCAGTACTATAATCTGGTTTACACTCTCAAATTCATTAAGCCGTTTAAAATTAAAGTACATCGCCCTACCCGTATATGGCATTACACCACCCTCTACTTCCTGGTTAATTTTCTGCTGTATCTGTTGGGTAACATTACGCATACGGTTACTTAGTTCTTTTTTGAAGTCTTTACCGATCTTTGGGGAATTTTTATTAACAAATTTCTTCATGTCATCTGGTGAATGACCATTTTTCCATTTCATGATAACCTCTCTAATAATTGTTGCAGTACTTTGAATGTTTCAGAACGATTTTTACCAAGCCGTACTTTGCACATCACGGCAAGATTCAAATTATTTGATTGCTGTCCTAAGAATAAAATCAATGCCGCTTCTACCTGCTCGGCTTCATTCGTCGTACTGAAACACCATAGTATTTGTTTTTCATAGCTCAGACCTGAATCAACCATTGCCCGCACTTTCTTCGAGGAGGAATAATAATTCTCCCAGTTGGATTCCTTTGTAGTTGGCTTCAGCTTCTTTACATCCCGAATACCTTTGAAGATTGACTTTACACCAAAATAATATGAACCATCGTCAAAAGAGATCATATATACAAAAGCTGCATAACTCCCGTCATTTATATCTTCATAATTCCATGTCTCAGGATCATGCATTGTCCATTTCATATAAATACCCCATAAATAATAGTTTATGAGGTATTTATGTGGCTAAGAGAAAAATTAAAAGTATATGAAGGTACGAAAGAGTACCAGGCTCATATGGGTTATTATCGCAATGGTAAATTCTGGGTGTATAAATGTAGTGAGAACAAAGATACGATTGGATATGGACATCTACTAAAAAGCTCTGAGTCGTTCCTTAACGGCATTAACGAGGATGAAGCAGATAAACTACTGGATAAAGATATTGGCATTGCCAAACGTGATTTATCTACCTTAAATTTGAAATTACCACCGGACTGGGAAAACTTCATGGTTATCATGATTTTTCAGTTAGGCTTAAGTGGTACTAAGAAGTTTAAAAAGATGATCATTGCATTACAAAACAATAATTACACAGAAGCAATTAAACAGGCAAAGGATAGTTTATGGTATCGTCAGACACCGAATAGACTTAACCAGATGATTGAAGATTTAATTAACAAATAAAAAAGGGGCTTAATGCCCCTTTTTATTTTTCAAGTATGACAAGAATACGTGCAATATCTACTTCAAGTCGTCTGATTGATTCATCAACTGACTTAAGAGTAATCTTCATAGCTTCATGCTCACTTCGTAATGTAGTAACAGATTGTTCTACAAGTGCAAGTCGTGTTTCTACTGAGGCAAGACGTGCTTCTATTTCTGCATCATCGGTCTTATTATCACGAATGATAGTCCAGATTAATGCTACAAAAGTTAGAAAAACTGCAATCCCGGCAATTACTAATTCTACCATTCCATTTAGTTCCCATTTTAATTATTATAGGTAGTTTTTAGACTACCCATATTTATTTAGTTTTAGTTACTAACTGGATTCTCACCACTACGGAATAAGAAGAGATCAAGTCTGTCACCTGGTAGGTTATTGTTTCCCTGATGTGCACCTATATCCAGTCCACATGAACCACTACGACCATCTGAAGCCATTACATATAGATAATTCATCTTACCCCTACCTACCGCAGGAATTTGAATATTATCAATTTTATATGAAACTGGCGTATCTTCACCACCGGAACCTGCATCATAACCCCATAATAGACGGTTTGCTATTCCATCCCCACCAACAAACACTTGAAAATAGTTCCACTTCCAGCATGTAAAATAAAAACTCATATTACTATTCAGAGTCCTTGCAAAGTCCTCCCCCTTAATACGCAATCCTACATATAATCTACCTGGTTCTGGTTTATAGTTTTCTGGGAATTCTACCCCTGGAGGTGCCCACACGTTCCCCTGTCGATTAACACCAGTACTTTGAGGTCTGCACTGATCACCAACAATACGTGATGCATTAAGAGTACCAAGAATTGTACAGTCCTGGTTAATAGTCACATTATTCATGGTCCCACTGGTTGCCTGAATATTACCCCGTACTGATACGTCCTGAAAACTTGCCTTACCATTCTTATTGATCATCCAGCCTGTACTACCATTCCAGTTTGTAGATTGAATTTGCTGGGATATTTTTGCTGAGTCGATAACCCCATTAACTATGTGTCCATTAAGGATTGAGGCATTGGCTATGCGAGCTGAGTCGATTGCCGCTATCTGAATTTTCGCACGCGTCACGGCGAGATCATTTATCTGCCCTGTGTTTATACTCGCGTCTCCAATGACCGCACTATTGATATAAGTTTTACCATTCTGAACTACAAACGGATATACCTTATCAGTCTGTTTAGCACTGTCGGTACTAATTATACTGAAACGATCTGCCATTACTGTAAATGCTGAGTTTTTCCCGTCATTAGCAAGTGATACACCTGACACGTTGCCGTTATTCGTCACCTGAACCTGCCAACGTGAACCAAGGTCATCAACAATATGTTTCTCAATAATGCCTGTGGCAACATCTGAATTCAGTAACTCATCTACAACATCATCATTTAGCTTTGAGTACGGAACTTTAGTATTCTGATTAAAACCAATAGTTGGCGACCATACTAATTCATCCTGTCCCATTACATCATATGCTGCAAGACGTCCGAACCACGATCCATCTTCTATCCCAAATGAAGCAGAGAAGCGGTTAGAAGAACTGAAATAGTGAACATCCGAACTAAAACCCTCATCCTTAGCACACTGGAACACTACACCAGAATAGTCTGGTACGTTTGATTCATCCCATTCTAAGAACACATTATCATAGCCATTACGCAAACGTACGCCAAGTAATTGGGGGTGCTGTGGGTTACTTACTTCAATCTGTACTTCTTCTGAATAAATTCCAGTACCGTGACCGTGGGCAATAATACCAATTACACGATATCTGTTAAGTCCATCCGATTGATTCATTGCAAAGGTATATGTCCAGTTAAAGTCCGTTGTAAAGTACGACTTAATATATGTACGATAACGGTCATACACACGAATTTCATAATATTTGAAAAAATCAGAGAATCGTTTTCCATTTACTGGCAAAGAACTTTGATCATCCCATCTGAATATAAAATCTTGTGAATAAGTCTGGTTCAATCCCATATTATCGTTAGACATATCAAGATTAGTAATCTTTGGTAGGGCAAAAATCACCTGTGGAGTTTGATTATAAATTGCAACTAACTCAGATGAATAACCGAGAGTGTTATACGCCTCAATACCAAAGTCGTAGCTTACACCGTGGATTAGATTCAGTATCTGAAACTCTGTGGTGTACTGTCCTACGTTACCAATCGAGATCCATGTATTCGAATCACTGCGTTTATATCTAATCTTATAACCCCGTACGCTTGAATCCTGGCTTAAATCCCATGTCATAAGCACGGCATTACCGTTAACGGTTGCACCAAGTTTCTGCACCTGCAAGTTTGATGGAGGTTCTACGTATGTCGCGTTTGGTAGATTTGTGATCCCGTCCTGTGGGAATCGTCCAGGGTCTTTCCCCTGATATATGCCGTCCGCATAGGCTATAGCGGTAATCTGTACGACACCAGTCTTATCTACGGTCATCGGTACAGTACGTTGTATTACACGGAACTTATTATTAACAAATCCGGCTTCTTTGAAACTGAGTGTAAAAACATCGTAGACTGTGAGATCGGTAACGTATGTGTTAAAAGTTATACTATTAAGAACATACTTAGATTTTAATAGTTCGGTATTAGCCATTTTAGCTAGTTGTTTTTTGTCCTGAATCCATTTTAGATTAAGGTCTTTTTTAATGATCAAACCATCCCGTACCACTGTTTCATTTGTAAGCGTATCACTTGGATAACGAATAATATCTTCTGAGTAATCACCGCCTGGGTTTGTATAGGTCACATCGAATGTATTCGCATAATCCGTATTAGAACCAGTTGTGATATTCACAGTACCGAGAATGTTTTTTTCATCAAAATGATATAGTGGGACATCGGCAGTATCTACGGTGAGATACATAATACCATTCGATTCATATATTACACCACCGAATGTAGACAAGATGCTTTCAAGGTTTTCTTTATATGACTTATCATAGGCAATAGCACCATTTGAATATAGTTCATTATTCTTACAGTACATTGCACAATTACGAAATGATGCAATATCAATATCATTAGGATCAGTGTTGAAGCCAAATTCATTATTTGTGATAAAGTCATATAACTGACTCGGTGGATTACTGGAGGGTTTACGAATGTTATCAGTAAGGTCATAAATTAGACGCCCTTTCTGATCTTACCCGCGAATAGTGGACACGCGACTAAGTGAGTAAACTCTCAATCAGAGGTGACTCATGACAAAACCA
>NZ_JBWKVL010000032.1:0-7699 GCF_059421685.1 Citrobacter sp. GW821-FHT02E08 | reverse complement strand
CGATCTCCTTCGTTGGCAGATTGAGTATGCCGGATGATCTCTAAATGTGAATGGCACGATTATGCGGGATACTTACACTATGTAAACACCCCTGCAAAACTACCCATCCACTATTAGATAGTCTTTGGCACCCCAGCTTCCGCTTTTGGCACTTACCTGCCTCTCGAACGCTTTGGGTAACGTTGGGCGTGAAGCGGACGTTAGTTAGGGTTTAGCTGTCATCAATGTTCATCATCTCCAATTTGCCCGATAACGAACGTCATGATGGAAAACCGGGCATCGCACCCGGTTCTTTTTTGAGGCAATAAAATGCCTTATCCGTTTAACCCACGGTTCAACAACATCGGTTCGATTTGTGGATCGTGGCCGCACCACTGGCGATAAAGTTGAGCTAAATCAGTGCTATTGCCCCGAGACAAAATCACCTCCCGAAAGCGCTGGCCATTTTCACGCGTTAATCCGCCATGCTCGACAAACCACTGATAGCCATCATCTGCCAGCATTTGCGTCCACAGATAGGCGTAATACCCCGCCGCATAACCGCCGCCAAAAATATGGGCGAAATAACTGCTACGGTATCGCGGTGGGACGGCGTGAAGATCTATCTCCTCAGCCGCTAACGCCTGCGGTTCAAAACTGTCCACTTCCGCTACGGGCGAATCCGCCGACAGGGTATGCCAGCGCATATCCAGTAAAGCAGCGCTCAGTAACTCTGTCATGTCATAGCCTTTATTGAACAGGCTCGCCTTGCGCATTTTGTCTTGTAGCGCCTCAGGCATTTTTTCCCCCGTTTCAACATGCCGGGCATAACGCGCAAAAACAGCAGGATGGCTCGCCCAGTGTTCGTTGATCTGCGACGGGAACTCAACAAAGTCACGCGGCGTATTGGTTCCGGAAAGCGTCGCGTAACGCTGGGTCGCAAATAGCCCATGCAACGTGTGTCCGAACTCATGGAACAGCGTGATCACATCATCCCAGAGCAATAACGCCGGTTGTCCTGCAGACGGTTTTTGATAGTTACAGACGTTGTAAATCACCGGTCGGGTTTCGTTGAGCGTGGACTGTTCGACGAAGTTACCCATCCAGGCGCCACCGCTTTTTGACTCACGCGCGAAGAAATCACCGTAAAATAACGCCAGTCCTACGCCGTCACTGTCGAATATTTCCCAGACGCGAACATCAGGGTGGTAAACCGGGATATCAAAACGCTCAATAAATTTGATGCCAAACAGCTGGTTTGCCGCCCAGAAAACGCCCTCGTTCAGAACCGTGTCTAAAGCGAAGTACGGCCTGAGCTGCGTTTCATCTAACGCGAACTTCTCGCGCCGTACCTGCTCGGCATAGAACGCCCAGTCCCACGGCTGCACCGTGAATTCCCCCTGCTGTTGATCAATGATTTTCTGGATCTCAGCCTGTTCATCAAGCGCACGCTGACGCGCAGCGGGAACAATAGCCCGCATAAACGCCAGTGCGGCCTCGGGCGTTTTCGCCATCTGGTCGGCAATTTTCCACGCCGCATAATGGGCAAAGCCCAGTAGTTTTGCCTGCTGAGTACGAATTTCCACCAGACGCAACACAATGGCGCGCGTGTCATTGGCATCATTTTTTTCTGCCCGGTGCCATGCCGCCTTGAAGAGATTTTCCCGCGTCTGTCGGTCGCACAGCGCGGCGAGCGCCGGTTGTTGCGTGGTGTTAAGCAAGGGAATTAACCAACGCGCCGAAAGCCCCTTCTCTGCGGCGGCTTGTGCGGCAAGGGCAATCTCTTCGGCACTTAAACCTTCCAGCGAATGAACCGCATCCACCACCAATCCACCCGATTTGTTCGCCGCCAGCAATCGCTGGTTAAACTGGCTTGTCAGCGTCGCTGACTCGGTGTTCAGCCGTTTCAGTTTGTCTTTATCGGCATCACTGAGTTGCGCCCCGGACAGGACGAAGCGCTGATGAATCACCTCCACCAGCCGTAAGGATTCTGCATCCAGTTTCAGCGTTTGACGCTGTTGCCAGACGGCGTCCACGCGCGCAAACAGGGCGCTATTGAGATAGATATCATTCGCCAGCGCGGCGAGTTCGCCGGAAAACGCCTCATCAAGACGCTGCAATTCATCGTTGGTATGCGCCGCCGTCATGGCGAAAAATACGCTGGTGACGCGCGTCAGTAACACTCCGCTTTGCTCCAGCGCTATGCAGGTATTGGAAAAATCCGCAGCCTCGGGGTTGTGTACAATCGCATCGATTTCTGCGCGTTTTTGCCGCATTCCTTCATCAAAGGCGGGACGGTAATGGCGGTCTTCAATCAGATCAAAACGCGGAGCCTGATACGGCAACACACTGTTACTTAAGAATGGATTTGTTAACGACATCTTTCACTCCCGAAAACGATTTCTTGAATAGAGTAGGCCTCCCTGGAAATGACCGCAATCTCGTTAACCAGGATTACCCCCTAACAGATATCGCGTGCTATGGTAGTACAACACAAAAAGCGTTGAGGAACAGTGAGATGATCGTTTTAGTTACCGGTGCAACGGCAGGCTTTGGTGAGTGCATTACACGTCGTTTTATTGCGAATGGTCATAAAGTGATTGCCACAGGCCGCCGCCAGGAACGCCTTCAGGAGTTACAAGATGAGCTGGGAGAGAACCTGCTAACGGCACAACTGGATGTGCGCAATCGCGCAGCCATTGAACAAATGCTGGACTCGCTCCCTGCCAACTGGCGCAATATTGATATTCTGGTCAACAACGCCGGGCTGGCTCTCGGGCTTGAACCTGCGCATAAAGCCAACGTTGACGACTGGGAAACCATGATCGATACCAACAATAAGGGATTGATTTATATGACGCGTGCCGTGCTGCCAGGCATGGTTGAACGTAATCGTGGCCATATCATCAACATTGGCTCTACGGCAGGCAATTGGCCGTACGCGGGTGGCAATGTCTATGGCGCCACCAAGGCATTTGTCCGTCAGTTCAGCCTTAATCTGCGCACCGACTTACACGGTACCGCGGTTCGCGTCACGGACATTGAACCGGGGCTGGTCGGTGGAACCGAGTTCTCAAACGTTCGCTTCAAAGGTGACGATGCGAAAGCAGGCAAAGCCTATGAAAACACAACGGCATTAACCCCAGAAGATGTGACCGAAGCGGTATGGTGGGTGGCCACATTACCCGCTCACGTGAATATCAATACCCTGGAAATGATGCCCGTAACACAATCCTTTGCCGGACTGAGCGTTCATAGAAACTAATTACGTTACCCGGCCTCTGGCCGGGTATAGCCCACGGCAAATAAATGGTAGAATAACCGGGTTAACTCTCTAAAAAGTAAGAGCACATGACCGTCGAAACGCAACTCAACCCTACACAGCCGGTAAATCAGCAAATATACCGTATTCTTCGTCGTGACATCGTGCATTGCCTGATTGCACCTGGCACCCCGCTTTCTGAAAAAGAAGTTTCTGTACGCTTTAATGTTTCGCGCCAGCCCGTGCGGGAAGCGTTTATCAAGCTGGCGGAAAATGGACTGATCCAGATCCGTCCGCAGCGCGGTAGCTATGTGAACAAAATTTCGTTATCGCAGGTGCAGAATGGGTGTTTTGTCCGTCAGGCGATAGAGTGCGCGGTTGCTCGTCGCGCCGCATCAATGATGACGGACAGTCAGTGCTATCAGCTGGAACAGAACCTGCACCAGCAGCGTATTGCGATTGACCGTAAACAGCTTAATGATTTCTTCCAGTTGGATGATGAGTTTCACCAGAAACTGGCGACCATCGCCGATTGCCAACTGGCCTGGGACACCATTGAGAATATTAAGGCGACCATTGACCGTGTGCGCTATATGAGCCTGGATCACGTGTCGCCGCCTGAGATGCTGCTCAGACAACATCACGATATTTTTGCTGCGCTCGAAAAGCATGACGCTGATGCCGTTGAACGTGCGATGACCGTCCACCTGCAGGAAATCGGTGAATCCGTACAGCTTATTCGCCAGGAAAACAGCGACTGGTTTAGCGAAGAATAATTCTCCCCCTCACCCCTCACGGGGTGAGTTCTCTCTCGTTTTTCTCCCTGCATATCCTTACCCAAAAAGCCGTGAGCTTGATCAAAAACAAAAAAAATCCTTCGCAAGAGGCGTATTTATATGACGCCCGTTACGTGGGACTAAAAGCCCACGGGCTTTGACGGTAAGTTAGAAAGGAGAAAACACCATGATGACATACGATCGTAACCGTAACGCAATCACCACTGGCAGCCGGGTCATGATTAGCGGCACTGGACATACGGGGAAAATTACTTCAATTGACACCGATGGCCTTGATGCAGCACAGATCCGTCGCGGGAAAACCGTGCAAGTTGAAGGTTGTGAGGGTAAGTTTGCGCCCATCGAACTGATTCGTCTCGGCATGAACTAAGGGTGTCAATGCCGCCCCTGGCGGCATAACGATGATGTTACTGCCGGGAAGCGACATCGCTATTCCCGGCTACATATCCATTTCTACAGCGTTATTTCAGTTTCGCGACGTACGTTGCCACGGTCGCTTTCGCACCATCAGCCAACAAAGACAGATACGCGTCAGTCACTTTACGGGTAAACAGACCTTCATGCGGCAGCTCATTGCCGAAGATCGCATCAATGCCCAGCAACGCCTGAACGCGGCTTTCACCTTCCTGACTCGCCTGAACCGCTTTCTGAATAACAGGAAGCAGCGGATCGTTGACCTCAATCGCATTGCCCTGCTCGTCCACACCCCCGACATAGCGCATCCATCCTGCAATACCCAGCGCCAGTAAATCAAAGCTGCTGTTATGCGCCAGATGCCAACGCACAGAATCCAGCATACGCTGAGGCAGTTTCTGGCTACCGTCCATCGCAATCTGCCAGGTCCGGTGACGCAGCGCCGGGTTGCTGTAGCGTTCAATCAGTAAGTCGGCGTAACGTTTGAGATCAACCCCTGTCACTTTCAGAGTTGGCGCCTGTTCCTGCAGCATCAACGCATGTGCTGCGAGACGGTAATTTTCGTCTCCCATACAATCATTGATATGCTGATAACCGGCCAGATAGCCAAGGTATGCCAGGAAAGAGTGGCTACCGTTCAGCATGCGCAGTTTCATCTCTTCAAACGGGATGACATCGGCAACCAGTTCAGCACCGGCTTTTTCCCATTCCGGACGCCCTGCTGCAAAGTTGTCTTCAATCACCCACTGACGGAACGGCTCACACGCTACACCCGCAGGGTCGCGAACACCGGTTAACTGTTCAATTTTGTCCAGCGTATCAGGAGTGACGGCAGGCACGATTCGGTCAACCATCGTGGAAGGGAACGTGACGTTTTGTTCAATCCACTGCGCCAGTTCGGCATTAACGGCACCGGCATACGCGGTCACCACATTACGCATCACATGACCGTTCTCAGGCATGTTATCGCAGGACATCACGGTAAATGCAGGCAAACCTGCCGCTTTACGGCGCGCCAGCGCTTCAACGATAACCCCCGCTGCGGATTTAGGCTGCTGTGGGTTTTGCAGATCGGCGGCGATCATTGGGTGATCCAGCATCAGTTGCCCTGTCGCCGGAGAATGACAATACCCTTTCTCAGTAATCGTCAGGGAAACAATGGCAACCTGCGGCTCGCACATCGCGGCCAGTACAGCGTCCAGACCATCAACCTGGGCATGCAGAGCAGTTTTCACCACGCCGACAACTCTTGCCGTCCACGCATCTGCCGACATTTCTGCCACGGTATACAGGTTATCTTGTTGTTTCAGGTCGGCAATCTGCTGCTCGCCGCCGATCAGATTGACTTCACAATATCCCCAGTCACTGTTGTGCTCTGCTGCCAGAATATCGGTGTAGACTCCCTGATGCGCACGGTGAAACGCACCAAACCCCAGATGAACAATACGCGGCACCAGTTTGGTACGATCGTATTCCGGAAGCGCAGCCTTTGCCGTTAAGAGCTTGTTTTGCATTGTATGACCTACTTTTTAATGAAATCAGGACTGTCTCAGAGTAACGCCTGTATGGTTGTATGTTTTGATTTGAATTAAGCTTTTAGCAATTGGTATGACATCATTTTGAAGTTATCTGACATCCCTGACTCGCGCCAGGGATGTCTTTTATTAACTCATCGTGATGGTTGAGTGCGTTTTCTTGACGGCCGTCTTATCCGTTTCGCACCATAGCGCGTCATAAGAATAGCCCGTCAGGTCTTCGACAATGCGGCGGGTTTCAGGGTCCACATCCTGCTTCGCACCGTGGGCTTTTAAACGATCAACTTCATCGACAAAAATTTTGTGGGTTCGTTTATTCAGATGGAAGGTTACCGCCTGCCACAAAGCCAGAATTAACAGCCCCGCAGTCCCTGCAAACAGCAGCGTAGCAATGGTATTAACGGCTTCTTCAGGCTGAACCTGACTCCCCTTCACAAATCCGCCACTCTGCAACATCAACCCCACGATGAAGGTCGCGATAGCGACTGTCGTCTTACGGGAGAACGTCATCACTGCGGCAAACAGACCTTCACGACGTTGGCGGGTGATCATTTCATCAATGTCCGGAATGAACGGGAAGACGTTCCATGGCGTGAACTCCAGCACGCAACGCCCCACCTGATACACCGCAGCAAGAACCACCAACAATGTGACTTTGTTATCCCCCGGGAACTGGTACACCATAAAGAGGCCGATCAGACACAGCATCATCAAGGTGTAGGCAAAAACATAAAGCCGTGATGGACCGTATTTAATGATCGCGACCCCTGCCAGAAGTGTGACGGGTAATCCAACGATGCTCATTGACAACAATGTCCCTGCCAGTGCTGAAGAAACGTTCAGGCAGTAAACACAGAAAAAGACAAAGACGGTGTTGTAGACATCTTTCGCGGTAAAGGAAAAAAGGTAAATGGCCAGATGTTTTCTGAACGCACGCACTTTTAACGTTGAGGCATATTCTTTGAACAGTCGTCCTACCATCGCCACCTTTTCCGCAAGCGTAGTGGGTTGACTACTGCGCTCAAGTTCTGCCTGCATTTCCGGCGTTAACTCACGTTCCCATGTCACTTTCCAGGAAATAAATACGCAGACCATAAACATCACAGCAAAGACCACGCCGTTGATAAAATAGGCATTCGGGTCATGTTCCCCGAAATGACCGATCAACAACCCCGGAATGAAGGTCGCGAGAAAAGTCCCGGTTGCAGAAAGAAACATACGACAGGTGGAAAGCTTCGTCCGTCCGTTAAAATCCTTTGTCATTTCCGAAGGCAATGTTTCCCACGGGATCAGGACCATCGCAGCGATAATTTCAAACGCCAGGTATACTGAAAGGTAGAACCAGAAATTCATTCCAGTCACCCACAGTAAAATATAAACCAGCATTAATGGCGCGCCAATGAGCAAGAAGAAACGTCTTCTGCCAAATTTTTTACCCAGCGCATTTTTATAAAAGTGGTCAGTAAAAGAGCCCATAAATAAGCTAACAATCGCATCGACTATCCTTGCGATCGCCACTATTGATGCAGCCTCAACTGGCGACAGACCAACAAAAGTGGTATAGAAAAAAAGGAGCCATGCGCCAATAACCGTAAATGCGCCGCCTCCCATGATATCGGTCATGCCATAGCCGATACTAAATAGCTGCGTCTAATACCGCTACATTTTTGCCAGACCATGCTTTCTTCCGGGGAACGGGCTGGCGGTTTCCA
>NZ_JBWKVL010000031.1:0-7784 GCF_059421685.1 Citrobacter sp. GW821-FHT02E08 | reverse complement strand
GCCGGAGGAATATCGACAACACCATTATTTGGCTGGGATCTCAAAAAATGCATGGAACTAAAACGGGTCTATTTACACTTGGTTCTTGTGGCTTGTTCAATTAACATGTTTTTCAATAATTGAAATTGTTTTTCTTCTAATTTTTTTGATTTAAATATTCGGTCAATCTCCGGTTTTGATTCACCATTTAAAATCATGCTTGATAATTTTATATTGAAGTCTAAGAATTGAGACTTTGAAAACAAACATTGATTAATCAAACCATTATGCGGACATGGTTTGTTTGTTTCTCTAATTTTATTTAATAAAGAAACTGTCTTTTTGAATTCTTCTGGATGATTCTTTATCATAAGTGAGTAATATTTGTAATTCGTGTTAAATTGACGAGTGTATAATCTTTTGAATTCTTCTTGCGTATATTTTTCATTTATATTTTTCTCATAAGTAAAAATATTCTTATCTTTATGTAAAGTAAGATATTCATAAGCAATCTGTGAATATTGAGAACCAAGCTTTTCTTGTACGTCATCACTTGGATTATTCGATTCATTAGCAAAACTATGTGTTGAGAAAGCTATGCTTGTCAGAAGAAAAAGTAATTGAGTTATTTTCATGGTGTGAACCTCTGTAATTATTATTAATGTGATAAATAACTACAATGTTTTAACCATGTTGTCAATTTTAGTAAAAGGCCTGCTTATGAACAAGAAGGCCTTTTACTTCTCTTTATTTATGGATGTTATTATATTCTGTGTCAACATTCGAACAGTCAAAACCTGGTTGCGCAGCAGCAGGTATTGTATCTAATAGAGATACTACCCTTTCTGCTGTCTTTCTATTTATATGATATATAGCAACTAATTTATCAATTAATTGGTTGCTCGAAATATTTAAGTTTTCTTGCTTTTCGGAGCAGGCATGGAACAACGGCGCATGATCAACTGGAGAAACAATCTTTGGTGTTTCTGCGTAGACAGCTAAAGGTAATAATAAAAATATTGAAAAGAGTTTATTCATTTTATCCTCGAATGTTTTAATTGAAATTTAAATGTCATAATATTTATAATCGTACAAGCATAATAATCGTCTATATACTGTGCTATTTTTATCTTCGAAAGATAATAAATAACTCTTAATATCCTCAGATTGTATTCTATCTTGATAATAACTATGAAAGATGCAGTCATCTTTTTTTGAGATAGGTAATGCCCTGTCATCAATAATTTCTGAAATAGTACTGTGAATATTGCTACAATTGTTTGCAGTTGTCCGCTCAAAATGATCAGCAAGTTTCCTTCTTTGTGGTTTCTTATAAATTTCTACATTATCAAGTTCAGGGCAGATTTCACTGAATGCAAAGATTGGAAAGAACTGGGAACTTTGTATTTTCTGTTTATTTAACAATATAATTAATTGCTTATTTGCTTCCTCAACAATCTTGAAATAATCTTGCATCATCTCAGGCTTGGTTTGGAACTCATACTTGACTCGTTTATGAGATCCTACGGCTAATACCATTTGTCCATTTTTTAACTGGTCTAAATCTTCTGTGATTTTTACTTCTATATCCCCACCACTTTTTATTTCATTCCAGACTTTTTGAACTTTTCTAATATCCATTGCTGAAACTGGTAAGATTAAATCTGACAAACTTTCATATATAGAAGCGTAATCATCAGTCTTTATTTTATTTATTCTTATAGTGGTAGCATTTCCTATATATATCGTGTTCAGATATGGTATTAGATCGTGAATCTTTTTCATATTCGACAAGTAAAAAATTACTTCTTATTTTATTAGCTATATCTGAGTTAGTAGGTACATAGGAAAAAATAGTCTTTAAAATTTGCTGTATATTTCTATCGCTTATGCTATAACCAATAAAGATAACCGGATTATGAATGAATAATGAGAGTAATTGTGCTCTAATTAGTTCATATTTGTTATCGAAATAGTCATAATCTTCTTCTGTAATCGTTAGTTCGGAAGGGGCAGAGACACAACCATGTATTTTATATACAGAACCATAAGGATTACTTAAAAGTATGCTATTACCTATTAAGGGTTCGAATTCAAAAAATTGTTCAATCAAAGTGTCATAATTAGTAGTAATAATTGAACCAATATTTTTTCTCATTTTTATCAGTTCAGCTATTTCGTCATTTTTTTCTTCTTTAATTAAAGTGGTTGATAATATTTTAGTTATATATATTTTAAATCTACTTAAATTAACACCTTTATCCATTTCAGTATAGAAAATATCATTTATTTCTTTGAATTTACCATTTCTGTCATTAGATAAAGTTTCGTTAAATAATCTTTCTATATTGCTTGCAATTTTTTCATATTTATACTCACCATTTATTTGACATTTTGATTTAATGTCAAGATAAGATTCTTTATCACCGGTAAGCTCAAAGCAGATATGAGATAGGAGACCATTCCAATCAAAGGAATTTGACAGATATCTCAAACTGAATCCAGTTCCAATGAACAGTACTGGATGATTTCGATAGTTCCCGATAAACTCTCTTATATCCATAATTTAAGTTAACTCTTTGTTTATAAAGGGAAAGTAGATGTTTTGGCAATCATAATAATATTATCGTTTGATTATCTAGCACTGTCCAGCTTTCTTGGGCAAAAAGTGCTTTTTTCTCATTGATTTTGCTTAGTAATACGATAAGGAATATACTTCGAGAGAAATTAATTTTGAGTATGATAGGAGTTATCTATGTCGATCATAATGGATATTATCTCTGTTATTGGTTCTGGTGTTTCGATATCTGGTATTACCCTAAAGGATATAATCAAGAAAAACCCTAATAAAGTTGAAATTGAACGTTATATAAAATTTCTTGAACCAAAGAAAGTCTTAACGGCTCCTCTTGATGAGGAAATTATTTATGCAGTTATAAAAAGCCTGGAAGAGATAAAGAAAGAGACGGAAAATGTTAGGCTGAAATGCAATGATGAGTCGGTTTCATTAGTTTTATTAAATTTGGTTTTGACTATGAGTGAAGGACTTATGAGTCTTCATAAGATTTCTAATTCCGCTGATGCTAATGTGAAGATGTATAAAAATCTGCAAAAGATAAGAATAAAATTTGCTCAAGCACTTGCTATGTTATGCAGCGCATATGATATTGATATAACACGTTCAGAACTTTCAAAATTTATCCTGGATGTTGGTTATAAACCTCGTAGCTGATAAGCTGTGGCACTATGTATGCAATCATAGTGCCCTCATAATCTCTGTACGATTTTATTTGAAATGAATTAAACCATAATTGCCTCTTAATTCATTATCAACAAGAGTAAAGTTCGTCATTTCTCTGTCAAGCCAATAAGACTCTTCAATATGCTCTAACAGTATTATTTGGAAACCACCATGAGACCGCATTTTCTCAACAAAAGAATTAATTTCATTTAGGGCTGCATCAAGGCTTGCAAAGTCATCAGTTTTTTTACCAGCAGTACTAAAATATGGAGTACTGGGCTGGTCAATTACTAAGAATCGTGGAACCCACGGTACGTTTCTATCTCTTACCAATTCGTGAAGTGCAAGGAAATAAGCTACATGTACATACATATAGTTAGAAGCACTTCCAATATCTATCATTTTTTCAACTTGATTTTTATTTATCAGATCAAGTGTTTTTTTTGCCTTGTTAAATATCGGAGTTGCATCCTCAAATCCTTTTAAAGGCATCCGTGTGAATATTTCCTTTATTTTTCCGTTCAGTAAACTCAATGTATATTCTTTAAAGGCATTATTATCTGTTATCTTGCTTTCTAACTCATCAATTTTCGTAGTTATCTTTTCTATAGTATCAGTGTAATCATATTTAGGGAGAACAACTATCCGTTTAATTTCAGAACTGAGTTCGCCCATGAACCGATAAAGTTCGATTGGTGTAATCTTTTCATCACTAACAGTTGTAAGTTTTTTACTCAAGGATGATATTTTAAGTTCTAACTCTTTTCTCTTAGCATTTGTTTTTGATATGAGTGAGTTTTGTCCTTTTTCGGCTATAGCCTTTTTTATCTCTGAGCTTTGGTTCAATAAGGATTTAATGATTGAATAGATGTTTTTTGTATATAATATTTCGCTATAATTATCATCTAAATATTTGGCTATTAAAAGAGAGTCTTGGTTGTCTTTTAAAAACTTCTTATAGTCAGTATTTGTTTCTATATATTCATTAATATCTGTCAGTTCTTTTTTTAAGAGAAAAAGTTCTTTTTCAATTTTTGTTCTTTCATTAATTGCTGGGATTTCGTTTATATCCTTGTAATTAACTATCGCTTTCAAATTTTCAAGTTTATCACTTACAGTTGGTTCATTCTTGCGGTTTTCACTTATTAAACAAAAATAACACGCCCTGTCGTATAGTGATTCTATTTCACTTTCGAAATTGAAATAAGAGTCTTCGCTAGCAGACTGTTTATATTCGATACGAGCAAGATTCCTTTGTAATTCTTCTAACCGCGTTCTCATTATCATAGTTTCGGCGTTTTCACTGCCAAGAGCCATGTCAAAGGTTCGGTCAATACGCTCTCTTGTCTTTAAATCAGAGATTTTTGAATAAAGATGTTCTGAAGAGGTTAGTGTTGTTTGATCTATAAAGCAATGCGGGATAAAATATCTATAGGATACTTTTGACCCTTGTTGTATGAATCTACCACCATAAGGGATTTTTAGAGAACTATTAATACCAAACTCATAATTCAGATGTTCCTTTAAAACATCTTTTTTGATATTGTTAATAGGGATTTGTGGAATGTCTCCATTTTTGTCAAAGTAAACTAGATCATCTTCTTCAAAGTGTGTCGCTTTTCTACAAATAGTGAAATATTTACCGTTTATACTTAATCTAATCCCATACCAATTTACAAAATTATCGACATTTGTTTTTGATATGCCATCAGATGATGAGGATAAAAGGCAATAATCAATGATAGCCAGTATTGAGGATTTCCCTTTGCCAGAATCACCTGTTATTACATTTACCTTATTTTCCTTAAGTTCTAAATTCCTCAAGGTTGAATCAATTTGCCATATTAAAATATTAGTAATCTGCATTATAATCTAACTCCACAAATGTCATATATATTGTGTGGTTCTTCTAATAATAAACGTGCAACATTTATAGATGCTGCCTGTATTTTTACGGCTCTTTTGCCAATAAACGGGATCGCATTATCTAATATTAACTTTTTTTTAAATGCTAATTTACCGTGTTGTAATTCAGCTATTCCATTTTCAAGGCACAATGAAACACAATTAACTGAGGATGGAAGGGAATTATAGAATCTTTTATTTATGGATACTATTATTTCGGGCTTGGTTAATAGTAGATCTTGAAAAGATAGTGTATTGGTTCTCTTGTGGGCAAGGTAATCTAAGCTTTTTTTATGAAATATAATTGGTAAAATTAGCATTGCATTGCTTATTTCAATATTTGATGCTATTGATAACACCTCTTGCAAAGAGAATATACCCAAAAGCTCATTGTTATATATTTTCATTTATAGACTGACTCCCAGTTTTGAAGCCATCCTATTTTGGGCTTATCTGAAAGGAGCAAGAACGTTCCTGTAGTCATAGATTTAGGTAATTGATTTTTATCCAACACAATATTACAGTTTCCTGTCAATTCAGTATAGACAGAGAAGGCTTTATTGAGATGATCTTCATTTATTTCTGTAAAACGGCTTCGTATATACGTTGCTGAATGACGTGATTGCCATTCATCAAGCGCTTTTTGATATATTAGTCTTTCTTCTTGAGTTGTTAAATCTCCAGAGCTTTGCAATTTTTGAATGAAAGCTTCTGTTTTGGCCATTTCATTTATATATTTTACGATTGAATCGCTATTCAAATCCAAATCTTTGAGTTGTTTGTAAGAGATCTTTGACTCAACGTTAGTTGGGTATGCAGATTCAAAATCGTAGTATTGGTCGAAATTATTTATACAATTTCTTGAAATTTGAATAATCCTATCTATTCCCAAATTATTTCGAAAATCATCATAACTTATATTTATTTTGGTATGATTTTTAACCAAATCATATTTATGTTTAAAAAAAGCACCTGAAATATAATTAAAAGCATCATCTATTTTATCATCAGGGATTGCTAATGTTTTTAGTAATGTTTTTATTTGGCGGATGATCCCATCTTCGCTATGTTGAAAACTTATACTATTAAATAAACGTTTAGAAGAATTGCTATCGAGTGAGTTTATGATAGAAATATACTTATAGAGGTCATCTGACTTATTTTTATGATCTTGTTCTATCTTTTCTATTTCATCTTTTATTTTTTCAATGTCCTTAGTGTCGTTAGTCAAAAGTTGCACGATACCAGGCTCTAAGGTAAGACCTTTGTTAGTGTAAAAAATAAGGCTAATGCTTTTGTCGCCTATGGTCTTAATCGCCTCTGACCAATTATATAATGTTTTCCATAAGTCTATGTCTTTATTAGTTATATTAGACTTGTTAATTGAATGTTTAACTTGAACCAAAGTTTTATGACCCTCGATGCTCTCAAGATGGAGATCGTCATAAACTTCAATCCCAATGTGTTCTTCTGGTTTAAGCTCTAAGGCATGTTTTAAAGCAACGTAATCTTGATAGGTAAAACCTATTGAATTTTTGTCAGCATTAGTTTTTTCAAAGAAATCCATATGGTAGCCCACTAAGGAAACAAGCAATGAAAGCATATAAAAACATCAGTATCTTTTTTTCACCATATCAAACACTAAAAACATTTGGAAGCATACGTATCAAAGTTTAGTTATATAACCTTATGTTTTTATACTGGTTTTATGTACATGTGCGCTTTCAATCCGAAGAAAATGTTTTAGCTAAGGGGCATTCGTCAGCATATGGGCTTTCCAGGCTATCCCTATCCTTCTTGCTAATCCCCTGTATCAGTCAAGCAGCGAGAGCTTTAGTTCTTTGAGCTTGAACGTAATCACTCCACCATTGCATCAAACTCTGTCGCTCTATCAGATATTCTGCACGATTGTATGCTGCGATAATTTCATCTTTTTTTGAGTGGGCAAGCGCTGCCTCAAGAACTTCAGCTCTGAACTTACCAGACTCCTCTGCCGCTGTTCTTGCAATAGAACGCATACCGTGAGCTACAAGCTCGCCTCCGAACCCCATTCGGATGATAGCTGCGTTGGCTGTTTGTTCATGCATATGATTAAGAGGCGCTTTAATGCTGGGGAAAACCCATTCTCTATGCCCACTTATTGATTTCATTAATTCAAGGATGCGCAAAGCTTCTTTACTCAAAGGAACTTTGTGAGGCTTTTTCATTTTCATGAAATCAGCAGGAATGTTCCAAATGCTGTTGGTTGTATCAATATCAGACCACCTTGCGCGAACGGCTTCACCCGGACGAACCCAAGTCAACAATTGCCATTCAATTAGCATACGTGTTTCCAACCGGATTGACGCATTCGTCAAAGATTCCATAAACCTTGGCAATTCGCTTGGGGGAAGGGCAGGCATATTTTGCTTTTTTGGTTTACTGAATCTTTGGCCAAGGTTGTCAGCCGGATTGAACTCGATAAGTTCCTCAGTGGCTGCCCAACGGAAAATTTCATTTAATCGAGAAATGACTCGCCGCAAGGTTTCTAGAATCCCTCGTTGCTCAATAGGATCAAGATGTTGTTTTAAGAGTTTAGGTCGGATTGATCCTACCCACGTAATGTGGACACGGCCCTAAGCGAGGTTCTGGTTTTCAAACTGTTCCGGGCTGAGTCCGC
>NZ_JBWKVL010000030.1:0-7798 GCF_059421685.1 Citrobacter sp. GW821-FHT02E08 | reverse complement strand
TATTTGGCGATTGATCAGATCGCACAATCCGGGCTGAGTTCCCTTTAAGTGATCTACTATTCCGCGCAGCTATTTAGATTGACCCTGGCCTAAAATTAGTACATTGCTAAATCAGAGATCTTCGCCGAGGAGATCTCTCACATCACTCGTTAACGACTCCCCTCAGAGGAAGCCGTTAACGTATAAGGGCTAGTTCTACCTTGTGGATGAATACTATTTATAAAGGACTGCAGTTCCGTATATCTGGTCTCCAAAGGTTCTCTCAGAAATTATTTTATAACTTGTCGCACCTTTATGAGTGGCTTCTTTACTAATGAAAGCCTCTACATCATTAGAGGAATCTCCCCAGACAGAGATAGTACCTATCTGTTGCTGATGAGTCGTTCCAGGTGCTAATTCTTTGGCTGGCGTAACTGTGGCTGCAGCCATGGTCACTATCGGAAGTGCCATAAGAGCCGCTACTACAGAGAAACACAGTAGTCTTTTCATCATTGTATCCTCGTAAGCCACAAGCTGCTGAGAGCTCGGAATCAATCGGCACTTTAAAGTGTAGTTGCTAAGAGAAGGTAGTGAAGAAACTATGGATTTGTGCTCACTCAATTTGCTGAAATATTTAGAGTTTGGTAACGAGATCATAGAAAACATGTGATCCAGTTTCTGGGTTAAACAAGAACGGGAGTTGATTGGTTCCTATTTTTATTATTAGCCTTCGAATGGTTATCAAAACCACCCGGTAAGGGGCAATAAGAACGAAGTCAGTCCAGTGGACAGTCAAATACGCGCTGGCGATTCACTCAGACTGCATCTGAAACACTCAAATACCGGGTATATCTTTGGCGTGATTTTTATAATATTTAAATTTTTATAATTATTAATTTTTTTGTGGTTATTGAGTGATTAAATAAAAAGATTAGTGTCGCTAATTTGCCAATATTAGTTCAAAAAAGGGTTCTGCAGTTTGTTATTATCGCGCGAAAAGTAACTATCCAGGGTAGTGCAAATGAGCGATATTGATTTTGTTGTTTTGTGGGTTGATTCCTGTGATCCATCCTGGCAAAAAAATTTTCTTAAATTTAAAGGGAAGGGTAAACATCAAGAGAGCGCTATCAATCCCTCTCGATTCAGAGATATGGGGATTTTCAACTACTGGTTCAGATGTGTGGAAAAATACGCACCATGGGTGAGAAAAGTACATTTAGTTACTTGTGGACAAATTCCGTCATGGATTAATACAAAGCATGAAAAGCTAAACATTGTTTTTCATCATGATTTTATTCCAAATGAATATTTGCCAACATTCAATTCTAATACTATAGAATTAAATATCCATAGAATAAAAGGATTAAGTGATAAGTTTGTATTATTTAATGATGATACGTTTATTACATCACCTTTGGCAGAAAATTTTTACTTTGAGAACGATTATCCTAATGATTTCTTGATTATAAAAAAATACCCGCCGAAAAATAAAGGTGAGATCATAATGAGTTCATCCGATTTTCTCAATGTGAGTGTTATAAATAGTCATTTCGATAAAAAAATAAAAATGCGTGAGCATAAAAACAAGTACTATAGCCCGAATTATGGGCGATTTGTGATGAAGAATTTTCTTAACAGAAAAGAAAGGCATTTCGAAGGGTTTTATAGCAAGCATGTCCCACAACCATTTTTGAAAAGTACTTTCGATGAAATATGGCAGCATGAAGAAGAGTTATTAAATGAATCATCAGGTGAAAAATTCAGAGCTCCGTTAAGGCTAACACAATATTTATTCAGATATTGGCAATTGGCCAATGGCAAATTTAACCCTACGCATCCAAAGGATAGAGGGATATGCTTTACGTTGTCTACTGAAAATATAAATGATGCCATCAAGACATTGTCAGATGGTACAACACAAGTATGTTTGAATGATACATTAGGGATGAATGATTTCGAAGGGATAACGAATGCACTAAAACACGCCTTTGAAATAAAATTAAATCATAAATCAAGTTTCGAGATTTAGTTTTGCTAGCTGACTGAGGCATCACATGGATACAACTTTTTTGCGTGGTTGCAATTCTGTCAAAAGAGGTATGCAGGCTGGCGATTAATCTGCGACCGTTTGGTATGCAATAATCCAGTGCGGATGAGTTATTACATTGATAAACATGCTCAGACGAGAGTATACCGTGTGCCGACGTCCAGGCTTTGCTGATAAACTGCACAGGATTCGCACTCTCAGGAAATCAACCTTTTGGTTCGCGTGCTAATTTTAACATTGGTGTACCAGGGCGGATTTTCAGAATAAGTAGTAGAAAATGACGGTTAAAAGACAGATTATTGACGGGGTGATATTGGATGGCATTTAAGCCTGCCATACGCGAGATGTCGATATAACCATCGCTATGGTGCTTGAGCTGTTCACCAACCCCTCGCATAAGGAACTGAGGTGTGTCCAGCCCTTGAGCATGACATTATCTAAGTCAGACAACGTAGACACCCACTGACATAAACGTAAACCCCCAGGATCAATTTATGAACAATGAAATACCGCTTAAATATTATGACATCGTGGATGAGTATTCGACGGAATGCGCAAAGCCGGTGAGCGAGTCAGAACGTGACGCCCTGGCACGCTATTTCCAGTTGCTGATTACACGTTTAATGAATAATGAAGAAATCAGTGAGGAGGCGCAGAAAGAGATGGCCAGCGAAGCGGGTATCGACGGACAGCGTATTGATGAGATAGCCACGTTTCTGAACCAGTGGGGTAACGAGTAGCCCCTGTGGCGACCACCAACCCGGCGGCAATTGATAGTGAATAGTCTGATACTGGCGGCACTGTTGTAGGTTGTTAACGCTTTTAACTTGAGGTTTGCTTTCGGGCAAGTAAAATTCACTGGGAAGATTAATTGCTCTAAAAAATGAGATGTACACATGAAAAATTTTGTTAAAGGCACATTGCTGGTTGTTTGTGCTCTATCAATGGTTCCAGTTTTTTCAGCCCAGGCAATGGATAAAACCTCAGGTGGCGCAGTCGCGGGTGCCGCAGTTGGCGCGTTGACAGGCAAAAGTGTTAGCTCCACCGTTAAAGGCGCCGTCGTCGGCGGCGGCGTTGGCGCCATGACTGAACACGGTAAAGAGGGGAAGTCTGCGCGTAAGGGCGGCGCTGTCGGTGCTGCTGTCGGCGCTGGGGCTGCTGCAATGACGGGTCGTAGCATGGTTCAGGGTGCCGCAGTGGGTGCCGGTGCTGGCGCTATGATTGGCAAAGCAACCAACTAATTCACCTTTTACCCTTTTGCGGTGATTCCCCCTGGTGACAGGGGCAAACCAGCAACAAGCATGTAGTCGCCCTGCAAGGCGCTACACTCCTCCTTAAAGTCCCGGTAGTCGCTGGGACTTTTACAATCTTCCTGTTTATACGCTATCTCACCAATATCCTGATATCGGCAGGCATTAACCTGTTGACCAGAACATTGCCGTTACGGCATTTATGTGCGGCATTGACTCAAAAACGATGAGCCGGTGACAACGACACTTGCCGACTGCAGCGGAATAAAAGCTTGCAACGTCGGGAAGGGGGGCTGGTTGCAAAGTAAGCACAGAGTATGAATGGGGATACCGCAGGCAGGTGATTCATCGCGAGAAGAGATATACTAACGCGATAAAAATGACGAATCTTCGCTTTAAGTCCGGGGTGTTGTTTGAAAACCTACTATTCCCTGAATACATCTCAGCTTCGAGTTGTTACTCATATGTGCGGTTTTTTGGTATGGCTTTACAGTTTTTCTATGTTGCCGCCGATGATAATCGCAATAGTTAACAAGGAAAGGAGCTTTTTTGTTTTTCTGGAAACGTTCATTGCATGTTTTATCCTCGGCGGTGCTGCGTGGATGGCAACAAAAAGGACAGGTATTCAACTGCGGACGCGCGATGGATTTATCATTATCGTGTTATTTTGGCTCTTGTTTTCAACGATCAGCGCGTTTCCTTTATGGCTGGATGACGTACTTCATTTAACCTTCGCCGATGCGCTGTTCGAAGGCGTTTCTGGCATTACAACCACCGGCGCGACCGTGATCGGTGATGTTAATGCATTGCCCCGATCCTACCTTTACTATCGTGCTCAACTTAATTTCATTGGTGGATTAGGGGTTATCGTGCTGGCAGTCGCCGTACTGCCGCTGTTGGGGATTGGTGGTTCAAAACTGTATCAATCAGAAATGCCCGGCCCATTTAAAGAAGAGAAACTGACACCGCGGCTTGCTGATACCTCTCGCACGCTTTGGCTAACCTATCTGTTGTTAGGGGTCGTATGTAGTCTCGCGTACGTCATTGCAGGAATGCCGGTTTTTGATGCTATTTGTCACGGATTGTCGACGGTATCGCTGGGGGGATTCTCAACGCATACGGAGAGCATAGGGTTCTATGACAGCCACGCTATTGAATTTGTTGCGGGGTTGTTCTCTCTATTATCAGCGTTCAACTTTACGCTGTGGTACGTGGTCATTCTGAGGCGTACCCTCAAACCTCTGCTTCGCAACGCAGAGTTGCATTTCTTTCTGTTGACCGCGTTAATTGTCATCCTGATTACGGCATGGCAGGTCTGGCATGCAGGAATGTACAACATCCCGGAAAGCCTTGTGCATTCGTTCTTTCTGGCAAGTTCAATGATGACGGATAATGGTCTGGCGCCTTTGGATTATGCGGACTGGCCGACGCATACAATCATCTTTTTGCTGTTAGTGAGCTTTTTTGGCGGTTGTGTTGGTTCGACGTGCGGTGGTATTAAGGCACTCAGATTTCTTATCCTCTTCAAGCAAAGCCGACATGAATTACATCAGTTAGCCCATCCAAGAGCCTTGATAAGTATTAAGATTGGCGGAAGTGTCGTCACTGACCGTGTGATGCGCTCGGTCTGGAGTTTCTTTTTCCTCTATATCCTCTTTACCGTTTTTTTCATCTGGCTGCTTAATATGATGGGTTATGATTTATTAACCTCATTTGCAACCGTTGCGGCGTGCATTAACAATATGGGACTGGGATTTGGTGAAACCGTTTCTACATTCGGCACACTGAACGAGGGAGCAAAGTACCTGATGTGCGTCGCGATGATACTGGGACGCCTTGAAATATATCCAGTGCTCATCCTTTTCTCTCGCTTCTTCTGGCGAGTGTAGGTTGGATTGATTTTGCAAGAGGCGGGACAAAATTCAATTTTGATATTGGGATCGGTTACCGTAAAAACCTCAGAAGGCAGCCTAATCCTGCTCGCGGATTGTAACGAAGTACAGGAGTTGCGAAAGTAACTTTATCAGGCTAAACAGGCTATTAAGGGAATGCGCGGCGGGATGTTTAATGTGTTGAATGAATGTTAAATAATAAAAGCTGGGAGATATGTTAAACTCTCCCGGTTTTTGTACGTTAATGAGAGGTTTTTCTAAAACGCCACTTTAATTATATTGGTATCGCCACCCACATTTGACATTATTGTATCATAAAAATCGGAAAAATTTTCAAATATCATATAAATATTCCCTTCCTCATTAACTTCATGATAATCAAAACCATCCCCAAAATGAATATGAGTCCTGTCCCAATAATAAATAGCACTATCATTTTTATTGCCAGAGAATAAGAAAAAATTACCCCCAGGGTCAGCGCCAATGATAAATGGGTTTTCAAATACAACTATTTCATCTCTGACATTATTAACTTTGGTCAAATCAAACAGCGGACTCGATGTATCAATGCCATATAATTCCTGGAATTCTATCTCATCATCATCAACTTTTAAACAAGGAATCGTACAGTAAGAATTAGAACCTATAAACAATCCATTATAGTTAGATAAAAAATTGATATAGCTCTCAGGAAAAATTATACCATATAGATTGGATATCTTACCAATATCTAAGTTAGATATACCATGATAAATCTCTATTGCCATGCTTTACGCTCCTCCACATTTTATATTAGAAACCCCGCCTTTATGCGTAAATTCACCATGTATATTTTTCGGAACTTCTTGCATTGTTGTACCATTTTGATGATGGTACCATGTATTATTTCTATAATCTGCTGGCCCATTCGGTGCTAAAGCATCAGCCTTACCAAAATCACCGCCGGCATTTTTCCGTGATTTCCTTTCAAATCAGGGACATTTGTTTCCTGAATAGCATAAGGAGAAAAATCTGGATAACCATTTGGGTAACGAACAACCGCACCATCTTTATTTCTATAAACCCATGTACCATCCATTTCTGCCCATACAGCTCCTCCTTTGTTAAGCCATTTATCCATATCAGGTGAATTTGATGGTTTCTCACCTTTTAAACCTAGAGGATCAATATGACTTAATGGATTCGGCGCATACTGATAAAGATTCCACCCGCCATTTAACCCTATCGGATCCTGAACAATAAACCGTCCGACCTGCGGATCGTAGTAGCGGAACAGATTATAGTGAAGTCCGGTTTCGCTGTCAGCATACTGTCCGGCGTAGCGCAGAGGCTGATGGGCGAGGGCGGTGTGCTGCAACGCGCCGGTGAAGCCTGCCGTCTGATGCCGTACTTCACCAAAACTGCCGTAGTGACCACTCCAGCGCACGTTTCCGCGTACGTCGGTGACTTCCAGCGGTGCGCCGTTTTTAGGGAAACTTTGCCTATCTGATAATTACCATACTTTTATTAGCAATTACCATGAATTTAAATCATCGATTGAATTAACTTCCTGTACGCAAATCTTATTATCCTTACAATACTCTGTTGCTTTAACCCATACATCATGATCAAATAAAATTAAAGTTTGTCCTGCCATTGGGGTAAAAAAACAATTAAATAAGAGATGGAAATTATTTTTTATGAGTTCGTTTACTACATTTACTTCAATTGTATTGCCACTATAGAGTTCAAGTAACGGTGGTTTCTCAACGAGAGTCTCTTCAGGTAGCCCTTTATTAGCTCTAAACTTATTTTTTAAAATTAACTTGTTATATTCCTTTGTTTTTTTATCAATTTCACCATTGTTATTTCCATAAAAATAAACTCCTCGCTTATCAATCTTTGAACTAGACTCAAGTTTATTTTCATTCTTATAAAAAAATAAGATATTAGGAAATAAAAAAGATAACAGCCTATCAGACCGCGTAGTGGAAAAACCATATGGACCAAACCCATCATCATCAATATTATATTGATAGCAAATACAATAGGCTGATTGGGGGAGAACCTTTGTAAAACCACCGGATTGAATCATCCATTCAGACATAGGGAGTTTAATTAATTTTTCATTCGAATTATTTACCATGTAAAGATAACCTCGTTCCCTTTGGGATCTATTGCATGTATATGGCCATCAGAATGATGTTCGGGAATGCCTGGCTGACCAGCATCGGGATGACCATCAGGGTGTTCAAACCACTGATTTTTCCCATTGGGGTTACGCAAACCTAATGATTGCCCACTTTCAGCTTTCATTTTCCCCAGTTAACACCACGGCTACTTGGATTTAAATCATCCAATCCAATATTTTCACCACCACGAGATATTCGCGGTACCTGAGCATGTTGTCGGGCTTGTCTCAAAGCATCATTTCGACTTTTAGCTTTGACAATCCCACCACACTTAAGCCCTAACGGATCAATCCACCCTAGCGGATTCGGCGCATACTGGTAAAGGTTCCACCCGCCGCTTAACCCAATCGGATCCTGAACAATAAACCGTCCGACCTGCGGATCGTAGTAGCGGAACAGATTATAGTGAAGTCCGGTTTCGCTGTCAGCATACTGCCCGGCGTAGCGCAGGGGCTGATG
>NZ_JBWKVL010000029.1:0-7986 GCF_059421685.1 Citrobacter sp. GW821-FHT02E08 | reverse complement strand
ACTGGTTTTGTCATGAGTCACCTCTGATTGAGAGTTTACTCACTTAGTCGCGTGTCCACTATTCGCGGGTAAGATCAAGGTTCAAGATCATGTGCCAGTAGACACTAAGGTGTACCACATCCGCCAAAAACATGTTCCTGGGGGTAACATCTACATGTTTTCGGATTCTGATTATTTACATCATAATGCCAATGCGTTGGGTTTCCAGTTAGAATTTCACATCCATGAGAACCATCATTTAAACCTCTTCCTGTATGAGCCTGATAATGAATATCAATATTATATTTTTCTCCCGCAGGTGGATTGCATGGAGGGCATTCTTCTTCCTCACTATCACTAAATACTTCATTCAACCATTTTGTTAATGCTTTTGCAGCATTATCATTGGCCTCCTTCTGTGCAGGGCTATTTGACCATGGGACTGGGAAAAGTATCGGGCCTGGAAGAACTTCTATTAACCCCAAAGGATCTGTATCTGTAACCGGGTTCAACGGATAATTGTAGAGATTCCATCCCCCCGCCAGTCCTATCGGATCCTGGCTGATATAGCGGCCCAGTGACGTGTCGTAATAACGGTGACGGTTATAATGCATGCCTGACTCGTCGTCATAATGCTGGCCCTGCATACGGATAGGCTGATACAGCCGCTGCGGATTACTGCCGTCCACCTGGTTGCCCCACGGGTCAAACTCGGCCCGCCAGTCGATGCCGTCCAGGGCATTTACTAGCGCTATCGGGGTGCCCAGATGGTCACAGTGGTACAGGTGAACCGTCGGTGTTGTCGGCTCCGGCAACGGTTTCAGCAGCGGCAGCAGGCGTTCTGGTGTCAGTTGTGAGACCGCCAGCCATTGCTGGCTGTGCACACTTAACAGAACGTCGCATTATTCTTGGTGTAAAATCCAATACGATTCAAAAGCATCTATTGCAAGTAAATCAAATTTTGATTTAGCCTTATAGTAAACAAATTCATATAATATTTTTTGTTGGACATCATCAAAGCCATCAATAAATGAAATAAATGAAGTGTCGTCCATAACACCAGGAGTCAAATAATGTAAAAAGAAAGAATATTCAAAAGCCCAACCATCGTTTAGTAGCGCCCCATAAACATAAAAGGGCATGTAATATTTAAATTCACTTAAACCAAGATATAAAACCCCTTTCTCCAAGGCTTCATTACATTCAGAAAAATTGATCTCCATGGCCAAATCAGCCCAAGTTTTTCCATGAAAAAAATCATATACCACACGTCCCTCAAAAGCGTCATGAACTTCGATTGGAATATTCACCACTGGTAACTTAGGAAAAGCATTAATTAAATCCTCCAGGATTTCATCATGATTATCAAAATTCATTTTTTTAATCCTGCATAACGACTGCATACAGCCCCAACGCCATAAGCCTCACTTTCTTCTTTCATGTGAATCTCATCACCTCCAGAAAAACACTGCTTGTTTATTTGCTTCCTTATAGAACCACATGTCATATTTATTTCAAATCTCCTCAAAAGTTCTTCTTTCGGCATTTGAGGACTACAGGCCCTAGATTGATTGCACATTTTGTTTTTTTTCATTTTGTAAATCATTTAAATCCTGAGGAGTACAATTTCCTCCAGGATTTACTCCAGCTTTATGTTCCTCTGTTAATTTTTCTGAATCTGGATCAACACGCCGTCCATACTGGTCTGTTTTGGTTTGTGACGATTGTTGAGCAATTGTAGCTGTGGAAAGAAAATTAAACGCCCCCCATAGGCCGGCTATAATTATTGGATTTAATCCAAGAAGATCTATATTACGCATTGGATCTTGAGGGTAACTATATAGATTAATCCCACCTCTTAACCCAATCGGATCCTGAGTAATATACCGCCCCTGTAACGGATCATAGTAACGATGGCGGTTATAGTACAGCCCGGACTCTTCATCATACTGCTGCCCCGGCAGACGAATAAGCTGCGTCAGATTATGCGGGTTATTCTCATTCAGCTGATTTCCCCATTCGTCGTATTCCGCACTCCACGGCATGCTGCCGTTTTCATCGATAAGCGCCAGCGGCAGGCCGCGGTGGTCACAGTGATACAGGTGGATTTTTCGCTCCGGGGTATACACCGGGTCCATCTGCCTGACCATCTGCTCTACCGTCAGGCCGCAGCCTGCCAGCCACTGTTGCAGTGTACCTTTGGCATACCAATCACTGAACATCATTATCATATTGCATAAATATTGGTATGTTATTTTTAACCCAATCTATTATTTTATTATTTTTGAAGCACACATCAACATCATTTATTTTTCCGCATTTTCCGAAAGCATCGAAATACAGACTACACCTCCCGCCGCCTTCAGAACTGATGTTTACCCCCCAGCGTATATCACTATCTTTCTTTTTCTCGGAGTAGTCAATGCGGAGAATTCGCATTATCTCTTCTTGATAAGGGGTATCTTGTATGTTATTTATTTCAAATTTATATATATATCGAAGTTTTAACTGTTCCTTTGTTGTTGCAATGTTATTTAAAATGAATGTCGGGTAATATATCACCTCCATTTTATTTATATTTTTTGTATTGCATATAACATCGACATCATCCGCACACACATTTCCAAAACAACAAAGCAGAAATGAAATAAAAAAAATTCTCATAAATACTCCAACGGTCCCTGTACATGATAGCTAAAACCTCGATGGTTTTTCCTAACACATTGTTTTAACGATTTTGCAGCATGTGTTTCAACGCCAGTTATTACTCGCTTCTCTTCAGAATCATCGTAATCTGGATCAGGGGTGCGAGTACGGCTAACAAAATCCTTATACCCTTCTGTTATGAAGGCATGCGCATGGGATATTTCGTGACCTAATCCGAATGCGGGTACTTGAGTACCATTTTTAAAATCAAATTTCCCATTCAACCCTGCATTACTGTCACAAAAAATAGCAGATTTTGGATCCCAATGAATTCTCATTGTCAACCTATTAAACGAATTATCGTGCTCACTATTGCAACTAACAACCACAGTATGCTTACTATCATTCTCCAATGCGGTAATTATCTTATTCATCTCTGCATCTTGTTTTAGATACTTAATTGCTGAGTCAAAACTTTCCCTATCTCCCTCAACCCTAAATACCAACCCTAATGGGTCAGACATTGTGATTGGATTCAAAGGATAATTATATACATTCCACCCACCCCGCAACCCAATCGGATCCTGACTGATATAGCGCCCCAGTGCCGGGTCATAATAACGGTAGCGGTTATAATGCATGCCCGACTCGTCGTCATAGTGTTGACCCTGCATGCGGATAGGCTGATACAGCCGCTGCGGATTGCTGCCGTCCACCTGGTTGCCCCACGGGTCAAATTCGGCCCGCCAGTCGATGCCGCCCTGAGTATTTATCAGGGCTATCGGGGTGCCCAGATGGTCACAGTAGTACAGATGAACCGTCGGCGTTGTCGGCTCCGGCAGCGGTTTCAGCAGCGGCAGCAGGTGTTCTGGCGTCAGTTGTGAGACAGCCAGCCATTGCTGACTGTGCGGACTCAGTTCGCCATCTCGCGCCACGCTTCCGTCGGGGCATCGTTCACCATGCGGTGGTTTCACATATATTACGGTACTCTTTCTTTATTTTTGTTCTCCAGCCAGCAATCGTGAAATTTTATTTTTATAGTGCTCTCCTTATCGCCTTTGTATACTCTATTTGGTTGGCCGACGGTTATGATTGTAAACTCCCAGCTTGTATGCTTTTCAACTAATTCATATTCAATTATGTAATCCCCAGGGATGATTCCTGCTGGGGAGACTTCAAGGAAAAACACATCAGAAAAAACAAGATATCCATTATCCAGATCTTCTTCATCATAATATGACCATTCATTGCTGCCCACAGGTAATCTAGATATTGAATCTATTTTAACTCTGACAATTAAATTTCTACTGTCTATTTCAAGCCCAGTGATTCCTCTCTCGCTTAAATGTAGTCTATCAATCATGATTATTACCTTTTAAGTTAATACACTTCACCTGAACACATGTTATCTGCTGAATCTGAATCCATTTGGCCTTCATTGGATAGAGCACAGTAGCATTGTGTGAATGTCCCACTTTTGCATGATCTCAGGGTGAACATATGCAGTAATGGTTGTATAACACTAAGTCCATAAAGTCCTTTAATACTAAAGTGTGCGGCACTACTGTTCCATTTAAGTCATCTTAAATGACTCTGAGGTATCTGTTAAATCCGTGGCGTTTCATGTCGCGCTTCGCTTTGACCATCCTCCACTTGCTATTGCAGTTGTGAAGTTCTTTGCTTTGATAGATCGCAATATATATTTAGTAACATAGGTGTCTGTTCAAAATATGGACTATGTTTCTTATATGGAAATCCAGTGATGAGATAGACATAATCACTACCGCTTAACTTAGCTGTAAAATATAGACTTTGTTCGCTTCCTTGCTCAGGCACTCTTCCTGACTTACACCAGCGCTTTATTGTATGTGGTTCTTCTTCTTTTATATATTCATCACCTCTTTCCGATGTGGAAATAAAAAACTGTTTTTCAAAATCTAGAGCATCATTTTCATTCAGAGAAAATGTAATTAAAAAATAATCATCTTCAACGTTTGCTTTGAAAGCAATATTTCTAGCAGATTTTGGAAAGAAATCAGGTAACCATGTATGAATACCATCACTTTTAGTGATTTCAGAGTAAAGATCATACTTGGTCATTCCAACTCGATTATTATTCGCAAAAAAAATCAGCAATAGCACTATAAAAATCAAGATGAGAAAAATAAATTTTCTCATCTTGAACATTTTTTTTAGATTAATAATCAATGTAACCTTCTTGTTGTAAAATTTTCTTGGTTTTTTTATGCTCTGGGTTCAAGTAAGTCGAGCATCGATCCGAACAACTCGTTTCTGCTGCACATGTTATCCCATGATGATTTACAGCCAAATCGGCTAGATTATCAGCTATCATATCCTCATCCGAAAGTTTTTTTCTGCCGTACATGCCTACTTTGTTTAATAAAAAATCTCTTCCTTCTTTTATACCTCCAAGAAAAGCTCCTATATTAATACTTGCTTTTCTTGATTTCGACACACGACAAAATGCCATGCAATGGAAAAACTGATCTGAATCTTTAAGTTTTAATCTTTCCATATCATTAAGTCCTGTATTTAAAATTTCGTAAGTGTCTGCATTCATATACCAAGGTTCGCTAAACATTGCATCAGATACAGCAGACTGCATCCCCGGAGAATTAACAAATGGCCCTAATGCTTCGCTTACATCCAACCCTTGCGGATCTATTTTTGATACAGGGTTCAACGGATAGTTATACAGATTCATCCCTCCTTTCAACCCTATCGGGTCCTGACTGATATAGCGCCCCAGTGCCGGGTCGTAATAACGGTAGCGGTTATAATGCATCCCCGACTCTTCGTCATAATGCTGGCCCTGCATACGGATGGGCTGGTACAGGCGCTGCGGATTACTGCCGTCCACCTGGTTGCCCCACGGGTCAAATTCCGCCCGCCAGTCAGTGCCGCCCTGCGTGTTTATCATGGCAATCGGGGTGCCCAGATGGTCACAGTGGTACAGATGAACCGTCGGCGTTGTCGGCTCCGGCAACGGTTTCAGCAGCGGCAGCAGGCGTTCTGGCGTCAGTTGTGAGACGGCCAGCCATTGCTGACTGTGCGGACTCAGTTCACCGTCGCGTAGCTCCTGCTCCAGTTGATGCAGTTGTTGCGTCACCTCCGGGGTGAAGGTGATACCAGAGTCCTGTGTCAGGGTGTCGGCCAGCGTCTGCACTGGCTCCGGAATATCCCCTTCGATACGCAGCAACGGCACGAAGCTTCCGGGCAGATAAACGGTATGGATACGCTGCCCGTCACGCTCGGTCAGCACCAGGTTATCACCCTCCCAGCCATACCAGGTCATTCGGGGCTCTTCACGGGGATGGCCCTGCGAGTTAAGCACAACGGTGCGCTTGCCGATGCGTCTGCCAAGGGCGTCATACAGGTATTCTGCCCGGGTGGTGTCGCGGCCATCGCTCCAGCTCAGGGTGTGGCTGTACTGGCTTCAGTCAATTTTTTCTTTTAAGCTATTCTCAAGCCAAGAATTATCATGTTCAATCTTAATTTCGCATTCACATGTATTACCGAGTGCACCAGAAGTGCTCGCACCTGCGCACATAATTGAAATGAAATGTCCATTTTCATTTTCTCGCGTAGAAAAACTTAATATGTAATCATCCGGAATTACTCCCAAAGGAAGCATTTGAAAATCTATTACATCTGAAAAAACCAAATATCCATCCTCAATATCCTCTTTATCATAATACCCCCAGCCTACCTCACCTTTTTTTAATCTTGATATAACATCAATTTTTATTCTGACAATTCGTTTCCAGCTATCGATTTCAATCCCTTTCACAGCCCTGTCACCTAAATAAATACGATCTATCATAACATTCACCTTTAAATTTAATACATTTGTCCAGAACACATATTATCAGCTGAGTCCGAATCCATTTCGTATTCAGCTGATAATGCACAATAGCATTGTGAAAACGAACCCGTACGACACGATCTTAGTGTGAACATATGCAATAACGGTTCCAGCGCACTAATGCCAGCTAGACCTTTAATGCTAAAATGCGCTGCGCTGCTATTCCGATTCACAACATTACCTTCAACGCCGAGTGAAGCTCCTTGTCCTTTAGTATATGGTCCAGTGCCAGGCAGATGCGCGTGTGCATGCGGTTCAGGTACGTTAGCATGCCCCTGAGGATTCAACCTGTACGCATTTGACCCATTTTCATAAAATGTATGCGTATCTGGGCTATTAAGGTTCGAAGCCGGGTATGGGCCCGTTGAGCCACCAACCGGCTCCATCATAATATTTCCCCGTGAATCTGAAATAAATCGTCCTACAGGCTGCCCGGTAACAGGGTCTATCGGGCATTGCTGATTAGCAGCCAGACCCAGCGGGTCAATACTCAGCAATGGGTTCAGTGGGTACTGATAGAAATTCATCCCACCCGCCAACCCAATCGGATCCTGCGTAATATATCTCCCCTGCGCCGGATCATAATACCGGTGCCGGTTATAGTGTAGTCCCGACTCATCATCATACCACTGACCCGGCAGCCTCAGCGGTTGTTCAATATTGTGCGGGTTCTCCTCCGACAGGATTTCTCCCCACGGGTCCGACTCTGCTTTCCACTCTGTCTGCCCCTCCCGGTTTATCAGCGCCACCGCCGCGCCACGGTGGTCACACTGATAAAGATAAATTTTTCGGATATTCGCCACCGGCAGAGGGTCAAGCTGTGCCGCCATCAGGTATGCAGGGATATTCGCAAATTCCAGCCAGTTGCGGCTACGTTCCGACAGGTTTCCGGTCCTCAGTTCGTCCTCCAGACGCTCCATGTCTTCATACTCCTGCGCGGTAAACGGTATCTGGCTGTGCTGCTGTAACTTCTGTGCCAGAGGGGTATACGCTTCGTCTCCGCCCTCGCTTTCCACCCTCAGCAGCGGTGTAAAGCTGCCGGGTTCGTAGAGAGTGTACATTTTCTGGCCGTTTTTCTCCGTCTGCACCAGCCTGTCCCCATCCCAGCCGTAGCGCGTGGTGTCGCTCTGGTTATTGCGTTTTACTGTTTTGCTGATGCGCCTGCCGAACGGGTCGTAGCGGTAGGTCGCACGGGTGATGGCTCCCGACGGAGTCTGTTTCTCATAGCCCGTTAACCGGTGCCGCAGGTCGTAGTGGTAAAGATGCTTCTCCCGCTCATTGCTCTTTTTAATCAGGTTGCCCCACGCATCGTATTCATACTGCCACTGGCTGTCTTTTGCCGGGCGGTTGTCGAACTGCTGGCGTCCTTCCCCGTCCACCCGGTTACCCGCCGGGTCGTAGCGGTAGTCCGCGTTAAGCCCCGGCTGCACCGCGCTGATTAAGCGCCCGTTGTCGTCGTAACCGTACCGGCGTTC
>NZ_JBWKVL010000028.1:0-13124 GCF_059421685.1 Citrobacter sp. GW821-FHT02E08 | reverse complement strand
GTGGCGGACTCAGCCCGGAACAGTTTGAAAACCAGAACCTCGCTTAGGGCCGTGTCCACATTACGTGGGTAGGATCAATCTATCTGCACGATACTTATTTTACTATTTAATCATAAGGTTAAACACCAAATATAATATAAATGACTCAACGGCATTATCAGGTGAGCTATTTCAGAACTTTCCCCGAAAACAGTAAAATAGGTATATAACGGATTATTCACAGTATGCCTGCCTGCACCTTGAGGGAGATTGGTTCACTGAGATGGGATTTGATAGCGGGACGGGCATCACGGTGAAGATCTCGAAGGGGGGCGTGATCCTGATCGTTGACTGCAGCGAGGCGCAGGAGCTTAAGAAGTAAATTTACTAGGTTGAACAAGTGGTTAATGGGTTGAAGGACGAGGTGTTTTGTGTGCTGAACGAGAGTTAATTAATAAAAAAGCCGGGAAATTATAATAATTGCCCCGGCTTTAAATGTTTAGATAGCAATCATAATTTAGTCAGGTAATTTATCCGGAGCCCACATAGAACGCTCCCATTGCACAGCATTTTTATTCAATATTTCTTTTATATGCTTTTCAAATTCAAAATTAAAGAATTTATCAGAGCTTATTGCTATTTCAAGTGTATAGTGTTCGTCACATAACAATTCGCTAAGCCTATCAATTTTGTCAATGACTTTAATGCAAAAACTATCAAGTTCAGCACTGGCAATATAACGTCCTTCATCATCTACACATATTAGATTATGCTTAAATGCCCGTTCCATTTTTATAACTAGTTCATCAAATGTGCTGTCATCAATTAATACAAAGCTTAACCATCTTTTATTAACGTCCATTAATTCCTACTTGCAGCCAACTTTGTGCTGAATGTCACTGTGCCGCGCCATGTCGCTTAGTTCATGGCTTTTAAAAATTCTAAAACCAAAAGGTTCAGATCTTAATCCTGGGAAAATATCACGTAACTTACGGTCTATAGATGCTTCTATTTCGCTCATTCCTGCAATTTTTGCGGCATCAGGACGCCTGTTAGTAAAGACAGGGTTATTAGCCAAATAATCCGACTGTATATAGGCATCCACATCAAAATTATTAAAATTTATAGTTCTGGATATACTAGGATCGTGAGCTTTACTAATACCACTTGCTACACTACCTCTATAACCTATAGTTGCATTTGGATCGAACTGCTGTATTGCAGACAGATGTTCTCTAAGTACAGAATCAATCTGTTGCTGAGCAGAATTTAAGTTAGTTAAACCTAACGGATCAATATAGGTTAATGGATTCGGCGCATACTGGTAAAGATTCCACCCGCCGTTTAACCCTATCGGATCCTGAACAATAAACCGTCCGACCTGCGGATCGTAGTAGCGGACCAGATTATAGTGAAGTCCGGTTTCGCTGTCAGCAAACTGCCCGGCGTAGCGCAGGGGCTGATGGGCGAGGGCGGTGTGCTGCAACGCGCCGGTGAAGCCTGCCGTCTGATGCCGTACTTCGCCAAAACTGCCGTAATGACCACTCCAGCGCACGTTTCCATACTGGTCGGTAACTTCCAGCGGTGCGCCGTTCAGGTCAGTGCTGAACCAGTAAATCTCCCCACGCCTGTCGTCGCGCAGATGGTCGATTCGGGCCAGCGGACTCCAGGCTTCGTTCGGGTCATAAAGGTATGTGCTGCACTGTCCGCCTTCGTGCTGCTCCTGCAACAGGCGGTATCCCTGCCAGAGGAAGCGGGTTTCGGTGGTACCGTGGGCGGTAGCGACCTGTTTTCGCGTGCGTCTGCCGAGGGCATCATACTGATAATGAGCCTGAAAACGTCCCTCCGGACCGGTTCCCTGCGCCGAAATCAGGCGGTTCTCGGCATCCCAGGCATAGTGCTGTTCATACAGACCACTGCGGCGGCTGACCAGGTTGCCCCAGATTTAGTAGTGCATACATATTGAGTATGTTGAATCTCATCAGGTCTTCATGCTTAAGAATAATGTTTCGTCCAACCACAGTTAGTCAGAAACGCATCAATATAATCAGTTTTACCCTGATAATTTATCAATCCATCTCTGCGTTATTTTTCCTTCTCTAGAAAAACATTTAGTGATACTACAAATGGTCGATCCCAATGGGCTGCTCCAAGAAATGGGATTCGACGCATACAGATAAAAATTACACCCACCATTTAACCCAATAGGGTTAGGGTGTTAAATATATCCTATTTGTGGACCATACTGATTTTTGTACGAACGTTATGGTAAAGCAAACTAGTCCACTATTATACCTTGATTAATCTTTAACTATATAATGTGAAACCCTATGGATTTGAGAGATAAATATCAACACATATAATGCATTACCCAAATGATTATATGACCCTCATTTGAGTTCTCCAATCTGCTGAACGAAAATTTAAATAAAGCCAGGGATATTTAATCCCCGGCAATAATGTACATCAAAACGTACCCATCTTAAGATGCCCATTTTTAACCCCACACCATGGATCATCCATTAGGTAATGTGGTTGTACAGGAGAGTGTGTATTTACAAAAGTAAAATTATAATATATTTCATCACCCTCACATATCTCATAGTAAAGAGAGTACAACTCATTAATTAAGGCTAAACCTACTTTAAATTTTTCAGTGGCTGATGCAACCTCAATAGAATTTTTATTTGTAATATAAAAAGGAGCAACAATGCAACGCTGGCAGTTATTATCCATTATAAATTTATCAGTCTGAGATAAGTTTACATTTGCACCAAAAGCATCTTCGGGTAGAGGATCAAAGATTGCATAATCCTTATTTAAAATAGCCCCTTGCATAATGTTTCCCTTTCCCCATTGGCTTACATTATCATCGAAAGGCCTGGAACGAACCAGTATCTGACTGTGGGATATAATCAAATCAACACATTGATTATTCATCATTCAACTACCACCTTAATTTTTGTGCCATCTGGAAGAGCAGACAATATGTCACCTATGCTGGATACTTGCAAAAACAGCAGCAGATAAATAAAAGAAAGCCGGGAGGATTTGATTTTTCCCCGGCTTTTATATCGAAAAATTACTCTTCTAAAGATGCAGATATTTCTTGAAGTAAAAATTCAGAGAAGTTGTTTGAAACAATATTTTTATTTCTTTCTCTTTTAAATGACAAATCCGTTTCTACAACAACCGCTTCTCCCGAAGTTCCAATAATAGACATATCCAGAGAAAATGAAGGGCCATAGCCGGATGATAGTATTTTTATCATCTTATCATCAATATCACCTAGTTTTCTTGCCTCTAAAGTTACATATCTAACATCAGGTGCAGAGTCAGCAAATAGCCCTTGTTTCGATATTCCATAAAATGACAGCCCATTAAACATCAATGTGCCATACTTCCTGAGGAACATTTTGTAAGAGTCACAAAAGGAAAGACCTAACGACGCTTCATAAGCGAGAATCGTATCTTCTGATGCTGGACCACTGCTATAGTAAGTCTCACCACTATCTGCGATTAGTGTTTCAATTTTTAGAAATAATTCATCATTCATGGTTCAACTCTCCGGGAAATCCAATGCGCGTGTTTTCCAGTAATTGCTCTTCCATCGATTAAAAGGGCCTCGATTCATTGATGGTGGAGCGCTATTGTAAGTGTATCGTGTTCCATTCGGACCTTTCCAGGTTTTATCCCACTGATTCGAATACATATGAAGTACACGATCATTTTGGCTATGATAGCTACTTAAAATCTCCACCATGGGTCCGGGTTCGTCTTGAGTAAGGTGATGGAGGTTTATTTCTAATCCATCCTGGCCAACAGGAGCATTTCCTGCTTTCATTCTTTGAATATTAGTCAGACCGTCAGCATCTACTCTGTGAGGATCAAATAAATCGTTCCTCTGATATACTTTACGCCCATTGACATTTTTATCCGTCCAACATTTAAGACCAAGCGGGTCTATCCATGACAGAGGATTCGGCGCATAAGCATAGACGTTTAACCCCCCTGCCAACCCAATCGGATCCTGAACAATAAACCGTCCGACCTGCGGGTCGTAGTAGCGGAACAGATTATAGTGAAGTCCGGTTTCGCTGTCAGCATACTGCCCGGCGTAGCGCAGGGGCTGATGGGCGAGGGCGGTGTGCTGCAACGCGCCGGTGAAGCCTGCCGTCTGATGCCGTACTTCGCCAAAACTGCCGTAATGACCACTCCAGCGCACGTTTCCGCGTACGTCGGTAACTTCCAGCGGTGCGCCGTTCAGGTCAGTGCTGAACCAGTAAATCTCCCCACGCCTGTCGTCGCGCAGATGGTCGATTCGGGCCAGCGGGCTCCAGACTTCGTTAGGGTCATAAAGGTATGTACTGCACTGCCCGCCTTCGTGCTGCTCCTGCAACAGGCGGTGTCCCTGCCAGAGGAAGCGGGTTTCGGTGGTGCCATGGGCGGTAGAGACCAGTTTTCGTGTGCGTCTGCCGAGGGCATCATACTGATAATGCGCCTGAAAACGCCCCTCCGGACCGGTTCCCTGCGCCGATATCAGCCGGTTCTCTGCATCCCAGGCATAGTGCTGTTCATACAGGCCACAGCGGCGAGGTTATCCGCGGCGTCATAACGAAAATACGCACTGCTGTGCCCCTGTCGGGTTTCGTAGTGTTTTAGCAGGCGCAACAGCGAATCAGACCTGCAGTGTCGTTCTTACGTTCCAGGCATAACTACGTCAGAGTGCGTACGCTACCGCAGCACCCTGATAAGATATCTATCTGCACGATAGTTATTTTACTATTTAATCAAGATGTTAGATATGGAATATAAAACAATAATTTGCATCATTATCAGGTTGGCTATAGCAGCATACCGTAAGATCACTACAAGTGAATGACACTACTATGTGAGATGCTTACAGGAAACTAGGTTATGAATATTATCCGCATCCGTAAATCGAAGACAACGCAGTTGAACAATAAATTTACGACAGGACTGAATAATACCAGATATATTCCTGCTATTAAGCACTTGGTGGGGGGAAGCATCTTTCGCTCTGGTTGCTATATAATCATCCCCAGGCTTCATCCTCCGTAATGACGTTGTTTATGAAACTATCAAAATCCTGTTCAAGATAAATAATTTTTTGGCTTTCCAAATTCGCAAAATGAACGGTTCCATTACTTATGTTGATACAAAATGGAAATCCACCACCATCAATTGCAAAGGGAAGGATTGTTTCAGGCAATATTTCCTTATCGCGCGTCAATATCTTATAGAGGCTCTCTACCCTAAGTATTCCTTCCTTTTTTGTATGTAAAACTGGCAAAAAATACTTAATATCGAATTCATATTGATCGTTTTGATAGACGCAGCGCTCTTCATCCAGAACTCCGCCATTGCTCATCAGCCACATAGTCCTGAGTACAGGAGGGAAAACAACCCCTAATGCTGCTTCAACCTTGTTAAGATCATTTGCGGTTAAAGAGGGATATGAATTAATTAGTTTTACCGTCATTTTTCCACCTATACGCAATGTTTAGGAACGCGACCTCTAAGCCACCCTTTACTGTGAGAAATTTCACTTCTCCGCAGGTGTTTGATCGTCATCACCTCGCGATACCATATTTATACCAGTTACCAGAGTTGTTTAATCTATGGCTATGGTAATAAATTTCATCATACGTGAAAAGCAATTTCCTTTCAGATTGACTTTACACCACACAACCACTGCATTGTTATGGTCGTGCCCTTTAAGTGCTGCCTCTTGCTGATTGGCATTAACTGTTTATTATCGTTAGCCACATGGTTCAGCACTTTGTACTATCTGCATCATAACTAATCCTAACACTCAGTAAGGTAGATATTGAGCGGTTATTACTAGAGTTAGCACTTATTTCCATCTCAGCCTGGAGTAGATATTAGATAGCGATAAGAAATATCTGGTGAGAGACTGGCGGGTTCAGTGTGGTCTGACAAGGTAACCACGGGTAATCAATGTGATATAGACATTGTGGTTATCAGGTTTTGATGGAGGAGATACACTGGAGTAGTAACAAATAAACGGCCGAAAATATACAAAAAATCATTCCGGCCGTTCATTTTTACTTCATCGTGTTTTTCTTTGATAAATAAAAGTCAAAATATTTTTCCGGCCTCTCTTTAAAGGCGCGAGCTTTGCCATAATTATAAGCATTATCAAAGTATTTATATGATTCATCATATTGTTCTAACTCATAGCAGACCATTCCAAGATCAATTAACGGGGCCGTATCTATATCTGAACATCGAGTTTGTAATGCGATTTCTGCCCATGTTTTCGCTTTTTGGAATATACCCATATCAAAATAAGCACTATTTATACATGCAGCAATCCAACTAGCGATTTCCCATTCTAACTTAGGTTCAGGGAGTAATTCCCAAGCCTTAATATATTCATCTAATGCTGATTCATAAGATTTGCTATCATGAAGTTCATTACCTTTCTCTACAGTAGAGATTATTAATTTTTCTAATTTATCATGTTTTTCAATAAATTCTTTCATTACACACCACCCTTAATCATGGAAAGTATTGAGATAATTCTGCCGCCCCAATAAAATCACTTGGTTCTTTATATCTATCAGGCAGTTTCGCACCTTGAGAACGGTTATGGCCATAATATTCCAATTCATAATTATTAGAATCACGCATAAAGGCTCTAACTTCTTTAGATTTCGGTCCATAATAACCGCCCTTCTGGTTCCAATATTTAACAGCATCAGTTAAGTGAGCCATATCTGCATCTTTAACAAAATACCATTGTTTATCTGTTGAGCTCTTAAATTGCATCCTGTCACCTGTACCACGAATACGACCTTCGCTGCGCATTCGTTCAATTACTGCTCTACCGGTCTTGCTATCTTTACCTGGAGTTTTTCCCATATTATTTAGACGACATGATGCCAACCCAAGCGGATCTATGTATGAAAGAGGATTCGGCGCATACTGGTAAAGGTTCCACCCGCCATTTAACCCAATCGGATCCTGAACAATAAACCGTCCGACCTGCGGGTCGTAGTAGCGGAACAGATTATAGTGAAGTCCGGTTTCGCTGTCAGCATACTGCCCGGCGTAGCGCAGAGGCTGATGGGAGAGGGCGGTGTGCTGCAACGCGCTGGTGAAGCCTGCCGTCTGATACCGTGCTTCACCAAAATAGTCATTGGCGGTGAGGTTATCCGCGGCGTCATAACGAAAATACGCACTGCTGTGCCCCTGTCGGGTTTCGTAGTGTTTTAGCAGGCGGTAGAGTGAATCTTATCTGCGGCTTCGTTTTTACATTCTGGAATCTACTCATGGTTAACTCAGTATAACTTACGGGGATAATGGATTCGGATTTTCCCATGAGTAGTATTACTGGCAGAGCAACTTATTGCTGAGCACCTCCATAGGATATGGTGTTCAAGCAGGGATGAAAATGGCCGATAAAACGGCCTTGGTTTTATTTAGATTATTTCCTCATAAAGATTATCTATAAAATCAGAAAAAGATTGATTGATCAAATAAACATTACTCATATCAGGAACAACTCCTTCATCAGCTTCAAGTTCATGATCCCAAAAATAAATTTTATTTTCATTGGTTTTTAGCTCCATAATAACAAGGTTGCCCCCTGCATCATGAGCGATAGGAATAAAACCCAATGGAATCCTATCTTTATAATTGTTGTAATACTTCAGGAGGTTACTATTTTTCTCGTTTCCTAAACTAAGGAAACGATCAACAGAAGAGGCATCATTTCTGTCAGAAAAAAACCTGAACGAGTCAGGTTGAGGTTGCCCTCCATTATATTCCATTAGAAATTTTTTATAATCACTTGGCAAAGCACTATTTATTTCTCTCTCAAAATCAGAGATATCTTCTAATGTTGCTGGCTTCTTAGAATAAATGATAGTAACCATATATTACCTCTTGCTTGTTGAAATCCCACCTGAATGCCTTACTGCATCATGTATATCAGTAGGAACTAATTGCATATATCCAGAGTCCTGATGGTGATGCCAAGTATATCCTTCAGGGCGAGGATTTTCGGGACCATATCCGGCAGCACGATCAGCCCTGCCAAAATCTACATTCCTTGAGGAGCCTAATTCAATGCGAGTATTTTTAATCGAATAACGTGAAAAATCAGGGAACCCTGCATGATTAAATGGTACACCATGAGGATATGTTCCTCTTATATCTGCCGGTAATTTACTGGCTGGATAGATTTTTCCTGCAAATGCACTATTGCTCGGATTACGCCCATTGATTTTTTTCACCATAGAGCCACAAGTTAGCCCTAAAGGATCAATCCACCCCAGCGGATTCGGCGCATACTGGTAAAGATTCCACCCGCCGTTTAACCCTATCGGATCCTGAACAATAAACCGTCCGACCTGCGGGTCGTAGTAGCGGAACAGATTATAGTGAAGTCCGGTTTCGCTGTCAGCATACTGCCCGGCGTAGCGCAGGGGCTGATGGGAGAGGGCGGTGTGCTGCAACGCGCCGGTGAAGCCTGCCGTCTGATGCCGTACTTCGCCAAAACTGCCGTAATGACCACTCCAGCGCACGTTTCCACGTACGTCGGTGACTTCCAGCGGTGCGCCGTTCAGGTCAGTGCTGAACCAGTAAATCTCCCCACGTCTGTCGTCGCGCAGATGGTCGATTCGGGCCAGCGGGCTCCAGACTTCGTTAGGGTCATAAAGGTATGTGCTGCACTGTCCGCCTTCGTGCTGCTCCTGTAACAGGCGGTATCCCTGCCAGAGGAAGCGGGTTTCGGTGCTCCCATGGGCGGTAGAGACCAGTTTTCGTGTGCGTCTGCCGAGGGCATCATACTGATAATGCGCCTGAAAACGCCCCTCCGGACCGGTTCCCTGCGCCGAAATCAGGCGGTTCTCAGCATCCCAGGCATAGTGCTGTTCATATAGACCACTGCGGCGGCGGACCAGGTTGCCCCAGGCGTCGTACTGCATAAACAGGTTTTGCCAGTGCTGCAGGCGGTTATCGGTGACCGGCGCGTCGTCGTCACTGGCGGCGAGGTTGTCTGCGGCGTCATAACGAAAATGCGCACTGCTGTGCCCCTGTCGGGCCTCGTAGTGTTTCAGCAGGCGGCCTTCGGCATCGTAGCCGTAATTCACTTCGCCACGCAGGCTGTCGCTGACGCCAGAAAGCTCGCCACGGGCGGTATAGCGATAAAGACGCCCGAGTACCGCCTGTTCTGGCAGGGTGACATCGGCGTTTATTTCACTGCGCTGCCCGGTACGTCTGCCGAGGCTGTCATACCGGCGGAGCTGATTGCGTGCGCCCTGAGTACGGTGCGTTTCTCGGTGCAGACGGTCACGGGTGAATTCGGTGACCAGTTGCTGGCCAAAACGGATGGCGCTGACGTGGCCGGAGCCATAGTGCAGCCAGGAAATCGGCTGCTCACCGGGCAATGTCAGGGACGTCAGATTATTCAGCGCATCCCACTGGTAACCAACCTCTCCATTCACCCCGGATTCGCTTAACATGCGTCCGGCAGCATCACGGATCAGGGCAATTTCATCGTTTTCGATACCCAGCGCGACACCTTCGGCCGTGGGGGTGCGGAGGATACGGGTGAGTTGACCACTCAGATCGCGGAAATAACGATATTCAGCATGGCGGTGGCTGCGCCCGGTCATCAGACCGCTGTCGTCATAACTGAACTGCTGTAAACGCCGGGCGATGCCCCTGTCGGCGGCAGGCCTGCCGTTTTCCTGGAGGGCGCAGAGAAAACCCCGGGCATCCCATTCCATCTGGCGGGATGTATCATCCGGGCGCGTTTCACTGAGCGGACGACCCACGGCGTCATAGGTAAACCGGTATTCACCGCCGTTGCCATTCTCCAGTCGCAGCAGGTTGCCGCGCGGGTCGTAGCGCCAGCGACGGGTGCGACCGATACGATCGGTGAGGCTGATCGGCAGGCCAAGCACGTCGTACATCCAACTGACTTCGCTTTCCAGCGGGTCACGCCAGGCGGCGAGTTGCCCGCGTTCGTTCCACAGCAGCGATTCACGGCTGCCGTCCGGGTGAATCACTGCGCTGAGTAGCCCGGCGTCGTTCCATTCGCGACGCGTGATATTGCCTGCTGCATCCTCACTGGCAACCAGTTGCCCGAAGCGGTCATAGCTAAAACAGGTGACGCTGCCGGAGCAGTCGGTGCGTTGTGTCAGCAGTCCCTGGTTGTTCCACACCAGTCGCACCACACCGCCGGTGGCATCCGTGATGCTGTCCGGCAGTATTTCGTCTTCAGCAGGGTAGTGATACGTGGTTTTGTTGCCGGAAACATCGTCTTCCGCTAACAGGCGACCCTTCAGGTCATAAATGTTCTGTGATGACGTTCCATCCGGGTAAACCGTGCGGGTGATACGGTCCGTCAGGCGGTACCAGTAATATTCGGTACGACGGCCAGCCGGGTCCGTCTCCTGCGTCATCCGGCCATATTTGTCCCATAAACTACGGCGGATGGCACCGCCGGGCAGGACAACATCGCAGAGCTCGCCGTCGCGGTAGATAAACGCCGTCTGGCGGCCGTCAAAATCCGTAAAACGCGCGACATTGTCATCGTCGTCAATCAGCCAGTGCGCCTGTGCGCCGTCATCACGGATGGCACGGCGGGTGCCGTTGTCAAAATCGTATTCGAACGTTAGCCGTTCGCCGCCGTTGTGCCGGAACGCGACCACGCGCGGCAGGCCGTCGATCTCCTGCCAGCGGTATTCACTCAGCAGCCCGTTCGCATCCTCGTGGGCGCTCATCAGACCATCCCGCCAGTGGAAACGTCTGCGCACGCTACCGCCCCGGCCCGTTACTGAAACGAGCTGGCGCTGTTCATCATACGCATAGCTGACCAGGCAGATTGTATCATCCTGCCAGACACTGGCGAGGCGCTCATTATCATAGCGGCAGACCACTCGCTGTCCGGCGCTGTCGGTCAGCGCATGCAGGGTGTGATTGTCGTTCCATTCAAACAGAATATCATTGCCGCAGGGGTCAGACAGTCGTTGTAACAGGGAAGGCGACGCTTCGCCCAGCGGGGCATAATGCCAACGCTCGCCGCTGATGTCATACACCGACCAACTGTTATCAGGGTGATGCTCCAGCCAGCATTTTTCGTCTGCGCAGTATGTCCGCAGGCCTTTCGGCACCCTCGGGAAGGAGACGTAATCCCCGGAAGGCGCGCGCCAGACCAGTCCATCCTGATAGCGTTCCAGTCGGGTTTCCCAGAACAGGCTCCACCCCCGGCCAAGAACGCTGTCGCCAGGGTTACCGCTACGCCAGTAACGCTGCCAGCGGACGGGCAAGCGGGAAGGGAGGATGAAATCCAGCTCGTCATCGCCGCTGAGAAACTTCTGCCCGCTGGCCATATCCACCGGGCGGGCAACGATCCCTGCGGCCGCCACGCCGGTCATCAACGTGCCTGCACGGCAGGCAATACGGCTAAGTTTGTTAATACCGGGAATTTTGTCAAGCAGCTTAGCCAGCGCCCCCACTTTACCCGCAGCGCCGCCCCAGCCCCCGAACAATCCGGTAAACAGTAGGGTAAGATCTGAGGCTTTATAAACCCATTCCGGGACTTCGGACTGGATAGGCAGTGTCTGTTTCGGGCTACCCCCAATGCGGACATTGTCCGAACCGGCCATGATCTTTGCGTCACAGGTGGTGCGATCCCCCAGACGGGACGCAGGCAGGCCATTGATAGAGACCCGCGAGGAGCCTTCCGCCATCTGCTGAGAGCCGTCGTCAGAGCACGCCACCATGCTGTTGGTAGCGAGTGCTGCGGGTTTACTGTTGATAAAAACGTCAGGCGAACCGGCGGTGATGACGCCTTTTTTCGTCATGCTGGATGCCCCGGCATCCGCAATGCTGTCTCTTGCGGCAGTTGCCAGTTCACTGGTGAGATAACCGACCGCAAGGCTGGCGCCGATGAGCAGTACACCTACGCCAATACAGGATGCCCCAAGGCCAGCAATAAACATCGCACCCGCCGCGATCCCCCCCACGGCAGCGATCAGGCCGCCAACGACGGTTCCGGCAATCATCCCGGCCAGCGCGCCGGAGTGTCCAATATCATCACCCGCGCGTGCAGCTTCAAACATAACAATAATCCTTATCGTTAAGCGTGGAGGCGAAAACTCCCGAGCAATGAAAGAAACAGATCGCCGTCGCGGTCTGTCAGCGTTGTGGCGGAGGTCATGGTAAAGACCAGAATATGCGCATCATGCGTGTTAAACACCGCCTGCTGCTGACAGATACGTTTCCCATCGCGCAGGTAGCTGGCGTGCACATTTTCGCCCTGTAAAAGGTTATCGCCCAGCACGACAGTATGGCGTTCGCTCTGTTTCCAGCCTTTAAGGTGTTTTTCCATCAGTACCAGTTGACGGTTGATGTAAGCCGAAAGATTTTCACCGGCGTTCAGCGTGTCGCGGGAAATATTGAACGCCGGGACGTCAGCGCCAGGCTGAGTGAAAATATTGACTGAGCGGTCCTGATAACCTTCAGGAAGAGTGACCTGTCCTTCATTAAACAGGCTGGATTGCGAATGTTCTGACATCAAGCGGGTCCTACCACATTTTGCAGAATTGTTAATACTGTCACAGGAGTGTGATACAGGCTACTACAACATATAGTAGCTTCCGCCAAAATCAGACACTTCTTAGTGATGTGCGTATCTCTATGTTTAATAAGTATTTTATGGAATTCGTCGATACGAAAACTGATGAGAATAAGCGCTGCCGGTAGACTCACCGGTGTTTCCCCTCATTCATTGGCTTAAGTGAAAGGTGCTAACGCAATAGCGTGGTTTATATGATCTCTACTGATCTTCATGAGATGCAATAAAACCTCACAAGGCAGCAGGAATTCTTTAAACGTTGAATGAAGAGTTATCATTTAAATTGCTTATTTAATATAACGAATTTTTACTCACGTTCACAAAATGATAACCAGGGAACCTGGGGATTCACCATATTGTTCGAAAACGGGTCATGAAATCCGAACATCGCTGATTACGCTGTACCCATCGCACACATTAAAATCCGTAAAGTGATCCTACCCACGTAATGTGGACACGGCCCTAAGCGAGGTTCTGGTTTTCAAACTGTTCCGGGCTGAGTCCGCCA
>NZ_JBWKVL010000027.1:0-14523 GCF_059421685.1 Citrobacter sp. GW821-FHT02E08 | reverse complement strand
CCGGAGGAATATCGACAACACCATTATTTGGCTGGGATCTCAAAAAATGCATGGAACTAAAACGGGTCTATTTACAGAATCACCTCCCCAGGAAGTGAGTTTTGAACTCGTCGATATTTAGCTTTAGTAACTCCTTCATGATTGTCTCCTACCGTTGAATATCCCTACTAATTATGGCGGATTTCACAAATCCTGATGGTTTGAAGGATATTTAATGAGGAGTTTGTTGACTGTGGTCGTAAACAGAATCAGCGCCGGAGCACTCATCTGTCTGAGGTTGCTCTGCTTGAAGAAATCAGAGGTGTGTTCGGCTATGGGATACAACACACTGGGGCAACGCTATCGTGGAGAGGATTAAGTATTGCTGAAATAACGTGATTTGACACTTACCATGGCGGTCGACCTCCGTCAGAGCAAAGTACGCTGAAGCCTGACGCAGAATATCAATAAATTTTCAATTGAAAAATCTGGATTTCGGTAAGACATTGAAATCATATAAGCCGTCGCATATAAAAATTAAATCGTGTTTTGAAAAACTGAACTTGCAGGTGCTCCTTTGCCGTCTATCATCAGATAGTTAAGGCCAGAAATTTCAATTAATGTAATTTCTTCTTGGAGATAGTGGTTTTTATCTATTTTTTATAATCAATATATCTGGCCAGATATGTTTTTTATAACAAATTTATAAGTTAAAAAATCTGCCACAATGACAGATTTCTTTAATTTATAATTAGAGATTTGCAACGTTATGATATACTTTTTGAACGTCATCGTCATCTTCAAGGGCATCAACAAGCCCTTCAAAGATTTCTAAATCTTCTGGTGAAAGTTCAATTTCTGATTGAGCAATCATTTCTAATTCTGTTGTTGAAAATTCAGTAATCCCAGCAGCTTTTAGCGCTGCAATTCCTTTATGAAGGTCTGTAGATTCAGTATAGATAATGATGTTCCCTTCTTCTTCGGTTACATCACGAACCTCAACTTCAGCATCAAGCAAAATTTCAAAAATATGGTCAGGGTCTGTTCCTTTAAATACAATCACTCCAGTATTGTCAAACATATAGCTGACAGCACCTGCCGCACCGATATTCCCGCCTTTTTTATTGAAAATTGAGCGGATATTAGCAATTGTACGGTTAACATTTGAAGTCAATGTTTCAGCGATGATCATTGAACCATTTGGTCCAAAGCCTTCATAACGGCCTGGCACGAACGTTTCATCTCCGCCACCCTTGGCTTTATCAATTGCTTTATCAATAACGTGTTTTGGAACTTGTGCTTGTTTCGCACGTTCAATAACGAATTTTAAAGATGAGTTTAATTCTGGATCTGGTTCACCTTGTTTAGCAGCAGCATAGATTTCTACACCGAACTTTGCATATACGTTAGACGTTGCACCGTCTTTAGCCGTTTTTTTAGCAACAATATTGGCCCATTTACGTCCCACTGGAATAGTCTCCTAAAAAATTTATTTACATTACTGGCAGGTTAATAACCTGCGTGTTTTTCTGTCACATTATATCATGATATGTAAATTCTCGTCTATGAGAAATAAAAAAGACAAATTTACGAGATGTTACTTTAATTTCATCAATAGTTAACATTGTTGATAAATTATTTCCAAAATTTCTTCTGGTTCTTTTTTTTCATTCTCAATATTGAACCACAGCAATAATACATAAGACAAGAGAAACAAAAGTGATAATTCAGACAAAAATGCCGACTATTAACGTTGCCGCTACACTGCTTACAGGGCTCTACGGCCATCGTGCGCAGCGCCTTATTGATGGTATTTTCGCTCATCGGCTTACGTGGGTCGTGGTCACCAGGAAACAGTTTCCGCTATCGGGCAGGATCGTCTACCGGAGCGGGGTCAGTCCAACGTTGAGGTGATTCAGTCCATCGCAGGTTGATCTGCTGATAATACACAGTTAGCTATGCACAGTATCTAAACGGCAGCTATGAGCGAGGAACGGACATTAACGTCAACTGATTTCCGTCAGGAGCCAGCGTTCAAAATCCTGCAGTGCAGGTTCATTTATTCCAGTTTCCTGTGGTTTTACCAAACAGAATTTTTTGCTCAGGTGCTCTGATTCTGGCCAGGGCGCGACAAGTATTCCGCTACGCAGCTCTTTGTCAACATACATGCGCGGAACCATTGCCACGCCTTGTCCCGCCAGTGCGGCCGCTATCGCCATTTCATGAAGGTCATACCGGACACCCTGAGCCGGATTATCAAGGACTATCCCGCTTTCCTGGGCATAGTTATGCCATGCTTCCGGGTTCTGCCGCCGGTGAATGCGGGGCAGTTCGTTCAACTGCTCATTGACGTTCTTTTTCGTTAGCAGTGCAGGATGGCACACAGGAAGCAGTTTTTCCTGAAAGAGAAAATGCATGCGCATGCCCGCCCATGCAGGATGCTCAAAATGAACGACGGCGTCAAAGCCACTCCCGGTGAGAATGAAAGGGTCTGTTCTGGCCGCTATATTTAATGTTATTCCCGGGTACATCGCTCTAAAGCCGTTCAGGCGGGGAATAAGCCATCGACTGGAGAACGTTGGCAGGACGGCAATATCCAGACTTTTACTACCCTCAGGCATTCCCATTATGTATTGGGTGTCCCTGTCGAGCCGTTCGAGCGTTTCGCGTACGTGATGTGCATAGCGAGCCCCGACAGGATTAAGCTTTACGCGGCTTCCCGCCCGGTCAAAAAGTTTGCAGTTCAGCAAAGACTCAAGGCGTGCGATCTGTCGGCTGATGGCTCCTTCCGTCAGCGATAACTCCTCTGCTGCCCGGGCAAAATTACCGTGTCTGGCGGCGGCATCAAAAGCCTGCAGGGAAGTACTACTCGGAATTTTTCTGCGCATAATAACTGTCCCTTGATTTGTGCATACGATGACCTTTCAGTGACGTAATATCACTGATTGATGAAGTAATATCGTTTTATAGCCGAAAATACAGCATGTAGCATGATGAAAAATCATTGAGCAGATTCAATATTTATTCATGCAGAGGTAAGTCGATGTTGTATATCGTGGAATGCACTTATAACGATCCCAAAAGCGAGGAAGCCTGGAATAAATTTTACAGCCTGGAAAAACTTCCCGCATTGGTCTCTGTCAGCGGATTCAGCACGTCCCAGCGTTTCCGGGCCCGACAGCCAGGCTGTCCTGTTTATCTCGCCATTCATACCGTTAACGATGCGGACGTTATCATCAGTGACGAGTACCGGCTAAAAGGCGGCGGTAATTTCTCCCACTGGCAGACGCATATTACTGACTGGCACCGTAATCTGTATGAATGCGAATGCCTGGCTCCGGCCGTATCCTCAGAGGAAATACTGCTGCTCAGCTCTCATCCGATCAGTTTTATAGAGACCGAACTGGGTTACAGGCCGCTGGAAATGCAGGCGTCAGGGCTGGATAATTTCCCGGAGCGGCGAGTGGCATACGTTCTTGCATGGGAAACTGCTGCACAGTTAGCAGGCACAGTACCCGACGCATATCTCTACGAACCTCTTACAACACAATTGCAAAACTCTGTGAAGGCTCATCAGGGAGGAAAACCGAAAAATCATGCCTAACCTTACTTTTTATATTTCGGCTGATCATTCCGACAGGTTCACTGAACAGCCAAATTTCACCCGTCACTGCAGTAAGCTGTGCAGTGATATTCTCGGTGCAGAACCGGAAAAGGTTCACATCATATATGTCGATGTAAGACCGGGATGTGGGCATCCGGTCTACGCGGAACTCTTTTATCGTCTGACAAAATGGCGTACGCCGGAAGTGATGGAGAATTTTATGAGTGAACTGGACCTGGCCATTCGACAGACCATGGGGCTGATGGTACGTATTCGCTGTTTTGGCTTTACCGCACCGCAAATACACGCTCGAAACTAACCTTGGGGTATTTATGAACTATCCACCTTTTACCTCCTGTCAGATTGGGAATTTTCTGGTTACTGCCCTGAGTGATGGTAGTATGCCAGCCAGCCTGGATTTACTGTCAGGCATTGAAATAGCTGATGCCAGGTTAATTCAGCAAAGTGCCGGGATCGCTGAACCCGGAAATATTCATATCTACTGTTATCTAATCCGCGGTAGGGGGCGAACCATACTCGTTGATGCCGGTACCGGGGGTCTTAACAACGTGGGAGGTCTGCTCGAAAAAAACCTCAGCGAAGTTGGGGTCTCCCCAGATGATGTGGACACCGTTTTATTGACACACGGCCATCCTGATCATATCGGCGGTCTGCTGGACGCTGAAGGACGACCAGCCTATAAACATGCTGAACTTCATCTTCATCCTCTCGAAGCAGAATACTGGCAGGATGATGAAAAAATGAAAATGGCCAGCGAGCGTAGGCAACGTAATTTCATGCTGGTCCGTCGAACATTAGAAGGTTATGCAGCGAAATTACACTTTATTGGCGGGAGCGAAATAACAGAGGGTATTTTCCCGGTATGGCTACCGGGCCACACGCCAGGTCATACCGGATTTCGTATCAATGCTGGAGATAAAAGTTTATTGATATGGGGAGACATCGTCCATTTCCCACATATTCAGTCAGCGCATCCGGCCGTTTCCATTGAATTTGATTGCAATCCCGCTCAGGCCGAAGGAACACGAAAAAAAATACTGCAACAGGCAGTCAGGGAGAAACTGCTCATTGCAGGAATGCACCTCGACCGAGCTGGATTTGCAAACGTTCTCATGGCTGAGGGTGGATATCGTATTTCTTACTCAGAAGAATGAATGGGTATGCGCAACCTCAACTCAGGTAACAGAACGCTAACAGAGAACTATATTTCTGGTTTGGGGTTGTCGTACGACTGGGCATTAAATAGTAATTGGGTTGACCTGTTCCCTATTGATCAACACGCCTTGGTAATAGCAACGCCCGCTTCTGGCACTTTGCCAACGGTCACGTCACCGCAACATCATCAAAGACAAAAAAACTGCATTTTCCACATGCATTATTTACTGAGAACTGTCCCTAATCCTGGTTAAACACATCAGCATTTCATCCTGTTCTGAACCTCTCTTTCCCGTTCTGCTCTACACTTTCAACATATTAATGAAAAAGGCAGATAACGGATGGCAAAATTCCCCGCCAGCTTACTGATCCTGAATGGTAAAAGTGCAGACAACCCACTTCTACGCGAAGCCATTGCGTTGCTGCGTAACGAAGGCGTAGATATCCATGTTCGCGTCACCTGGGAAAAGGGCGACGCGCAACGTTATGTCGAAGAGGCCCGCCAGTTAGGCGTTGAGACCGTTATCGCGGGGGGCGGTGACGGCACGATCAATGAAGTGTCTACCGCGCTCATCCAGTGTCAGGGAGCAAACATCCCTGCCCTCGGGATTTTGCCTCTGGGCACCGCCAATGATTTCGCCACCAGCGTGGGAATTCCTGATGCGCTGGACAACGCCCTCAAGCTGGCCATCGCCGGTTCTGCGGTGGAAATCGATATGGCGCAGGTCAATGATAAAACCTGTTTTATCAATATGGCGACCGGTGGGTTCGGTACGCGGATCACGACCGAAACGCCGGAAAAACTGAAAGCGGCGCTGGGCGGCGTGTCGTACCTTATTCATGGGTTAATGCGGATGGATACCCTTAAACCAGACCGTTGCGAAATCCGGGGCGAGAACTTTCAGTGGCAAGGCGACGCGCTGGTCATTGGTATTGGAAATGGCCGTCAGGCTGGAGGCGGACAACAGCTCTGCCCGGATGCGCTCATTAATGATGGTCTTTTACAGTTGCGGATCTTCACGGGCGAAGAACTCCTCCCTGCGTTGTTATCGACACTGAAGCAACCCGAGGAAAACCCGAACATCATCGACGGCGCTTCATCGTGGTTTGATATTCAGGCACCGCACGAGATCACCTTTAATCTGGATGGCGAACCGCTCAGCGGTCAACAGTTTCATATTGAGATCCTGCCTGCCGCGCTGCGCTGTCGGTTGCCGCCAGACTGTCCTTTGCTTCGCTGAAGTCATTGAGAACATTCCCCTCCCTCCGCGGGAGAGGAATGAGTGACCTCAGGCAATGGTCACTTTATTATCCAGATAGACATCCTGTACGGCATTGATCAATTTCACGCCGTCCGCCATCGATTTCTTGAAGGCTTTGCGCCCCAGAATCAGGCCCATGCCACCTGCACGTTTATTGATAACCGCAGTACGTACCGCATCACTGAGATCGGTTTCTCCTCCTGCAGCACCGCCGGAGTTAATCAGCCCCGCACGCCCCATGTAGCAATTCGCCAGTTGGTAACGCACTAAATCGATGGGGTTATCGCTGGTCAGCTTGCTGTAGACACGATCGTCGGTATAGCCGAAGTTAACCGCTTTATAGCCGCCGTTGTTTTCTGCCATTTTCTGTTTGACGATGTCCGCACCAATGGTGGCCGCCAGGTGGTTGGCCTGCCCGGTCAGGTCAGCAGACACATGGTAATCCACGCCGTCTTTCTTGAAGGCTGAATTGCGCAGATACGCCCAGAGCACGGTTACCATTCCCAGCTCATGCGCACGCTCAAAGGCAGCTGAAATCTCTTCAATCTGGCGACGCGACTCCTCCGAACCAAAATAGATGGTTGCGCCGACCGCCACCGCGCCCATATTGAATGCCTGCTCAACGCTGGCATACAACGTTTGGTCAAAGGTATTGGGGTAACTCAGCGTCTCGTTGTGGTTGAGTTTCACGAGGAACGGTATGCGGTGCGCATAACGTCGTGAAACCGACGCCAGTACGCCGTAAGTGGAGGCCACACAGTTACAACCCGCCTCGATCGCCAGTTCCACAATGTTCTTCGGATCAAAATAAAGTGGATTCGCCGCAAAGGACGCCCCGGCAGAGTGTTCTACCCCCTGATCGACAGGTAAAATAGAAAGATACCCGGTCCCTGCCAGACGCCCGGTGTTATACAGCGTCTGCATGTTACGCAGGACAGCGGGCGGGCGATTATTATCAACCATCACGCGGTCAACGTAGTCATGTCCGGGCAGATAAAGTTGATCAGAAGGAATGGTCATACAACGATGCTGTAAAAGGCTGTCGGCGTCTTTGCCAAGCAACTGCGCAATATCAGTCATAGCTATGCTCCCGTCATTCCGATTGCGTATCGGAGTGTGTATTATCCTGACCCGCCTTTTTGCGGGCAGCCATAAGCCTGGTATCAGGTGGGCATTTTTTCCAACTTTAAGACACTTTTCAGCGCTATCTGCTGGCACGATTCACGTACAAAAAAGTGTTACAGCGGTCAAATTTGCAGCTCAAAGGTATTTTAAAGGTATTATTTAATGGTAGTGTCTGAGCGTACCTTACCTGTCATGAAGGATTTAAAGATGAAAACTACAGTGAAGCTGTCGTTCATGATGTTTGTTGAATGGTTTATCTGGGGCGCCTGGTTCGTCCCTTTGTGGTTGTGGCTGAGTAAAAGCGGTTTTACTGCCGGTGAAATCGGCTGGTCTTACGCGTGTACCGCCATCGCCGCCATCCTTTCCCCTATCCTCGTCGGCTCGTTAACTGACCGCTTTTTCTCCGCGCAAAAAGTGTTAGCAGTACTGATGCTTGCAGGCGCCGTGTTGATGTATTTCGCCGCGCAGCAAACCACGTTTTCCGGCTTCTTCCCGCTGCTGCTGGCCTACTCGCTCACCTATATGCCGACCATCGCATTAACCAACAGCATTGCGTTTTCCAACGTAGGGGATGTTGAAAGCGACTTTCCGCGCATCCGCGTCATGGGGACGATCGGCTGGATAGCCTCTGGTCTGGCCTGCGGATTCTTACCGCAGATGCTGGGTTACAGCGATATCTCGCCGACCAATATTCCGCTGCTTATCACCGCTGCCAGCTCGGCATTGCTGGGAGTTTTTGCCCTCTTCCTGCCGGATACGCCGCCAAAAAGTACCGGCAAGCTGGATCTCAAAGTGATGCTGGGTCTGGACGCGTTGATCCTGCTGCGTGATAAAAACTTTCTGGTCTTCTTCTTCTGTTCATTCCTGTTTGCCATGCCGCTGGCGTTTTACTACATCTTCGCCAATGGCTATCTGACGGAAGTGGGTATGCAGAATGCGACAGGCTGGATGACGCTTGGGCAGTTCTCTGAAATCTTCTTTATGCTGGCATTGCCTTTCTTTACCAAACGCTTTGGTATTAAAAAGGTTCTGTTGCTTGGTCTTATCACCGCCGCCATTCGCTACGGATTCTTTATTTACGGCGGCGCAGAGGAATACTTCACTTACGCCCTGCTGTTCCTCGGCATTCTGCTTCATGGGGTAAGTTACGACTTCTACTACGTAACGGCCTATATTTATGTCGACAAAAAGGCGCCCGTTCATATGCGTACGGCGGCTCAGGGGCTGATTACGCTCTGTTGCCAGGGGTTTGGCAGCCTGCTGGGCTACCGCCTCGGCGGCATGATGATGGAAAAGATGTTTGCGTATAAAGAACCGGTAAACGGCCTCACCTTCAACTGGGCGGGAATGTGGACATTTGGCGCGGTGATGATCGCGGTGATTGCCGTCCTGTTTATGATTTTCTTTCGCGAATCCGCTAAGGAAATCACCGCGATTAACGTGGACGATCGCGATATTGCACTGACAAAAGGGGAAGTAAAATGAAAGCTGAACGTATTCTCGGCGCTCTTTACGGGCAAGCATTAGGAGATGCGATGGGAATGCCGTCTGAGCTATGGCCAAGAACGCGCGTAAAAGCACATTTTGGCTGGATTGACCGCTTCCTGCCAGGCCCGGAGGAGAACAACGCCGCCTGTTATTTTAATCGTGCGGAGTTTACGGACGATACCTCCATGGCGCTGTGTCTGGCGGATGCCTTGCTCGAATGTGACGGGAAAATTAATCCTGACCTGATCGGACGCAACATTCTGGCGTGGGCGGAACGCTTCGATGCTTTCAACAAAAACGTGCTGGGCCCAACATCCAAAATTGCGCTTAACGCCATTCGTAACGGTAAACCGGTGGCTGAGCTTGAGAACAACGGCGTCACTAACGGTGCTGCGATGCGCGTCTCACCGTTAGGCTGCCTGCTGCCGACCCATTCTCTGGATACCTTTATCGATGAAGTGGCGTTGGCCTCCAGTCCAACGCATAAGTCCGATCTCGCGGTGGCCGGCGCTGTGGTGGTCGCGTGGGCGATTTCTCGTGCGATTGATGGCGAGCCCTGGGCGAGAATTGTCGACTCACTTCCTGCCATCGCCCATCACGCCCAGCAAAAACGCATCACCACCTTTAGCGCTTCGCTCTCGGCCCGCCTGGAACTGGCGTTGAAAATCGTTCGTGAAGCCAACGGCGTTGAATCCGCCAGCGAACAGCTTTACCAGGTCGTCGGGGCGGGCACCAGCACCATTGAATCCGTGCCCTGCGCCATCGCGATGGTGGAACTGGCGCAGACCGACCCGAATCGTTGCGCGATCCTCTGCGCCAACCTCGGCGGCGACACCGACACCATTGGCGCGATGGCGACCGCGATTTGCGGCGCATTAAACGGTATTGGGGCTATCTCCCCGGACCTGAAGCAAGAACTGGATGCGGTTAATCAGCTGGATTTTGCTCGCTACGCCACCGAACTGGTGCGTTTGCGTCAAATGCGGGAGGTATCATGAATGCCGCACACTTGCGAGATCTGTTGCCGACCCTGACCACCCGTCGCCCTGTCACCGTGGTGGGCGCGGCGGTCATTGACGTGATTGCCGATGCCTGGGCTCTGCCCTGGCGCGGCTGCGACATTGAGTTAAAACAACAGGGTGTGCATGTTGGCGGCTGCGCGCTTAATATCGCCGTTGCGTTAAAACGTCTGGGGATTGAAGCCAGCAATGCCCTGCCGCTGGGCCAGGGCGTATGGGCTGATATTATCCGTAACCGAATGGCAAAAGAGGGTTTACAGAGCCTGATCGACAACGCCGAAGGCGATAACGGCTGGTGTCTGGCCCTGGTGGAGCCTGATGGCGAGCGCACCTTTATGTCATTCAGCGGCGTAGAAAACCAGTGGAATAGCGACTGGCTGGCGCAGTTGTCCGTCCCCCGCCAGAGTTTGCTCTATCTCTCCGGTTATCAGCTCGCCGCCCCTTGCGGTGAACGGCTGGTATGCTGGCTGGAAAGTTTAGACGACGTGACGCCTTTTATCGATTTTGGCCCACGCATCGGCGATATTCCTGACGCATTAATGTCACGGATTATGGCGCTGCGTCCTCTGGTGTCTCTCAACCGCCAGGAGGCGGAAATCGCCGCCGAACGTTTTGAACTCAGCACCGAAATGACGGCCTTTGGCGCAGCATGGCTGGCGCGATTTTCAGCACCGTTGGTCGTGCGCCACGATAAAGACGGCGCATGGTACTTCAGTCAGCATGCTGCGGGCTGCGTCCCGGCGTTTCCTGTCGAGGTCGTAGACACGATCGGCGCAGGCGACAGCCATGCCGGAGGTGTGCTGGCCGGACTGTCATCCGGCTGGTCACTGGCAGATGCCGTGCTGCTCGGCAACGCAGTGGCATCCTGGGTGGTTGGGCATCGCGGGGGAGATTGCGCGCCCCTGCGCGAAGAGCTACTCCTCGCACACAAAAACGTATAGATCGCTTCGACAGTAGCTGATGCTGTACTCAATGGGTCGTTGTTGTTGATCAAGCGCCACTTGCTTTATCACCAGCACCGGCACTTTGCTGTCCATCTGAATATGTGACTGAAACTCGGCATCCGGCATACGTGCGCTCACGCGAGAACGCGTACGCTGGGGAAAAATGTGCTGGCTGCGGAAATAGTCATACAGTGAGACGCCAATGGCATCCACATCATGAATAAGATGCACCGGCACCCATGATTCCTCGATGGAAACCGCATCTTCATCCACATAGCGAATGCGTTTTAGCAGGAAGACATCACTTCCACTCGCAATCGCCAGTTGTTGTGCCACCTCGTCCGGGCAGGTGACAACGCGTTTATTGACCCACAGCGTATCGGGCTTTTTACCGCGTAAGACCACCTGCTGAGAAAAACCACGCGCCTCTTTAAGGGAATACTCAAAGATATTGTTGATTTGCGTCCCGTATCCGCGCGCGCGAGTCACCACCCCTTCTTCTTCCAGCGATTGCATCGCTTTACGAACCGTAATTCGCGAAACGCCAGTCAACTGGCTAAGATCACGCTCACCAGGCAAAATATTGCCATGCTCAAGAATTCCGCTACGCACAGCATTCTTGACCGTTTCTGCAAACTTCATGTAGAGCGGCGTATTATCCGCCGCTGAAATTCGTTCGTTCAGTTGCGCAATCAGCCGGGTATGCGATTGTTCCATTTATCTTTTTCCTGGCAGACGAGTCTGTTGCCAGTATACTACCATTACCACCATGCGTGGAAATGATGTACCGGCCCAATCCCCTCGCCCACTTCCAGCGTATCTGCCTGAGCCAGCGCCGCAGAAAGCCAGATTTTTGCCTCCTGCACCGTTTCTGCCCAATTTTGGTGGCGAGGACGAAGCGCCGCCAGCGCCGCCGACAGCGTACAGCCCGTGCCATGCGTGTTTTTGGTGTTCACTCTGGGGGCGGTAAAACGCACCTCGCCTTCGCGCGTAAACAGCCAGTCCGGGCTTTGTGCATCGTCCAGATGTCCTCCTTTCATGAGCACCGCGCCGCAGCCCATCGCCAGCAGCGCGCGACCTTGCTCCAGCATTTCCCGCTCGCTACGCGCATGCTCAGCGTTAAGCAACGCCGCGGCTTCAGGTAAATTTGGCGTAATAATGGATACCTGCGGCAACAAGCGGGTTCGCAGCGTCTCAACGGCGGAAGGTGAAAGCAATGGATCGCCGCTTTTTGCCAGCATGACGGTATCCAGCACCACATTTTTCACCTGATGGCGCTGTAAACGTTCAGCCACCGCCTCAACGATATCGGTTTCCGCCAGCATACCGATCTTGGTGGTATCAATTCGCACATCGTTGAACACAGAATCAAGCTGCGCCGCGACAAAATCAGGTTCAATTCGGTAGACCGACTGAACGCCGCGCGTATTTTGCGCGACCAGCGCGGTAATGACGGAGCAACCATACGCACCGAGGGCCGAGAATGTTTTCAGATCGGCCTGAATTCCCGCACCGCCGCTGGGGTCCGTGCCAGCAATGGTTAAAGCATTTATCCGTTTCATGCGTATTCCTCCGCGTTCAGGTTATAGAGAGCATCAAGAAAAGCAGGAATAAAACTGCCGGGTCCCTGACTGCGATCGGTTGCTATTTGCCCCGCTTGCTTCATCCAGCTACAGGCGGAGGCGACATTGTCCAGCGTATTCCCCGGCAACGCGCAACTTGCCGCCACCACTGCGGATAAAGCACACCCCGTACCCACGACACGCGTCATCAATGGTGAGCCACCGGTGACACAGACGGTGCGTTGACCATCGGTCACGTAATCCACCTCTCCCGTCACCACCACGACACATCCGCACTGACGCGCCAGGGCAAGCGCAGCAGGTAACGCCGAGGCGGCTGTATCGGTAGTATCCACTCCGCGTCCGCCCGCAGACATTCCGGCAAGCGCAAGAATTTCAGACGCATTCCCGCGAATAGCGGCAGGTTGCAGCGCCAACAACGTCAGGCAGAAGCGACGACGGAAATCGAGTCCGCCCACGGCGACAGGGTCAAGCGTCCAGGGGGTATTGGATATGCGCGCCTGCTCCACCGCCGTGCGCATGGCTTCAGCGCGTGCCTGTGTCAGTGTTCCGACATTAATCAGAAGCGCACTCGCGATGGCAGCAAACTGGCCTGCCTCTTCAGGTTCAATCACCATGGCAGGTGAAGCGCCTAACGCCAGCAATGTGTTCGCTGTAAACGTTTGTACGACATCATTCGTCATACAGTGTGTGAGAGGAGAAAGTGTTCGAAATTGGTGCAAGGTACGAGCCGCCAGAGCGCGGCTGTGCAGGTCAGGCTGCATGTTCAGCTCCTGCCCGCGTGAAGAAGATGAGACACGAGCAGTGTCAGACTTCCCTACGCTGGCATTATCCAGATCAGGTGGTACGGGTATTTCTCAGCCTTCATTTAAGAAGGGCACCCCGAGTCGTTAGTAGTACAAATCGCTTGATTATTAACAGAGTAAGGAAAGCAGTTGGCGATTGCAAGCCCTCGCTGGCAGGCTGATATCCAGCCCTGTTTCAGGGTCAGCAAGAAAGCGAAAACGATAAATGACGCCAGTACATATCACGCCCATTTTTACCGTCAATATTTCATCCAAAAAACACCTTGTGGCATTCGTTAAAGCGTAAAGATGACGTTATTGAGCATGTTATCCATGATTAATGCTATGTATACTTTTCACATATCAATATCACTTACTCTACTTTAAACCATCTAATAGAACCATCCTATCTAAAACATTAACACTACGTATCATCAATAAAATTCAAAATAGTGAACCAGAAAAAACAAAATAAAGTATCAGAAATAAATAATAACCCAGGTTACAAACAGTTCATTCTTAGATTAAATATAATTCAACAGCCCTTCCATTTATTCTCTAATCTTCTATTGATCTGGATAACAGCAGATTTTCACCCCCCAAAACTTTAGCTATTCGTGCCATGCGTGATCTACATCAAAGTTTAACCTATCACGTTGCTGGATAGTTTATTCGCGTTACTAAAAAAGGAAATTAGTCACCACTCGGTAAGATATTGTCTGGAAGAGACAAAGGCCGTCTCAACGCTTAAAAATAACAGTAATAACACTTATGTTAATTTCTTGTGGAAATGTTTAAATGAAATTTGTTAAATCTGCAGTTTCTGTCGTTGTTTTTAGCGCCATCGCCATTTCTTCTGCTCATGCTGCCAGCGTTGGTTATATCGGTACGATAGATGGTACAAATACCTTTATCGCTGTTAAAGGGGTTGATGAGTCTGTTAAAACATACGACCTGGATCAGATTCAAAATAATACCAATCGCATTACGTCTGTTGATGCTGATTTAAATAGCACGAAAGATGCAGTCATTGTCGTAAACAAAAAAGTGGATGATGTTCAAACGCAAGCCGATTTACATACTGGCCAAATTGCCTCGAATAATCATCAAATTGGTATTTTATTCAACACCAAAGCGGATCAGAGCACTGTTGATAGTGAAGCGGCGAACCGTTTAAGTGGGGATAAGAATTTGCAAACGCAAATCACCACTAACAAAGCCGACCAGCAGCAAGTGAATCATGCGTTATTGAATCAAAATATCCACGAAGACAACCGCATTAAAGCCCTTGAAGACGCCCCTAAACCAAAAGATGGCAAAGATGGGCGCGATGGAGTCACCACCACGGTGACAAAAGTCGATACCGCGACGCAATCGAAAGTTGCCAGTAATAGCCAGGCTATTACCGCTACCGCTAGACAATCGGCAAATGTCGCGCAAGACCTTCAGGATGCGAAGCAGTTTTTCACTCAACAGCAAGCCTGATCCTACCCACGTAATGTGGACACGGCCCTAAGCGAGGTTCTGGTTTTCAAACTGTTCCGGGCTGAGTCCGCCA
>NZ_JBWKVL010000026.1:0-18384 GCF_059421685.1 Citrobacter sp. GW821-FHT02E08 | reverse complement strand
GTGGCGGACTCAGCCCGGAACAGTTTGAAAACCAGAATCTCGCTTAGGGCTGTGTCCACATTACGTGGGTAGGATCAATATTATGTTCAACTAATCGTGACAGATAACCAACAACAGTGAATGGATTCTGCCGACTGAATCGGTCAATGCTTTCCAGAACCAGGTGAGAATCATCCCACATACCAGCCAGTACTTGATCCATCCATCTCCCAAGTTCCCCAATACTGAAGTTATTCTCATTGGTTTTAAAAGCTGACACACCCTGGTCACTCAGAATTACAGGTACTGGATCATCCATTAAGTTGAGAAGCCCAATACGTTCAACATACTGGTTGAGGTTTTCTTCCTGTCTGTCAAGACCTCCGCCCCTAAGTTGCTGATCTGAGCTAACCCTATGATAGATAAAACACTTCTTCATTTTCTTATCCCGTTTTTTTGTTTGCATAACTTAGCATACACTTGTATGATTATCATGCAAAAAGCGTACTGGAATCGGATCCAATGCCAGTGGATCAGGCGCTGCAGTTAATCGATATGCTTGATGATCACCAGATCCACGGACTGATGTACGTTGATGATGCCATGCTCTATGAGCGCCCTACCGGGCACGTGATTCGCACCACTAACTGGGCGCAAGCTCTGCCGCCGGAACAGCGCCCGACATTTACCCAGGTGCCTTCGCTGGCGCAGGCCGCGCATGAGGTGAATGCCGTCTGGAAGTTCGCCCTGACGGACGAAGATATTCCTAAACTGCAACAGTTTGGTCAGCACGTCGGACAGACTCTGGGTCTGGAGTGCGAATGGTCATGGCACGATCAGGTTGATATTGCGCGTAAAGGCAACAGCAAAGGAAAACGCCTGACACAGTGGGTTGAGGCCCAGGGAGGCTCAATGCAAGACGTGATTGCATTCGGCGATAACTTTAACGATATCAGCATGCTGGAAGCCGCTGGCACCGGCGTCGCTATGGGCAATGCCGAGGACGCGGTGAAAGCGCGGGCCAATGTTGTCATCGGCGACAACACCACCGACAGCATTGCGGCGTTTATCTATTCTCATCTGCTGTAATCAGGCGGTAATCGACACGCTCTTGATTTGCGCATACAGCCACAGGCCAGGTTTGATACCTAACTCATCCCTGGCCCACGGGCTGATCCTCGCCCACAGGGTCTTGCCCCCAATCTCCAGTTGTACTTCAACTTGTCCTTTGTCGTCATAACACTGCGCCACTTTTGCCCGCAAAATATTACGGATACTGGTTTGCTGCGGCGGTTGCAGTACCAGTGAGACATCTGAGGCTTGGATGCGAATGCGCATCGCGGTTTGCAGCGGTTCATCAAGCTTGCTCACCCACAGATGCTGATCCCCGAGAGCCAGCGCCGTCATCGCATAATGCGGATGGTGTTCCAGCACGCTGACTTTCAGAATACTGCTCTGCTGCTCCTGCGGCAGCCACGGATGCATGACATTGCTCCCCCACACCTCCTCCAGCGCGCCAAAGGCTTTCACCTGACCGTTTTCCAGCACCATGACTTTATCCGCCAGGTGCAAAATCTCATCAAGGGAGTGGCTGACATACAGCATGGGAATATGGATTTCACGCGCCAGGCGTTGCAGGTAAGGTAGCAACTCGCGCTTACGCGGAATATCCAGCGAGGCCAGCGGTTCATCCAGCAACAGGAGTTCTGGCGCCGTCAGCAACGCCCGCCCGATGGCCACGCGCTGCTTCTCGCCGCCGGAGAGACTTCCCGGCAAACGATCCAGCAGCGGTTCAATACCTAACAAGGCCACCAGTTTATCAAACTGCCCGGCCATGCTTTTCGCCATACCGTAACGTAGATTGCCGCGCACTTTATAATGCGGGAACAGGCGAGCATCCTGAAAAACATACCCCACGCGCCGTTTTTCCGGGGTTAAACAAATGCCGTTTTCGACATCGTTCAGCACCCGGCCATTAAGCACAATGCGTCCGGTTTGCGGGCGCGTCAGGCCACTGATGGCATTAATGAGCGAGGTTTTCCCGGCGCCGGAAACACCAAAAATCGCGGTGATCCCGCTGGCAGGCAACGTTTCGTTGAGCGTCAGGCAATGTGTGCCTAATGTCTGGGAGAAGTTGAGTTCCAGCATCGTTATCTCCCCGTCCGTTCACGGCTAATACGGGCCAGCCATTCCGAAACCAACAGGGAAATCAGCGCCAGCACGATAGAAATCAAACACAGTCTCGCCGCCGCGCTTTCCCCTCCAGGAGTCTGGATCAGGGTATACATCGCGGACGGAATGGTGCGCGTTTCACCGGGGATATTGGAAACAAAGGTAATGGTTGCACCAAACTCGCCGAGCGAACGGGCAAACGCCAGCACCGTACCAACAATGATACCCGGCAGAGTGAGCGGCAACGTAATGGTCAGAAACACGCGCCAGCGGCCTGCGCCGAGCGTGCGGGCGGCCTGTTCCAGTTTGACGTCCACCCCTTCCAGCGCCAGGCGAATGGCCCGCACCATCAACGGGAAAGACATGACGGCGGCCGCCAGCACCGCGCCGCGCCAGCTAAACGCAAAGGTGATGCCGAACACATCATACAGCCACTGGCCGATAAATCCGCGTCGCCCCATCGCAACCAGCAGGAGATAGCCCACCACCACGGGCGGTAACACCAACGGAAGATGCAGCACGCTATCGAGCAGGGCTTTGCCTGGAAACGTGCACCGGACAAGTAACCAGGCAAAAAAGATCCCAAACGGCAGGCTAAACAGCACGGCCAGGGAAGAGACTTTCAGGCTCAGTAATACGGCCTGCCATTCTGGATCGGTCAGTATCATTACTTCGTCGTAAATCCATAACGTTTAAAAATGTCAGAAGCCTGCGGTCCTTTCAGGTAGTCATAGAACGCGCTGACCGTGGCGTTTTTGTGTCCATCGACAATCGCTACCGGATATTCTACTTTTTTATGCGAATCTTCCGGGAAGGTGCTCACCACCTTCACACCTTTACTGGCAACAGCATCAGAGCCGTAAACAATCCCCAGCGGCGCTTCGTTACGTTCCACTAACGCCAGCGCACCGCGAACATCTTCAGCCGGTGCCAGTTTCGCCGCCAGAGTATCCCATGCACCCAGTTTTTGCAGCGCTTCTTTGGCGTAGATGCCAGCAGGAACGTGCTCGGGATCGCCAACGGCCAGACGTCCGCCGTTCAGCAGCTGCGTCCAGGGGGTTTTGCTGTCGATAGTGAACGCTTTCTGCTCGCTCGCTTGCGGTGCGACAACCACCAGGCTGTTACCCAGCAGCGTTTGACGCGAACCGGTATCTATCGCTTTTTTATCTACGACGTAATCCATCCATTTCTGATCGGCAGAGATAAACAGATCGGCAGGCGCGCCCGCCTCAATCTGGCGTGCCAGCGTTGACGAAGACGCAAAAGAAGAGACGACGTCAACGTTCTTCTCTTTTTTGTACTGTGCGGCAATATCCTGCATTGCGTTGGTCAGTGACGCCGCCGCAAAGACGGTGATTTTCCCTTCATCCGCCAGCGCTTGACCAGCAACGGTTAAAGATAATGTTGCCCCGGCAAACAGGCGTAACCATGTACGAGCCATCTGTAACTCCTTTTGAATATCGTTATGTACGAACAAATATAACGGTATTGCCAACATTTTCCCAGCGGTTATTCACGCCCATGAGAGGTGACACAAAGAAAATATCGGCAGGGAAAGCAGGATCTTGAGAAAACAAAAACGCCCGACTGAGCGGGCGTTTGGGGAATTAATGGTTCTGTCTGGGCTGGTCTTTTTTACCGATACCGGAGAAAATGTTGAACACTTCTCCCAGGCCGTAAATCATTCCGAGGATGACGGCCATGACTACAGGTACCATGATTACGGCGAATACCAGACTTTTCAATAACTCTAACATGGTCAACTCCAGATATAATCCTTCAGTTATTCTAACCTTATAAACGAGAAAAGCACTCCCCTTTTGTGCTATCGGCTTTGCGCGCCCGCCGTTTTCCGTCACAATAGTCCTTTTGCCAGGATCTTGTTATGCAAGCCGAAATCCTTCTCACCCTGAAACTTCAGCAAAAATTGTTTGCGGACCCACGACGCATTTCTCTGCTTAAGCACATTGCGCTTTCCGGCTCCATTAGTCAGGGAGCGAAAGATGCAGGCATCAGCTACAAAAGTGCCTGGGATGCGATTAACGAGATGAACCAGCTCAGCGAACAGACGCTCGTAGAGCGCGCAACGGGCGGCAAAGGCGGCGGTGGCGCGGTGTTGACGCGTTATGGTCAACGGCTGATCCAGCTTTACGATTTACTGGCGCAGATTCAGCAAAAAGCCTTCGATGTGCTGAGCGACGACGATGCGTTACCTCTCAATAGTCTGCTGGCGGCCATCTCCCGTTTTTCACTGCAAACCAGCGCCCGCAACCAGTGGTTTGGCACGATCACCTCGCGTAACCACGATCAGGTACAGCAGCACGTCGACGTCCTGTTAGCCGACGGTGAAACGCGACTGAAAGTGGCAATCACGGCGCAAAGCGGCGAGCGTTTGGGTCTGAATGAAGGTAAAGAGGTACTGATCCTTCTGAAAGCACCCTGGGTGGGCATTACCCAGGACGATGCCACCGCACAGGCAGCCGACAATCAGCTTCAGGGCACCATCAGCCATATCGAACGCGGCACCGGGCAATGTGAAGTGCTGATGACACTTCCGGATGGTCAGACCTTGTGCGCCACAGTGCCGGTTGAAGAGGCCGCCAGGCTGGAAGAAGGCGCCAACGTGACGGCCTGGTTTAACGCGGACAACGTGATTATCGCCACGTTGTGCTAAGCACATTGACATTGTTTCACGAAAGACGTATCCCTGTGGTTCATCGCTGCAAAAAATGGGATATAAAATGTCATCGTTGCATATTTCGCAAGGCACGTTTCGTCTGAGCGATACCAAAACGCTTCAACTGAACACGTTTACGTTGAATGCGGGTGATAGCTGGGCGTTTGTGGGCGCCAACGGCAGTGGAAAATCCGCGCTGGCGCGAGCACTGGCGGGTGAACTCCCCTTATTAAAAGGCGAACGCCAGTGCGCCTTTACGCGCAGGACTCGCCTCTCATTTGAACAGTTGCAGCAACTGGTCAGCGATGAATGGCAGCGGAACAACACCGATCTGCTCAGCCCTGGCGAAGAAGATACCGGGCGCACGACGGCGGAAATTATCCAGGAAGAGGTCAAAAACCCCTCCCGCTGCGCGGAACTCGCAGCGCAGTTTGGCATCTCCGGGTTACTCACCCGACGTTTTAAATACCTCTCCACCGGCGAAACGCGCAAAACCCTGCTCTGCCAGGCGCTGATGTCTGAACCCGATTTGCTGATCCTCGACGAGCCGTTTGACGGGCTTGATGTGGCTTCCCGCCGCCAGTTAGCGGAGCTTCTCGCCACCCTGCATCAATCGGGCTACACGCTCGTGCTGGTCTTAAACCGTTTCGATGAGATCCCTGACTTTGTGCAATTTGCTGGCGTCCTCGCAGACTGCACGCTGACAGAAACCGGCGAAAAATCCGCTCTGTTACAACAGGCACTGATCGCCCAACTCGCCCACAGCGAGCAACTGGCTGGTATGCAATTACCAGAGCCCGATGTTCCCTCCGCGCGCCACACCCTGCCGGAGACAGAGGCGCGAATTGTGCTGAAAGACGGCGTCGTTTCCTACAACGATCGCCCTATCCTCAACCGCCTGAGCTGGCAGGTAAATCCGGGCGAGCACTGGCAGATTGTCGGTCCTAATGGCGCAGGAAAATCGACGTTACTCAGCCTGGTCACCGGCGATCATCCCCAGGGCTATAGCAACGATCTGACGCTGTTTGGCCGTCGTCGCGGCAGTGGTGAAACCCTGTGGGATATCAAAAAACACATTGGCTATGTCAGCAGCAGTCTGCACCTTGACTACCGTGTCAGTACCACGCTACGTAATGTGATCCTGTCAGGCTTTTTTGATTCTATAGGCATCTATCAGGCCGTCTCGGACAGGCAGCGCAAGCTGGTGCAGCAGTGGCTGGATATTCTTGGAATGGATAAGCGCACCGCCGACGCGCCGTTTCATAGTCTTTCCTGGGGACAACAGCGGCTGGCGCTGATTGTCCGCGCGCTGGTGAAACACCCCACGCTGCTGATCCTCGATGAGCCGCTACAGGGGCTGGACCCGCTAAACCGTCAGCTTGTCCGCCGCTTTGTCGATGTACTGATCGGTGAAGGGGAAACTCAGCTGTTGTTTGTCTCTCACCACGCCGAAGACGCGCCAGACTGTATCACCCATCGCCTGGAGTTTGTGCCGGATGGCGACGGGTATCTCTACCGGCAGACAGCACGGCAGTGATTTTCATCCGTGGGCGCGTCAATGCGCCCTTTTTTTCGGACAAACACCGCAACCGTTCCTTAATCCTATGATTTACAATGACGTCATTGAATGCAGGACATAAAAATACCGAAGTGTAAACGATTCCACTAATTTATTCCGTGTCACACTTTTCGCAACTTTGTTATGCTATGTTTATTCCATACCATAGGCTTAACGGAGCGAATTATGAGAGTTTTGGTTACAGGTGGTAGCGGTTACATAGGAAGCCATACTTGCGTACAGTTGCTGAAAAACGGTCACGACGTCATCATCCTTGATAACCTCTGCAACAGTAAGCGCAGTGTACTGCCCGTTATTGAACGTTTAGGCGAAAAGCATCCGAGTTTCGTTGAAGGCGATATCCGCAACGAAGCGCTGATGACCGAAATCCTGCACGATCACGCGATTGATACCGTGATTCACTTTGCTGGTCTGAAAGCCGTTGGCGAATCCGTCGCTAAACCGCTGGAATATTATGACAACAACGTTAACGGCACCCTGCGTCTGATCGGCGCCATGCGCGCTGCCGGCGTCAAAAACTTCATCTTTAGCTCCTCCGCCACCGTTTACGGCGACCAGCCGAAAATTCCTTATGTCGAAAGCTTCCCGACCGGTACGCCGCAAAGCCCGTACGGCAAAAGCAAACTGATGGTCGAACAGATCCTCACCGATCTGCAAAAAGCGCAGCCGGACTGGAGCATCGCGCTGTTGCGTTACTTCAACCCGGTCGGCGCGCATCCGTCAGGTGATATGGGCGAAGACCCGCAGGGCATTCCGAATAACCTGATGCCCTACATCGCCCAGGTGGCAGTGGGTCGTCGCGATTCACTCGCTATCTTTGGCAACGACTACCCGACCGAAGACGGCACCGGCGTGCGCGACTACATCCACGTGATGGATCTCGCCGACGGGCACGTCGCCGCGATGGAAAAACTGGCCGGTAAACAAGGCGTACACATTTATAACCTTGGCGCAGGTGTTGGCAGCAGCGTGCTGGACGTCGTCAACGCCTTCAGCAAAGCCTGCGGCAAACCGGTGAACTACCATTTTGCCCCGCGTCGCGAAGGCGATCTTCCCGCCTACTGGGCAGATGCCAGCAAAGCAGACCGCGAACTGAACTGGCGCGTTACCCGTACGCTTGACGAAATGGCGCAAGATACCTGGCACTGGCAGTCACGCCATCCGCAGGGATATCCGGATTAAGGAACAATCATGACGCAATTTAACCCTGTCGATCATCCACATCGCCGCTTTAACCCGCTCACCGGGCAATGGATTCTGGTTTCGCCGCATCGTGCGAAACGCCCCTGGCAAGGGGCGCAGGAAACACCGTCTAACGAACGCCTGCCAGCTCACGATCCGGACTGTTTCCTGTGCGCAGGCAACACCCGTGTGACCGGTGATAAAAACCCCAACTACACCGGGACCTACGTTTTTACCAACGACTTTGCCGCCTTAATGTCCGACACGCCGGACGCGCCGGAGAGCCACGATCCACTGATGCGTTGCCAGAGCGCGCGCGGCACCAGTCGGGTTATCTGTTTTTCTCCGGATCACAGCAAAACCTTACCCGAATTGAGCGTTCCGGCACTGACGGAAATCGTTAAAACCTGGCAGGAACAAACGGCCGAGCTGGGGAAAACGTATCCGTGGGTGCAGGTTTTCGAGAACAAAGGTGCGGCAATGGGGTGTTCCAACCCGCATCCACACGGTCAGGTTTGGGCTAACAGCTTCCTGCCCAACGAAGCCGAACGTGAAGATCGTTTGCAAAAAGCCTACTTTGCTGAGCAGGGTTCCCCGATGCTGGTGGATTATGTTCAGCGTGAACTGGCCGATGGCAGCCGCACCGTCGTGGAAACCGAGCACTGGTTAGCGGTCGTCCCCTACTGGGCAGCCTGGCCATTTGAAACCTTGCTGTTGCCAAAAGCGCATGTATTGCGCATGACCGATCTGACCGATGACCAGCGCGCCGATTTGGCGCTGGCGTTGAAAAAACTGACCAGTCGTTATGACAACCTGTTCCAGTGCTCATTCCCCTACTCCATGGGCTGGCACGGCGCGCCATTTAACGGCGAAGCGAACGAACACTGGCAACTGCACGCACACTTTTATCCGCCGCTGCTGCGCTCCGCGACCGTGCGTAAATTTATGGTCGGTTACGAAATGCTGGCGGAAACCCAGCGTGATCTGACGGCTGAACAAGCGGCAGAACGCCTGCGTGCGGTCAGCGACATCCATTTTCGCGAATCCGGAGTTTAAAAAATGAGTCTGAAAGAGAACACACAATCTCTGTTTGCAGAAATTTTTGGCTACCCTGCCACCCACACCATTCAGGCGCCAGGTCGCGTTAATCTGATCGGCGAACATACCGATTACAATGACGGTTTCGTACTGCCCTGCGCTATCGATTATCAGACGGTGATCAGCTGTGCGACGCGCGACGATCGTAAAGTCCGCGTCATTGCCGTCGATTATGACAATCAGGTTGACGAATTCTCCCTCGATGCCCCCATCGTCACCCATGACAGCCAGCAATGGTCAAACTACGTACGCGGCGTGGTAAAACACCTGCAAAAACGTCACGCGGGTTTTGGCGGCGCCGATTTAGTGATTAGCGGTAACGTACCGCAGGGCGCGGGATTAAGCTCTTCCGCTGCGCTGGAAGTGGCCGTGGGCACCGTGTTCCAGCAGCTTTATCATCTGCCGCTGGATGGCGCGCAAATCGCGCTCAACGGCCAGGAAGCAGAAAATCAATTTGTTGGCTGCAACTGCGGCATCATGGATCAGCTGATCTCCGCGCTGGGCAAGAAAGACCATGCCTTGCTCATCGATTGCCGTTCACTGGGCACCAAAGCGGTATCGATGCCAAAAGGCGTGGCGATCGTTATCATCAACAGCAACTTCAAACGTACGCTGGTGGGCAGTGAATACAACACTCGCCGCGAACAGTGCGAAACAGGCGCACGCTTCTTCCAGCAGCCAGCCCTGCGCGATGTCAGCCTTGACGCCTTCAACGCCGTAGCAAGTCAGTTGGATCCGGTGGTGGCAAAACGCGTTCGTCACGTCCTGACTGAAAACGCGCGTACCGTTGAAGCGGCAAACGCGCTGGAGAACGGTGACCTGAAACGGATGGGTGAGCTGATGGCGGAATCTCACGCCTCCATGCGTGATGATTTTGAAATCACCGTACCGCAGATCGATACGCTGGTTGAGATCGTCAAAGAGACCATTGGCGAAAACGGCGGCGTGCGCATGACCGGCGGCGGCTTCGGCGGTTGCATCGTCGCGCTGATCCCGGAAGCGTTAGTACCCGCCGTACAACACGCCGTTGCTGAGCAGTACGAAGCAAAAACCGGTATCAAAGAAACCTTCTACGTCTGCAAACCTTCACAAGGAGCCGGACAGTGCTAAATGAAACCCCAGCGCTGGCACCCGATGGTCAGCCGTTTCGCCTGCTTACCCTGCGCAACAGCGCAGGGATGGTGGTCACGCTGATGGACTGGGGCGCCACGCTTCTTTCCGCCCGGATCCCCCTGGGCGACGGGAGCGTTCGCGAAGCCTTGCTGGGCTGCTCCAGCCCGGAACAGTATCCCGAACAATCGGCGTTTCTCGGCGCATCGGTCGGTCGTTATGCTAACCGCATCGCCGATAGCCGCTACAGCTACGCGGGTGAAACGGTCAGTTTGCTGCCAAGTCAGGGCGAGAACCAGCTGCATGGCGGACCCGACGGTTTTGATAAACGTCGCTGGCAGGTGGTCAACCAGAACGATTGTCAGGTGTTGTTTGCGCTGACATCCGAGGATGGCGACCAGGGCTTCCCGGGACGTCTGTGCGCCACCGCGCAATATCGACTGACCGAGGACAACCGTATTTCGATCACCTATCGTGCGGCGGTGGATAAGCCCTGCCCGGTTAATCTGACCAACCACGTTTATTTCAACCTGGATGGCGATGTGACCGATGTCCGCAATCATAAGCTGCAGATTCTGGCTGATGATTATCTGCCGGTTGATGAAGGGGGCATCCCGCGTGAAGGGCTGAAATCCGTTGCCGGTACCTCATTCGATTTCCGCCAGGCGAAAACAATTGCCAGTGCGTTTCTTGCTGATGGCGATCAACGCAAAGTGAAGGGATATGACCACGCCTTTTTGTTGCAGGCCAGGGGCGATGCTCGCACCCCTTGCGCGCATCTGTGGTCACAGGATGAAAAATTGCAGATGAAGGTGTACACCTCCGCGCCAGCGCTACAATTTTATTCCGGTAACTACCTGGGCGGCACACCTTCCCGTGGGCCGGACGCGTATGCCGACTGGCAAGGCCTGGCGCTGGAAAGTGAATTCCTGCCGGACAGTCCAAACCATCCGGAATGGCCGCAGCCAGACTGTATTCTTCACCCGGGCGAAGAGTATGTGAGCCTGACGGAATATCAGTTTATCCCTGCCTGATTCAGCGCCCTCCGAAAGGAGGGCGGTTTTATCTCCATCCTGCTCAAATCCCCATCACCTGAAGACAAAATCGCAACCATGAGTTCACAAGAACCTTACACTGCGTCACTATTTTCGCTATGGTTATGCATAAGGATTGCCGCTGAGGCGTCACGGCAATATAATGAGAATTATTATCATTAAATGAAGGTTGAGGAGTAAGCATATGGCTGTAACTAAGCTGGTTCTGGTACGTCATGGTGAAAGTCAGTGGAACAACGAAAACCGCTTCACCGGCTGGTACGATGTTGATCTGTCTGAGAAAGGCGTGGGCGAAGCAAAAGCGGCAGGTAAACTGCTGAAAGATGAAGGCTATAGCTTTGATTTTGCTTATACCTCTGTGCTGAAACGTGCCATCCACACCCTGTGGAACGTGCTGGACGAACTGGATCAGGCCTGGCTGCCGGTAGAGAAATCCTGGAAACTGAACGAGCGTCACTACGGTGCGCTACAGGGTCTGAACAAAGCTGAAACCGCAGAGAAATACGGTGATGAGCAGGTGAAACAGTGGCGTCGTGGCTTTGCGGTAACACCGCCAGAGCTGAGCAAAGACGATGAGCGCTTCCCGGGTCACGATCCACGCTATGCCACACTGACTGACAAAGAACTGCCGGTCACCGAAAGCCTGGCGCTAACCATTGATCGTGTCATCCCTTACTGGAATGAATCCATTCTGCCGCGCATCAAAAGCGGTGAGCGCGTCATTATCGCCGCTCACGGTAACTCCCTGCGCGCGCTGGTGAAATACCTGGATAATATGGGCGAAGATGAAATTCTTGAACTGAATATCCCGACCGGCGTACCGCTGGTGTATGAGTTCGACGAAAACTTCAAGCCAATCAAACGTTACTACCTGGGTAATGCTGACGAGATCGCAGCAAAAGCGGCGGCCGTTGCGAATCAGGGCAAAGCGAAGTAATTCATTTTCCGGGTAGCGATTCGTCATCGATTGGCTACCCGGTGCTTATACCCCGATAACCCCATCCAGTATCACCTGCGCCCTCCCCTGCGAACACCGTTCCACGCGACCACGCACGTTGTACACCTGCGCCAGACGTTCTGCGGTAATCACCGCTTGCGGCGCGCCGCTCGCCACCAGCTTACCGTCTTTGAGCATCACAATATGTTCGCCGAAGCGTAATGCCATATTCATATCGTGCACCACCACCAGCGTCACCAGCTGACGCGTTCGCGTCTCCTGAGCAATCCGTTCCATAACGTGCAACTGATAATTCAGATCCAGTGCGCTAAGTGGCTCATCCAGTAGCAAAAGCTCGGGACGGCGGATCAGTGATTGCGCCAGTCCGACCAGTTGCCGCTGACCGCCAGAGAGCCTGTCGAGATAATGCAGCGCGAGATGCGAAATGCCCAAATGTTCAAGTAGTGCCAGTACCTGCGCCTGATCCTGCGAAGCGTTATTTCCGCCCGCTGCGCGTTGCGCCACCAGCACAGACTCCAGCACCTGCAAGTGCACGCCCTGCGGCAATGACTGAGGTAAAAACACCACCTTCTGCGCACGCCGGGCAAACGGCAGCGACATCAGGTTTTCATCACCCAAAAGCACTTCCCCACGGGCTTTCGTTAAGCCAGCCAGCGCACGTAACAATGTCGACTTTCCACAGCCGTTAGGTCCCAGCAGCACCGTGATTTTGCCGCGCGGCAGTTCAGGAATGCTCAGATTGCCAATCACGGGGTGCTTCGGATAACCGGCATACAGCCCCTTAATCATCAGTCCGCTCATAGACCGCTTCCCCGTTGACGAAGAATGATGCTCAGGAAAAACGGTACGCCCACCAGTGACGTCACAATTCCCACCGGAATGATCACGCCAGGCACTATGTTTTTGGAGGCGACCGACGCCAGAGAAAGCACAAGCCCACCGGTCAACACGCTGCCTGGCAGATAAAAACAGTGATCTTCCCCAAACAGCATTCGCGCAATATGTGGCGCCACCAGACCGATAAAACCAATCGGCCCAACAAACGCCACCGAAAGCGCGGAGAGCAGACTAATGCGCAATAACGCGGCCAGACGCAAACGCCGGACATCAATACCGAAGCTCATCGCCCTCTCTTCTCCCAGCCGCAATGCCGTCAGTTGCCAGGCGCTGCGCATTGACCAGCACGAGACAACGACGAAAACTACCGCCAGCACGCCAAGTTTTTCCCATGAGGCGCGGGTCAGACTGCCCATCGTCCAGAAAACCAGTCCCTGCAACGTATCTTCATCTGCCACAAACTGCAGCATTGAAACCAGCGCATTGAAGGTAAACACCAGGGCAATACCGAACAGCACTACGCCCGACGTCGCAACGCGCGTCCAGCGGGTGATGCCATCCAGTAACAACGCGGAAAATAAGGCAAACGCAAAAGCATTGGCGGGGATAAACCAGGCCGCAGGAATACCCGGAATCCCGATGCCCAGCACAATCGCCAGCGCCGCACCAAACGCCGCGGCAGATGAAACCCCGAGTGTAAAAGGACTCGCCAGCGGGTTGTTCAAAATGGTTTGCATTTCGGCCCCCGCCAGCCCAAGCGCCATCCCGATCAGCAGCGCCATCAGCGCATACGGCAAGCGAATATCCCAGACAATCACGCGAACCCCGGCATTCGCGCTGGCAGGATGCAACAGCGTTTCCCAGAGTTCACCGAACGGTAAACCTGACGCGCCAAGGGTTGAATCAAGCACCAACGAAGCCAGAATCGCCAGAGTAATCACCAGCGCCAGCAGTAAGCGTTGACGCACAACCTGCCGGTAGAGACGCAGAATGGCGTTCGGGGAGGTGACATTAGCGGAGGACGACATAGTATTTCATCAGGATGCGTGGCAAATCTTATTCTTACGGGGTCGGAAGGGTGATTATACCGTACCAGGCCATCGTTATATATTTTTTTATATTTCGAGTGTGGGGGCACAAAAAAAGCCGACTGTCAGAGTCGGCTTAGATGCAGGTAAGCAGGATTATCCGCGGCGTGCTTTCACCGCATTCGACAACTTACGCAGCAGCGAGTCGGTGTCTTCCCAACCAATACAGGCATCGGTAATGCTTTTACCGTAGGTCAGCGGTTCACCGCCTTCCAGGTTTTGATTCCCTTCGACCAGATGGCTCTCTACCATCACGCCAATAATCGCTTTTTCTCCGCCAGCAATTTGCTGGCAAACATCCGCGCACACATCCATCTGCTTTTTGAACTGCTTGCTGGAGTTGGCGTGGCTAAAATCGATCATCACCTGCGAAGGCAGCCCGGCTTTCCCAAGACCCTCTTTCACGACAGCGACATGCTGCGCGCTGTAGTTCGGTTCTTTCCCGCCACGCAGAATGATATGGCAGTCGCCATTTCCGCTGGTATTCACAATCGCGGAGTGACCCCATTTAGTGACGGAGAGGAAACAGTGCGGCGCCCCTGCGGCGTTGATAGCGTCAATGGCGACCTTGATCGTGCCATCGGTGCCATTTTTGAATCCTACCGGGCAGGAAAGTCCTGAAGCCAGCTCACGGTGAACCTGCGATTCGGTAGTACGCGCCCCAATGGCGCCCCAGCTCATCAGGTCAGCAAGGTATTGTGGGGTGATCATGTCAAGGAACTCACCAGCAGCCGGTAAACCGCTATCATTGATATCCAGCAATAACTTACGGGCGATACGCAGACCATCGTTGATCTGGAAGCTGTTATCCATATGCGGATCGTTGATCAGCCCTTTCCAGCCCACGGTGGTGCGCGGTTTTTCAAAATAAACGCGCATGACGATCTCAAGCTCGTCTTTTAACTCTTCACGCAGTGCCAGCAGGCGAGCCGCATACTCTTTGGCCGCCGCCGGATCATGAATTGAACACGGCCCAATCACCACCAGCAGGCGATCGTCATTGCCTTTCAGAATTTTATGAATCGCTTTACGGGCATGCGCTACCGTGTTGGCAGCGTTTTCAGTAGCGGGGAATTTTTCCAGGAGTGCGACCGGCGGTAATAACTCGTTGATCTCTTTAATGCGTAAATCGTCGTTCTGATAATTCATGATTATTCCAGCGTTGCCATACTTATATAAATGAATGCAATCCCTCCAATCTATATCTTCATCCTGAAAGTGTAAACTGGGTTTTACAGTTTGCATGGATTAATCCTGAAATCAGTTCAAAAACGCCATAAAGTAGGGAAAAACGAGATCTAGCCTACAACTTTCAACTCCAATTGCTCATATTAAAATTATTTTCCAGATTCTATGCTGCGCTAAATCGCCGTTCCGCAGTCGTTAGCGCCTTTCTGCTGAGCCCCAATACCTGAAAATTTGGCTGATACCGGGAGAGCAAAAGCTCTCCTTTTTATTTTGTCAGTCATAAATCCGTATGATGTCATACAGTAATGATGAGAATAACAAAGGGATGACACCATGGCGCACTCACATACTCATACTTCACCTCACCTGCCGGAAGACAAAAATGCCCGCCGGTTGCTGTTCGCGTTTTGTGTCACTGCCGGATTTATGTTGGTTGAGGTGGTGGGCGGAATAATCTCCGGCTCGCTGGCACTGTTGGCGGATGCTGGTCATATGCTCACCGACGCCGCCGCCCTGCTCTTTGCATTGCTGGCCGTACAGTTTGCCCGGCGACCGCCCACAATCCGCCATACCTTCGGTTGGTTAAGACTCACGACACTGGCTGCGTTTGTGAATGCCATCGCGCTGGTGGTGATCACTATTTTGATTGTCTGGGAGGCCATTGAACGTTTCTACACACCGCGACCCGTTGCAGGCGGCATGATGATGGTCATCGCCGTTGCCGGACTGATGGCCAATGTGCTCTCGTTCTGGATACTGCACCGCGGTAGTGAAGAAAAAAACCTCAACGTCAGGGCCGCGGCCCTGCATGTGATGGGAGACTTACTGGGATCGGTCGGGGCGATCATTGCTGCGCTGATTATCATCTGGACAGGCTGGACGCCCGCCGACCCGATCCTCTCGATTCTGGTTTCCCTGCTGGTACTAAGAAGCGCATGGCGTTTATTGAAAGACAGCGTCAACGAACTTCTGGAAGGTGCACCGGTTTCACTGGATATTGCCGCATTGCAGCGTCATCTCAGCAGGGATATTCCGGAAGTCCGTAATGTGCACCATGTGCATGTCTGGATGGTCGGCGAGAAACCAGTGATGACGATGCATGTGCAGGTGATCCCACCGCACGACCATGATGCGTTGCTGGCGCGCATCCAACATTTTCTGATCCATCATTACCAGATTGAACACGCCACCATACAGTTAGAGTATCAACCCTGTAACGGCCCGGATTGCAAGCTGAACCAGAGGCAATCCGGGCATATACATCACCACCATTAATGGGAAAGTGCGCGTGAGCCGCGGTCGCGCGCGCTGTTGATCCACATCCGACTGCCGTTCAGGGCAATAAATGTCAGGATCAGGTATTCCAGCGACATCGCGTAAACCCCCTGTAGCGCGAAGATCACAACGCTGATGACGTTGATAACCACCCACAAGAGCCAGTTTTCAACGTATTTGCGCGTCATCAGGATCATCGCCACAATCGACAGCACCATCATGCAGGAATCCCAGAAAGGGAAGGCGTCAGGCTGTAGCTCAGGCGCAGCAACCTGCAATCCCAGCGTCTGCATAATATTCACGGCAATTTTTGTCAGGAAAGCGAATACCGGGTCGATGAATACCGTCATCAGACCAATGGCTACCACGCAGATAGCCAGCCAGCTCATCGCTTTTGGCAACGGCAGCCAGCGAATTTTCAGTTCCGCTTCATGTTGACTCGTTTGTCGGGACCAGGCATACCAGCCATAGATATTGGCGGCAAAGAAAAAAACCTGTAACAGCAGGCTGGCATAGAGTTGGATCTGAAAAAAGATAATGGCGAACAACGTAACGTTAATCAGACCAAAAAAGTAATTACTGATCTTCTCCAGACTCGCCAGCCCGATACACAATAAACCAGCGACAGTCCCCACAGCCTCAATCCACGACAGAGCGTACCCTCCCGCGCCGATTGGGATATGAACAAGAATGTTCTGCGTGCTAAAAAAATCCATCTTTTCCCCCAGAGCAAAACGTCATGATTAAGCTCGTAGTGTAGCCGCAAATTCCAGCATGCGGTTTAACGGCAATAAAGCGCCTTCTCGCAGCGTTTCGTCAACATGGATTTCGTGGGACGCTCCGCCTTGTTCCAGGCCTTCAGCAATCGCTTTAAGGCCGTTCATCGCCATCCACGGACAATGAGCGCAACTACGACAGGTTGCACCTTCTCCCGCCGTCGGCGCTTCGAGCAGCTCTTTCTCAGGAACCGCCTGCTGCATTTTGTAGAAAATACCCCGGTCAGTCGCCACAATCAGTTGCTGATGCGGCAGCGTTTTCGCCGCAGTAATGAGCTGACTGGTTGACCCTACCGCATCGGCCATATCAACGATCGACTGAGGTGATTCAGGATGTACCAGCACGGCGGCATTGGGATAGAGTCCCTTCATGCGGGTTAAGGCCTGGGTTTTAAACTCATCGTGTACGATACAGGCGCCCTGCCAGCATAGCACGTCGGCACCGGTCTGTTTCTGCACGTAATTACCCAGATGGCGGTCCGGAGCCCAGATGATTTTTTCACCTAAACTATCAAGATGCTCAATAAGTTCAACGGCGATGCTGGACGTCACTACCCAGTCCGCTCGCGCTTTTACCGCGGCTGACGTGTTGGCATAGACCACCACGGTACGATCCGGATGCGCATCACAAAAAGCGCTGAATGCGTCGATCGGACATCCCAAATCCAGCGAGCATTCCGCCTGTAAAGTCGGCATCAGGATGGTTTTTTCCGGGCTGAGGATTTTGGCGGTTTCCCCCATAAAGCGAACCCCTGCAACCAGCAGGGTTGACGCGGAATGTTTCGCGCCAAAGCGTGCCATTTCAAGCGAGTCCGAAATACAGCCACCGGTTTCTTCGGCCAGTTGCTGGATTTCCGGGTCAGTGTAATAGTGGGCGACCATCACAGCATCCCGCTCTTTCAGCAGACGTTTGATTTTCTCACGGTAGAATTGTTTTTCATCCACACTCAGCGGCGCTGGCTTTGGTGGAAACGGATAGATTGCAACTTCTGGATCAAACATCACGCTCATCATGCTTTCTCGTTTTACTGGCTTAACGAAATTGCCGGTCATTAGCGCAGTTCGCGCATTAATCGGACATAAGTGTTTTGTATGCTAAACAAGATAGCCGAAATAGTGGAGAAAGTCGTGGAGATTTTGAGCGTGGGTGTATGTATCTGGTGTCAGGTGGCGCAGGGTTTACCCGAACTTGCTGCAGGTTCGAATCGTCTAAATCGCAGATAGCAAAAAGGCGCCTTTAGGGCGCCTTTTTACACTGGTGGGGCGTGCAGGATGACTCGCTTCGCTCGCCCTCCGGGCCGTCGCCGCCAGCGGCTCCGTTGTCTCACTGCGTGTGAAGTGGTCTACTTAATTTGGACACAGCCAGAGGTTCTTTGTCTTTCCATCTCGGTGGGTGTCAACCCACCGTTG
>NZ_JBWKVL010000025.1:0-27341 GCF_059421685.1 Citrobacter sp. GW821-FHT02E08 | reverse complement strand
TTTCGTCTTGCGACGTTAAGAATCCGTATCTTCGAGTGCCCACACAGATTGTCTGATAAATTGTTAAAGAGCAGTGCAACGCGGCTTTCGCTCACCGTTGCGAGGTCCCGTATAATACGTTTTCCTCATTCAGAGTCAAGCATTTAATTTTGCTTTTCTCTGCCGGAGTTCTCAGTGGAACCCCACTGACCCGGCGGCTTGCGTGCCGTTGTTCCGTGTCAGTGGAGGCGCATTATAGGGAGTTATTTCCGGCTGACAAGCCCAAAATACAAAAAACTTATCAAGCGATTACTTTTCAATCAAAAATCACAATGAGCGCCTATATTCGCCTGGTTTTTAAACAAAAACGAGCCCCACAGGGCCCGTTTTTATTGTTTTGTGACTTACTGCACTGCCACGATGCGATCGTCATTCACTTCCAGACGAATCGTTTTGCCCGGAATCAGCTCACCAGACAGGATTTGCTGCGCCAGCGGGTTTTCGATCTGTTGCTGGATAGCACGTTTCAATGGACGTGCCCCGTAGACCGGATCGTAGCCATTCACGCTCAGCAGTTTAAGCGCCTCGTCAGAGATATGGATTTCATAACCACGCTCTTCCAAACGTTTGTACAGACGCTGCAGTTGGATCCGGGCAATAGAGGCAATGTGTTGTTCACCCAACGGATGGAATACCACAACTTCATCTATACGGTTAACGAATTCCGGCCGGAAGTTGTGACTGACCACACCCAGCACCAGGTCTTTCATATGCCCATAATCCAGTTCACCGAAACGTTCCTGGATCAGATCGGAACCGAGGTTAGAGGTCATGATGACCACCGTATTACGGAAGTCGACCGTTCTCCCCTGCCCGTCAGTCAAACGACCGTCGTCGAGCACCTGCAACAGAATGTTGAACACATCCGGGTGCGCTTTTTCCACTTCATCCAGCAGGATGACGGAATAAGGACGACGACGTACCGCTTCTGTCAGGTAGCCACCTTCTTCATAGCCCACATATCCCGGAGGCGCACCGACCAGACGAGATACGGAGTGTTTCTCCATAAACTCGGACATGTCGATACGCACCATCGCGTCGTCGCTGTCGAACATAAAGTTAGCCAGCGCTTTACACAGTTCGGTTTTACCAACACCGGTCGGCCCAAGGAACAGGAACGAACCAATCGGACGGTTAGGGTCAGCCAGACCCGCACGGCTACGACGAATCGCGTTCGATACCGCCTCAACCGCTTCATTTTGACCAATTACGCGGTTATGCAGATCCTGCTCCATACGCAGCAGTTTCTCACGTTCGCCTTCGAGCATTCTGGCAACCGGGATACCCGTCCAGCGCGCCAGCACTTCGGCAATTTCTGCATCTGTCACTTTATTACGTAACAGGCGCATGGTTTTACCTTCAGACTGAGTGGCTGCTTCCAGCTGTTTTTCCAGTTCTGGTATTTTGCCGTACTGCAGTTCAGACATCCGCGCCAGATCGCCAACACGACGCGCCTGTTCAATGGCGATTTTCGCCTGTTCCAGTTCGGCTTTGATGGTTTGTGTTCCGGAGAGTGATGCTTTCTCGGCTTTCCACTCTTCTTCCAGCGCCGAATACTGACGTTCTTTGTCGTCCAGTTCTTCGTTAAGCATATCGAGGCGTTTTTTGCTCGCCTCATCAGACTCTTTCATCAACGCCTGCTGTTCCAGCTTTAACTGGATGATACGGCGATCGAGTCTGTCCAGCTCTTCCGGCTTGGAATCAATCTGCATACGAATGCTGGAGGCAGCCTCATCGATAAGGTCGATAGCTTTATCCGGCAGTTGACGATCCGAAATATAACGATGCGACAGTGTTGCCGCCGCCACAATGGCCGGGTCGGTTATCTGCACATGGTGATGCAGCTCATAACGTTCTTTCAGGCCACGCAGAATCGCGATGGTATCTTCCACTGACGGTTCGGCAACAAACACTTTCTGGAAACGACGTTCCAGCGCAGCATCTTTTTCGATGTACTGGCGATACTCATCCAGCGTCGTCGCGCCCACGCAGTGCAGTTCACCACGCGCCAGGGCCGGTTTCAGCATGTTCCCGGCATCCATCGCGCCGTCCGCTTTCCCCGCCCCGACCATGGTGTGCAATTCGTCGATAAACAGGATGACGTTGCCTTCCTGTTTTGAGAGATCGTTGAGTACCCCTTTCAGGCGCTCTTCAAACTCACCGCGGTATTTTGCCCCGGCCACCAGCGCCCCCATGTCCAGCGCCAGTACGCGACGGCCTTTTAGCCCTTCAGGGACTTCACCATTAATGATGCGCTGTGCCAGTCCTTCAACAATCGCAGTTTTACCCACACCGGGTTCACCGATGAGTACCGGGTTGTTTTTGGTACGGCGTTGCAGTACCTGAATGGTACGACGAATTTCTTCATCACGACCAATAACCGGATCGAGTTTGCCCTGTTCGGCACGCTCGGTCAGATCGACGGTGTATTTTTTCAAGGCCTGGCGTTGGTCTTCAGCCCCTTGATCGTTCACGCTTTCACCTCCGCGCATTTGTTCAATTGCCTGAGTGATATTGGCGGTTGTCGCCCCAGCCGACTTCAACAAGTCGGTTAGCGTACCGCGAGACTCAAGCGCCGCCAGAACGAACAGTTCCGACGAAATAAAGTTGTCCCCACGTTTTTGCGCCAGCTTGTCGCAAAGATTCAGTACACGCACCAGCTCCTGAGACGGTTGCACGTCGCCGCCGGTCCCTTCCACTTGCGGTAGACGGCTTAGCGCTTGATCAATCGCTGTGCGTAACTGGCCAGCATTGATGCCAGCAGACGTTAACAAAGGACGAACCGAACCCCCTTCCTGATTCAGCAAGGCGCTCATTAGATGAAGAGGTTCGATGAATTGGTTGTCGTGCCCCAATGCAAGTGACTGGGCATCGGCGAGAGCAAGCTGGAATTTATTAGTAAGACGATCCAGACGCATAACTCCTCCCATAACAGGTCAAAATTGCTACTGGAGATTAAATGAGGTCATCCCTCAATTATTCAAGGTGAATGACCTGAATTATGTGAAAAGAAAACGGCGCGTTCCGGATCGTCTTGATTCTTTAGGTTATATCAGCCAAATAAAACTTGCCATCCGACCAGTGGTCTTGTCGCGGCGATAAGAGAAGAATGTCTCACTTTCACTATATGTGCAGCGGTCGCCACCATAAATGTGGGTGATCCCGACGTTTGTCAGGCGCTGACGTGCAAGCTGATAAATGTCCGCCAGATATTTTTCTCCGCGTGGCAAAAAGGCAGCCTGCGCCTTTGCATCTTTCGCCATAAACGCGTCACGAACTTCTGGCCCGACTTCAAAAGCCGCAGGGCCGATGGCTGGACCTAACCAGGCCATAATGTTTGCCGGTTTATCAGCAAAGCAGGCAACGGTTTCTTCCAGTACGCCTTCACACAATCCGCGCCACCCCGCGTGGGCTGCCGCCACTTCCGTTCCGGCGAGATTACAAAATAGCACGGGCAGGCAATCCGCCGTCATCACCGCGCAAACGGTGCCTGGCGTGTTGCTGTACGACGCATCCGCCCTTTTAGAATCATAGGGCGCACCCGTCAGTTTCAGCACATCCTTACCGTGCACTTGCTCCAGCCAAACCGGTTTCGAAGGCAGATTGCCCGCAGTAAACAGCCGTTTTCGGTTCTCTTCGACATGTTCCAGGTTATCGCCACAGTGGGCACCCAGATTCAGCGAATGGTAAGGAGGCAAACTGACACCCCCAATACGTGTAGAACTGCAGGCCGCAACGCCTTTCGGCAGTGGCCACTGCGGGACAATTAGCTTACTCATAACCAGGCAACATCATCCTTATGTTCTTCAAAATCAGCGCGCATGACTTCAATGAGTTTGACCATATCCTGCGGGATAGGCGCATGCCACTCCATTTCGATACCGGAGATCGGATGATAAAGACGCAGCATGGTGGCATGCAGCGCCTGGCGATCGAACTTACGCAGCGTAGAAATAAATTCGTCCGATGCCCCTTTCGGTGGACGCGGACGGCCGCCATAAACCTGATCGCCCACCAGCGGATGGGTAATATGCGCCATGTGCACGCGGATCTGGTGCGTACGTCCGGTTTCCAGACGCAGCCGCAGACGCGTGTGCACACGGAAGTGTTCCATAATACGGTAGTGAGTCACCGCCGGTTTACCCATTGGATGCACAGACATATGCGTACGTTTGGTTGGATGACGGCTGATCGGTTCTTCTACTGTACCACCCGCAGTCATATGACCAATCGCCACGGCTTCGTACTCACGCGTGATTTCACGCAGCTGCAATGACTCCACCAGACGCGTTTGCGCCGGGACAGTTTTTGCGACAACCATTAATCCGGTGGTGTCTTTATCCAGACGGTGCACAATCCCCGCACGCGGGACATCCGCGATTGGCGGGTAGTAATGCAGTAACGCATTCAGTACCGTGCCATCAGGATTACCTGCACCAGGATGCACCACGAAGTCGCGTGGTTTGTTGATGACAAGAATGTCGTCATCTTCATAGACGATATCCAACGGGATATCTTGCGCTTCAAAACGAATTTCTTCGTCAATTTCAGCATTGATGGAGACACGTTCTCCGCCCAATACTTTTTCTTTCGGTTTATCGCAAAGATGCCCATTTACCAGCACTCGCTGGTCGAGGATCCATTCTTTTATGCGTGAACGCGAATAATCAGGGAACAATTCGGCCAAAGCCTGATCTAAGCGTTGACCGAGCTGATTTTCGGAGACTGTTGCGGTGAGTTCTACTCGTTGTGCCATAAACTGCTTCTTCGTTTAACGTTGGGTTTTACGGCTTTGCCGTTTAATATAGTGTGCTATTGTAGCTGGTCTTAACCGGGAGCAGGAACAGAGAATCTCCCGTATTACATTTTGAGGAAAGTCAAAACGTCATGACGCGCATGAAATATCTGGTGGCAGCAGCCACGTTGAGCCTGTTTTTGGCGGGTTGCTCTGGTTCAACGGAAGAGGTGCCCGATAATCCGCCTAATGAAATCTACGCGACTGCTCAGCAAAAGCTGCAGGACGGTAACTGGAAACAGGCAATAACGCAATTGGAAGCGTTGGATAACCGTTATCCATTTGGACCGTATTCCCAGCAGGTGCAGTTGGATCTCATCTACGCCTACTACAAAAACGCCGATCTGCCATTGGCTCAGGCTGCTATCGATCGTTTTATCCGTCTTAACCCAACGCACCCAAATATTGATTATGTCATGTATATGCGCGGCCTGACCAATATGGCGCTGGATGACAGTGCGCTGCAAGGATTCTTTGGTGTTGATCGCAGCGATCGCGATCCACAACACGCCCGAGCTGCGTTCAACGATTTCTCCAAACTCGTGCGTGGCTATCCGAACAGCCAATACACAACCGATGCCACCAAGCGTCTGGTGTTCCTGAAAGATCGTCTGGCGAAATACGAATACTCTGTTGCCGATTATTACACCGCGCGTGGCGCATGGATTGCCGTCGTGAACCGCGTAGAGGGAATGATGCGCGACTACCCGGATACCCAGGCAACGCGTGATGCTTTGCCGCTGATGGAAAATGCCTATCGTCAGTTGCAGATGAATGCTCAGGCTGACAAAGTGGCGAAAATTATTGCCGCTAACAGCAGCAACACCTGATTCATCTCCGAATGCAAAACAAAACGGCAGCCCAATGGCTGCCGTTTTTTTATCCGTAAACGCCGCAACTGAAGCGGTTTAGCTGCAACGCATCCTATCAAATATGGCCTGCTTTCAGGTATTCCTCAAGTAAAAGATCCCCTGTTCCTGCGATGCCTCACAAAAAGATATCCCTGACAAAAAGTGACAAAAAAATGTGATTTAAATCACACATTTTGACATTAGGAACGGTATGCTGGGTTCACCAAGACGGGAAAGACAAGAGGTAAAATTTATGACAATGAACATTACCAGTAAACAAATGGAAATTACTCCGGCAATTCGCCAGCATGTCGCAGACCGTCTCTCCAAACTGGATAAATGGCAAACTCACCTAATTAATCCACATATCATTCTGTCTAAGGAGCCACAGGGTTTCACTGCTGATGCCACCATCAATACACCGAACGGACATCTGGTCGCCAGCGCAAAACACGAAGATATGTACACCGCCATTAATGATTTGATCAACAAGCTGGAACGGCAGCTCAATAAAGTGCAGCACAAAGGCGAAGCCCGTCGTGCAACAACTTCAGTAAAAGACGCCAACTTCGTCGAAGCAGAAGAAGAGTAGTCCCTTACATTGAGTGTATCGCCAACGCGCCTTCGGGCGCGTTTTTTGTTGACAGGGTTAAAACAGTGCGGGTACTTTACTCTTGTCACCAAAGGAAAATGACATGAAACCAACACCGTTCTTCTTCGCATTCTTTTTTACCTTCCCCTGAATGGGAGGCGTTTCGTCGTGTGAAAAAGAATGCGAAGACGAACAACAAGGCCTCCCAAACCGGGGGGCCTTTTTTATTGATAACAAGAAAGGCAACACTATGACATCGGAAAACCCGTTACTGGTACTGCGAGAGAAGATCAGCTCGCTGGATGAAAAATTGCTGGCCTTACTGGCCGAGCGTCGTGAGTTGGCGGTTGAAGTGGGCAAAGCCAAACTGCTCTCTCATCGCCCGGTGCGCGATATCGATCGTGAACGTGATTTGCTGGACAGATTAATCACGCTCGGCAAAGCGCATCATCTTGATGCACACTATATCACCCGCCTGTTTCAGCTCATTATTGAAGACTCCGTTCTTACCCAACAGGCCCTGCTGCAGCAACATCTGAATAAGATTAACCCCCACTCTGCGCGTGTGGCTTTCCTTGGGCCCAAAGGTTCCTACTCTCATCTCGCCGCCCGTCAATATGCCGCCCGCCACTTTGAGCAGTTTATCGAAAGCGGTTGTGCAAAATTTGCCGATATCTTTAATCAGGTTGAAACCGGACAAGCAGACTACGCCGTCGTGCCGATTGAAAACACCAGTTCCGGCGCCATTAACGACGTTTACGATCTTCTGCAGCACACGACGCTGTCCATCGTCGGCGAGATGACCATCACTATCGACCACTGTGTGCTGGTTTCTGGCACGACCGATTTGAATACCATCGAAACGGTATACAGCCACCCGCAACCGTTCCAGCAGTGCAGCAAGTTCCTGAGCCGTCACCCACACTGGAAAATCGAATACACCGAAAGCACGTCTGCAGCGATGGAAAAAGTGGCACAGGCGAACTCTCCACACGTAGCCGCGCTGGGAAGTGAGGCTGGCGGCGTATTACACGGTTTGCAGGTCCTTGAGCGTATTGAAGCGAACCAGACGCAAAATATTACCCGCTTCGTCGTTCTGGCGCGCAAAGCAATCAACGTTTCTGATCAGGTTCCGGCAAAAACGACGCTGTTAATGGCAACTGGCCAACAGGCGGGGGCGCTGGTTGAAGCACTGTTGGTGCTGCGCAACCACAATCTGATTATGACCAGACTGGAATCGCGTCCGATCCACGGTAATCCGTGGGAAGAGATGTTTTACCTCGACATCCAGGCTAACCTGGAATTACCGGAGATGCAGAAAGCGCTGAAGGAGTTGGGAGAGATCACCCGTTCCATGAAGGTCCTGGGGTGTTATCCCAGCGAGAACGTGGTGCCGGTGGATCCGACCTGAAACAAAAGTCAGTTTGCCGGATGGCGCTGCGCTTATCCGGCCTACAATTCATGCAATTTTTGTAGGCCTGATAAGACGCGCCAGCGTTGCCATCAGGCATCTTACTTACTGACGGCTATCATTCGCCTGACGTAGCAGCGTACGACTTTCATTCTGGAAGCGTTTGGCGTAATCACCAAACCAGTGTTCGACCTTGCGGAAGCTGTCAATAAAAGCCTGTTTATCCCCCTGCTCCAGCAACTCGATGGCTTCACCAAAACGCTTGTAGTAACGCTTGATCAACGCAAGGTTGCTTTCTGACGACATAATAATATCGGCATACAGTTGCGGATCCTGGGCGAACAGGCGTCCTACCATCGCCAGTTCAAGGCGATAAATAGGTGAAGAAAGCGCCAGCAACTGTTCAAGCTGGACATTTTCCTCTGCCAGATGCAGCCCGTAAGCGAAGGTAGCAAAATGGCGAAGGGCCTGAATAAACGCCATATTTTGATCGTGTTCGACAGCGCTGATGCGGTGCAGGCGTGCTCCCCAGACCTGAATTTGCTCCAGGAACCACTGATAGGCCTCCGGCTGACGACCATCGCACCAGACCACCACCTGCTTCGCCAGGCTGCCGCTGTCCGGACCAAACATCGGATGCAGACCAAGAACCGGTCCGGCATGCGCCGCCAGCATCGCCTGCAAAGGACCGTTTTTCACCGATGCCAGATCGACCAGAATGCAATCAGACGGTAAACGCGGTAATTTTGCAATCACCTGCTCAGTCACGTGGATTGGCACACTGACAATCACCATCCCGGCATCGGCAACAATCTCCTCGGCGCGATCCCAGTCCTGCTGCTCAAGAATGCGTACCTGATATCCTGAAAGCGTGAGCATTTTCTCGAACAGTTGCCCCATTTGACCGGCACCACCGACGATAACCACCGGACGCAGAGAAGGGCAAAGGGTCTTAAACCCTTTGTCATTCTCACTGGAATAAGACTCACGCATGACCCGGCGCAGCACATCTTCGATGAGATCGGGTGGAACCCCCATCGCCTGAGCCTCAGCACGGCGTGAAGCCAGCATCGTGGCCTCACGTTCAGGTACGTAAATCGGCAGTCCAAAGCGGCTTTTGACTTCACCGACTTCAGCCACTAATTCCAGACGGCGCGCCAGCAAATCCAGCAGCGCCTTGTCCACTTCATCTATTTGATCGCGTAATGCGGTCAACTCAGCAACCATAACAAGCCTCTTATGCTACACGCGCCGCCAGATGACCGTTCAGATTTCCACGAATTTCACGCAGCAGTGCGTCGGTGGCTTCCCAACTAATACACGCATCTGTCACAGACACACCGTATTTCATATCGTTGCGCGGCTGCTCAGAAGACTGATTGCCTTCGTGAATGTTGCTTTCAATCATTAAGCCAATGATTGAGCGATTTCCATCTTTAATCTGCGCAACCACAGACTCAGCCACGGCAGGCTGACGGCGGTAATCTTTATTTGAATTACCATGGCTGCAATCTACCATCAGAGAAGGATGCAGTCCTGCCTGTTCCATCTCTTTTTCGCATTGTGCGACATCGGCAGGGCTGTAGTTAGGTGCTTTGCCGCCGCGCAGTATCACATGGCCATCAGGATTCCCCTGAGTCTGCAACAGCGCGACCTGGCCCGCCTGATTGATCCCAACGAAACGGTGAGACTGTGCTGCGGCACGCATCGCATTGATCGCTGTCGCCAGGCTGCCATCCGTCCCATTTTTAAACCCAACCGGCATGGAAAGACCCGATGCCATTTCGCGGTGAGTTTGCGATTCAGTGGTACGAGCGCCAATAGCGGACCAGCTGAACAGATCGCCCAGGTATTGCGGGCTGTTAGGATCCAATGCCTCTGTTGCCAACGGCAGTCCCAGATTGACCAGGTCAACCAGCAGCTGACGCGCAATTTTCAATCCGGCTTCCACATCAAAAGAGCCATCCATATGAGGATCATTAATCAACCCTTTCCAGCCAACGGTAGTCCGGGGTTTTTCAAAATAGACGCGCATCACCAGGTAGAGGCTATCGCTGACCTCTTCGGCAAGGGCTTTAAATCGACGAGCATATTCCAGCGCAGTTTCAGGATCATGAATAGAACACGGCCCACACACCACCAGCAGACGAGGATCGCGACCGGCGATAATGTCAGAGATGATTTTACGTGACTGGGCGATTTGCGCCTCTTGTGACAAACTCAGCGGGAATTCCGCTTTCAGTTGTTCTGGCGTCATCAGTACCTGTTCGTCAGTGATGTGTACGTTGTTCAGCGCGTCTTTTTGCATGATGGTGATCCTGTTTAGCTCGTTTGCGATAGTTTTCCTCAGTGAGGATGGCGTAACGATACCACAACAGGTAAAGATTTCAATCCACATTCCGTAAATTTTATTTTACAGGCATCAACTTTAGTGCAGCCAGTAAGCATCTTTATGTAATTATAAATTTACACTCCGGTATTTATTAATCCGCTATGCTTTGAAAAACACAGGAGAACCGGCAATGAAGCGATTCACAGGCGCACTACTCATAATACTTCTCAGCGGATGTCAGATAGATCCTTATACGTTCTCCCCTACCTGGACCGGTACTGACTGGTACGATGCCGGTATTGAAGATGCCATTGCAGGATATGCCGTTAAAGATAACGACATGCTTGCCGATACCTTTAATGACCCGGAAGTCGACCGGGCGCAATACCTTAAAGGCTATGCGGAAGGCCAGCGAAAAACCTGCCAGCAAGATTTAGCGTATGCCAGAGGCCTGGCAGGGAAAACATTCCCCGCCAGCTGCGATACCGTAGAAAATGTCAGCGAGATACGCAGCGCCTGGCAAAAAGGTGCCGACGAAGGGGCAAGCGCAATACGGCTCAATTAATAAAAACCTTACGAATAAATACTCGCATGAGATTTACCTTAAGAGACATCTATTAATCTGTAGGGTGTAATGACTCTCAGGCAAAATAATGTTATTTTGTTGTAAACAATCACGGATGTATTTAAATGCTTTACAGCTGATGCTGGTGAGGACCTGTCTATGATATTTTCTCACCGACTCATATTACTGCTAACTCTTTTAATGGCGGGATTGCCACTTTACGCTGCGAGCATGACCGACGAAGCCAAATCTGTGCGTTCGATAGTTTCTGGCATCGTCAGCTATACACGCTGGCCTTCGTTATCAGAACCACCAAGGTTGTGTATTTTCTCCTCGTCTCGTTTCACCAGTGCACTTGGAGATAGTCATTCGGGGCCATTACCCTACCAGCCAGTTATCATCCGCTCGGAACAGGAAGCACTGACCGCGCGTTGCGATGGTTTTTATTTCGGAAATGAATCCCCTACCTATCAGGTGGAATTAACGAATAAATATCCGTCTAAGGCATTGTTATTAATTGCAGAACAAAATCCCAAGTGTATTATCGGCAGCGCTTTTTGTTTGATTATTAACAATGATGAAGTCAGATTCTCCGTTAATCTGGATGCACTCTCGCGCAGTGGCGTCAGAGTAAATCCGGACGTATTGATGCTTGCACGGAATCAAAAGCATGGGTAAGAATCTCTCCCCAATCACGCGGCCGACGTTCAAACGGACATTACGACGCATCAGTATGATTAGCGTCGTGGTGACGATGACCCTGATCTGGTTGCTGTTATGCGTGGCGTCTGTTTTGACGCTGAAACAGTATGCGCAAAAAAATCTGGATTTGACCGCCGCCACAATGACCCACAGCCTTGAGGCTGCGCTGGTGTTTTCTGATGGGACTGCTGCGGCAGAAACGCTGGCGGCGTTGGGGCGACAAGGCCAATTTTCAGCGGCAGAAGTCCGCGATAAAAATCAGAAATTGCTCGCAACCTGGCATTATGATGCCAGAGCCACCGACGACAAGCTGAGTAGCTTAGTCAACCACTGGCTGTTTCCGCTACCGGTCACTCAACCGGTCTGGCATAACGGCAATGTGATCGGTGAAGTTCGCCTGACCGCCCGTGACAGCCTCATCAGCCATTTTATCTGGTTGTCTTTGGCGGTCCTTACCGGGTGTATTTTACTGGCGACAGGCATTGCGATTCTTCTCACTCGCTATTTGCACAATGGCGTGGTTGACGCACTGCAAAATATCACGGACGTGGTACACGACGTGCGCACTAATCGTAATTTCTCACGCCGGGTTTCCGAGGAGCGCATTGAAGAGTTTCATCTATTTGCGCAGGATTTCAATAGTCTGCTGGATGAGATGGAAGAGTGGCAATTACGACTGCAGGCTAAAAATGCCCAGTTGTTGCGTACTGCACTGCACGATCCATTGACCGGTCTTGCAAATCGGGCTGCATTTCGCAGCAGCATTAACGCGTTGATGAACGATAATTCCGCCCGTAGCAGCTCGGCATTGTTATTCCTGGATGGTGATAACTTTAAATTAATTAATGACACCTGGGGTCACGCAGCTGGCGACCGCGTTTTAATTGAAGTGGCGAAAAGGCTGGCGGAATTTGGCGGTAAACGCCATCACCCTTACCGCCTCGGCGGGGACGAATTTGCCATGGTACTTTATGGCGTTCATTCAGAATATGAAGTCCAGCGCATTTGCGCCGCGCTTTCGCAAGAGTTTAACCGGCCTTTTGATCTGCTTAATGGGCATCTAGCGAACATGACGCTGAGTATTGGTTTCGCCCTGACGTGGGAAAATGCGACCGCTGAAAAATTACAAGAATTGGCCGATCGTAATATGTATCAGGCTAAACATCAGCGTTCTGCACGCTGGATTAAATAATAAGGAATTACACACATGATGAAGCGTCTTTTTTCTCCACTTATTCTGGCCACCTTGATTTTGACGGGTTGTCAGGCACAGCCGCAGGGCAAATTTACCCCCGAACAGATTGCAGCGATGAAGTCATACGGATTTACCGAATCCGCCGGAGACTGGTCTTTGGGACTTTCCGATACCATCCTGTTTGATAAAAATGACTACAAACTGCGCCCTGAAAGCCAGAAGCAGATCCAAAGTATGGCTTCCCGATTATCGTCTACCGGACTGAACCATGCCCGCCTGGACGGTCACACAGATAACTACGGCGAAGACAGCTACAACGAAGCGTTATCACTCAAGCGTGCAAATGTGGTGGCAGATGCCTGGGCTCAAGGTGCGAACGTTCCGCGAACGAATCTGACGACGCAGGGTTTAGGCAAAAAATACCCGGTCGCCAGTAATCAAACGGCAAAAGGCCGTGCTGAAAACCGCCGCGTCGCCGTCGTTATCAGCACGCCTTAATCATTAGTCGGCTGACTGCGCCTGGAGAGCACGAGAAGCACTGAACCAGCGCAGCCAGTCAACAACCATAAACAGCAAGAGACTGACTCCCAACACTGGCATCACTACCCCCAGCGCGGCAGCCAGAACCGCCAGGCCGACCCTTCCTTGCCAGTTGATCGCAAGAATCCCCTGAGCAAGCGTCTGAACGGGATTAACCTCCGAGCGTGCCGGGCGACGGTTCCACCACAGTCGATAGCCGATCACAATCATCAGACATAGCCCAACCCCGAACGCGATCAACGCGACTTGGTTTAACACGCCAAACAGTATCCCCATATGAAAATCCACACCCCAGCGCGTCAGTTTCGCCATGAGCGGGAAATCAGAAAAATGCGTACGATCGATAACGTGCAGGGTTTGCGGATCCACAGAGACAGCATCAACCTGAGTTGGCCAACGGCGATCGATTTCCGTCACCGTCCAGCCATGCTGCGCGTCCTTTGGCGGTCGGATCTCCAGTCGGCTGGCATCGATTCCTGACACCTGCGCAACATGCAACACTGCATCAAACGCGTTTGCATCAACGCTTTTTGCAGGCATCTCCATTCCCACAGAGTGCCCATGATGACCAGCATGTTCATCCTGCACTGGCATAACGCCATCCCGTTGTGTGTTAACCTGCGGTGTTAGCCAGCCAAAAGTGGCCCGCATTTTATCCACATTGCCGCCAGCCCACTGCGACCATGTCAGGCCGGTTGCCGAGAAAAGCAGCATCCCCACGAGCAAAATCCATCCCAGCGTGACATGTAGACGGCGATGACTCTGTTCGCGGTTTTTCAGCCGACGTTTAGGACGGGTAAAATACCAAAGCGTAATGCCGCCCAGCGCCGCCACCCACATCCAGGAGGCGGCCAGCTCGCTATAAATTCGCCCAACATCGCCGAGCAGCAAAGAGCGGTGCGCATAGTCGATCCATTGTCGCAGCGGTAAAATACCGCTGGTGCCATAGACCGTCATATCGCCTGTTACCGCCAGCGTAACCGGATCAATAAAAATTGCCCGGTTCTCCGACGCATTCAATACAGGGTCGGCAAACATGACGCGTGTCGTTTGCCCCGCTTCCAGAGCCGGACGCACAGCATGCAATCGCAAATGTCCGCCGGTTACCTGTTCAGCGATGGCGATTTGGGCCGCCAGCGGCTGCGTCTCACCCTGAACACTGCCTTGCAGCGCTTGCGAATAGAGCGCCTCCTCCAGCTGTGGCGTCGCCACATACAGCGTCCCTGTTAAGGCCGCCACGAAAATAAATGGCCCGACGAACAGACCAATATAGAAATGAAGACGTCGCAGCAGGGTAATCCATGCCGCGCGTGAAGTGCAGGTGGTCATACTTTTCCTCAGAACAAGCAAAAGAGTGCCGTGACGCTTTCGCGCACAGACTTATTGTAAGAATCAGGAAATAGCAGACCTGCGCGGCGGCGCGCGCGTATTGGGGAGAAGCCAGGGAAAGAAATGCCAGTGTTTAACAATCGGTCGCGGGGGCGCACTTTTCTGCCGGAGCAATATTGCGCATAGCAGAAGCACAATCGCCAGAATCAACCCAGGAACATGCGCGAACAAGACACAATAGCCGCACGCTTCTCCATGGTCGACGGGCATCGTTGCGGGCGCAGACTGTTGATGATGCTCATCGGGTTCAGCCATCATGCTCATCTCATGATACATGCCCGGCATTGCACTCATGGGGTCTTTTTGCAGAGAAACCGAGATCAGCGGCGCGACAACAACCAGCAGGATCGCGAACAGCGCGAGCCATGCCGCGTTGTATTGATGACCTGACTGGCGAAATGTCCCGATATCCACGGTTCCTCCTGCGACGACGGAGGCATTGTAAATGATACATGACAAAAAAGTTAACAAAATGAACCAATCAGTCATAAAAAAAGGGCCAGCCAATTGGCCAGCCCTTTTTAACAGGATGTCGCCTGAGCGATATCTTAGTTAAGACGCTCTTTGATACGAGCAGACTTACCAGTACGCTCACGCAGGTAGTACAGTTTAGCTTGACGAACAGCACCACGACGTTTGACAGAGATGCTGTCAACTACCGGAGAGTGAGTCTGGAAGACACGCTCAACGCCTTCGCCGTTGGAAATTTTACGAACAGTGAATGCAGAGTGCAGACCGCGGTTACGGATAGCGATAACCACGCCCTCAAATGCCTGCAGACGTTTTTTGGAACCTTCAACAACCCATACTTTCACTTCCACGGTATCACCCGGACGGAAGGAAGGTACGTCCTGCTTCATCTGCTCTTGTTCAAGTTGCTTAATAATGTTGCTCATAATTTAATCTCTTATCCTGGGTAAACTGATATATCGGGAGCGTGTTACGCATGCCCATCATGTTTATGTTGCTGTTGTGCGTGTTCCGTTTTGAACTCCGCCAGCAACCTTGCTTGCTCTTCAGTCAGAGCCAGGTTTTCCAGAAGTTCAGGTCTTCTAAGCCAGGTACGGCCCAGCGACTGCTTCAAACGCCAGCGACGTATCTCAGCATGGTTCCCCGACAGTAACACCGCCGGTACTTCCATCGTCTCTAACACTTCAGGTCGGGTATAGTGTGGACAGTCCAGCAATCCATCGGCAAAAGAATCTTCCGTTGCCGAAGCTTCATGACCCAGAACCCCCGGAATGAACCGGGAAACGGAGTCGATCAGCGTCATTGCTGGTAACTCACCACCACTGAGAACGTAATCGCCGATTGACCATTCTTCGTCAATTTCGGTTTGGATCACGCGCTCATCTATGCCTTCGTAGCGACCACACACCAGAATCAGTTTTTGATTCGTTGCCAGTTCGCTAACGCCCGCTTGATCAAGCTTGCGTCCCTGAGGTGACAGATAAATCACCTTTGCGCCTTCACCCGCCGCGCTTTTTGCTGCATGAATAGCATCCCGCAAGGGTTGCACCATCATTAACATCCCCGGTCCGCCGCCGTAAGGACGATCGTCCACGGTACGGTGCCGGTCATGCGTGAAGTCCCGAGGACTCCAGCTCTGGATGCTCAGCAGGCCATTTTTTACTGCCCGGCCAGTTACCCCGTAATCGGTAATTGCGCGGAACATTTCAGGAAACAGGCTAATTATGCCAATCCACATAGCGCCGTCTTTTACCGTTTATCCGGTGGTTTAAAAACCAGGATCCCAATCTACTTCGATAGTACGAGTAGTGAGATCGACTTTCTTGATAACCTGCCCATCGAGGAACGGTACGAGACGTTCCTTGATACCAAACGCATCTTTCAGGTTTGCCTTAATGACGATGACGTCATTTGATCCGGTTTCCATCATATCGACGATTTTACCGAGATCGTAGCCTTCAGTGGTCACTACCTGGCAGCCCATCAGGTCTTTCCAGTAGTAGGTTCCCTCTTCGAGCGCAGGCAACTGCGAAGAATCCACGACAATTTCGCAATTGGTCAGCAGATTCGCAGTATCACGATCGTCAACGCCTTTCAGCTTGATGATCAGATCCTGATTGTGGTGCTTCCAGCTTTCCAGCTGTACTTGCTGCCACTGACCCGCCTTCTGGATAAACCAGGGCTGATAGTCAAAAATGCTTTCGGCGTCTTCAGTGGAAGAAAACACTCTGAGCCAACCACGGATACCGTAAGAAGAACCCATTTTCCCCAGAACAATGGGTTCAACAGGGACTTGTGCGGCGAGTTGCTTGCTCATCATGACCACCGTGACAGATTAAGCTGCTTTGTTTGCTTCTTTGATCAGCGTAGCTACGCGATCAGAAATAGTCGCGCCCTGGCCAACCCAGTGAGCGATGCGATCCAGATCCAGGCGAGTGCCTTCTTCTTTTTCGCTAGCGATTGGGTTAAAGAAGCCAACGCGCTCGATGAAGCGACCGTTACGTGCATTACGGCTGTCAGTAACAACAACCTGGTAGAACGGACGCTTTTTAGCGCCGTGACGAGCTAAACGAATAGTTACCATAACATCCTCTTGTGTGAATAGAACACCCGGGCCCCATCGAGGGACGGGGCCCGGGTGTCATATTAAAAGCCCGAAAATTTTACTCATTTCTGGGGAAATTGCAATCAGCATATGCTTCACATATGCCAAACAAGGGATATAAGGCGTATATCGGTGCAGCCAGTTTAGTTCCGGCGTGCGCGCAAAAAGCGGAGCGTACATGCAGTACGTGAGCATTTTGAGCACACCCCGGGGCTAAAATGGTAAACAAGATAGCCTTATTCCCTTGTTTTTAGCGGCCAGGGAACCCGGGGGGCATCATCCCTTTCATACCACGCATCATTTTCGCCATACCGCCTTTCTTCATTTTCTTCATCATGCGCTGCATGTCGTCGAACTGTTTCAGAAGACGGTTAACGTCCTGTACCTGCATGCCGCAACCGGCTGCGATACGACGTTTACGGGAACCTTTGATGATTTCCGGCTTGGCGCGCTCTTTCAGGGTCATCGAGTTGATGATAGCCTCCATACGCACCAGCACTTTGTCATCCATCTGCGATTTGACGTTGTCAGGAATCTGCCCCATGCCCGGCAGCTTGCCCATCAGGCTCGCCATTCCGCCCATGTTTTTCATCTGACGCAGTTGCTCAAGGAAGTCGTTCAGATCGAAGCCGTCGCCTTTTTTCAGCTTGCTGGCCAGTTTCTCAGCCTGCGCGCGGTCAACTTTGCTTTCGATATCTTCGATCAGCGACAGCACATCGCCCATGCCGAGAATTCGGGAAGCGATACGGTCCGGATGGAACGGCTCCAGCGCTTCAGTTTTCTCGCCGACGCCGAGGAACTTAACGGGCTTACCGGTAATATGGCGAATAGAGAGCGCTGCACCGCCGCGGGCGTCACCGTCCACTTTCGTCAGTATCACACCCGTTAACGGCAGCGCTTCGTTAAACGCTTTTGCCGTATTGGCGGCATCCTGACCGGTCATGGCGTCAACCACAAACAGGGTCTCAACCGGATTAATCGCGGCGTGTACCTGTTTGATTTCGTCCATCATCGCTTCATCAACGTGCAAACGACCGGCGGTATCCACCAGCAGCACGTCGTAGAATTTCAGCTTCGCTTCTTTCAGCGCCGCATTAACGATATCAACCGGCTTCTGACCTACGTCAGATGGGAAGAAATCGACGCCAACTTGCTCAGCTAACGTTTCCAGCTGTTTGATCGCCGCCGGGCGATAGACGTCGGCAGAGACAACCAGCACTTTCTTCTTGTGCTTCTCGCGCAGGAATTTACCCAGCTTACCGACGCTGGTCGTTTTACCTGCACCCTGCAAACCCGCCATCAGCACGACAGCTGGTGGCTGTGCAGCCAGATTCAACGTCTGGTTTTCTTCGCCCATTGCCGCAACCAGTTCGTTACGGACAATCTTGACGAACTCCTGCCCTGGCGTCAGGCTCTTGTTAACTTCATGACCAACCGCTTTCTCTTTTACGCGATTGATAAACTCACGCACTACCGGCAGCGCAACGTCAGCCTCCAGCAGCGCCATGCGCACTTCGCGCAGCGTCTCTTTAACGTTGTCTTCAGTAAGGCGTCCACGGCCACTGATATTGCGCAGTGTGCGCGACAAACGATCGGTTAAATTATCAAACATTGTCTCTCGCCTGGGGTGGAAACGGTTGGTCGCTAGCGCGACACATCTACAGAATTTTGCCGCAGTATAACATGAAGCCGTCTTTGTTGTTATGCAACGGTTGGAGCAGCGGTCACGTAACGCTATACTGCTTCTCTTCCTACTGGCCAACTGTCGACACTTAATATGCCCGTTTTTGCCATGCTCGCCCTTGTCGCCTATTCCATCAGCCTTGCGCTGATCGTTCCTGGTCTGCTGCAAAAAAACAGCGGCTGGCGGCGTATGGCCATTCTCTCCGCAGTCATCGCGCTGGTGTGTCACGCGTTCGCGCTGGAAGCCCGCATTCTGCCTGGCGACGGCAGCGGACAAAACCTGAGCCTGTTAAACGTTGGCTCGCTGGTCAGCCTGATGATTTGCACCGTGATGACCATTGTTGCCTCACGCAATCGCGGCTGGCTTTTGTTGCCTATCGTCTACGCATTTGCGCTGATCAATCTGGCCTTCGCCACGTTCATGCCGAATGAGTACATTACTCACCTCGAAGCAACGCCAGGCATGATGATACACATCGGATTGTCGCTGTTCTCTTACGCAACGCTCATTATTGCTGCGCTGTATGCCTTACAACTGGCGTGGATTGACTACCAGTTAAAGAACAAAAAGCTGGCCTTCAGTAATGAAATGCCACCGCTGATGAGCATTGAGCGCAAAATGTTTCACATCACGCAGATTGGCGTCGTACTGCTGACGCTGACTCTTTGTACTGGTCTGTTTTACATGCATAACCTGTTCAGCATGGAAAATATCGACAAGGCGGTGCTCTCCATCGTGGCATGGTTTGTCTATATTGTCCTGTTGTGGGGGCATTACCATGAAGGCTGGCGCGGACGCCGTGTCGTCTGGTTTAACGTTGCTGGCGCGGGCATTCTGACAATGGCCTATTTTGGCAGTCGTGTATTGCAGCAGTTTGTAAGCTAAACCCTCTAAGGAGTTTCCCCTGGAACATATTTCCACCACCACGCTGATCGTCACGCTGATCATCATGGTGGTTATCTCAGCCTATTTTTCCGGCTCCGAAACCGGAATGATGACGCTGAACCGCTACCGCCTTCGTCATCTGGCAAAACAAGGCAATCGCCCTGCAAAACGCGTGGAAAAATTGCTGCGCAAGCCGGACCGTTTGATCAGTCTGGTGCTGATCGGCAATAACCTGGTGAATATTCTGGCGTCGGCGCTCGGCACGATTGTCGGTATGCGACTGTACGGTGATGCTGGCGTAGCGATCGCCACCGGCGTGCTCACTTTTGTGGTGCTGGTGTTCGCGGAAGTCTTACCAAAAACCATCGCCGCGCTGTACCCGGAAAAGGTCGCTTACCCAAGCAGCTTCCTGCTTGCTCCGTTGCAAATACTGATGATGCCGCTGGTCTGGCTGCTCAATACCATTACCCGTCTGCTGATGCGAATGATGGGCATCAAAACGGATATCGTTATAAGTAGTTCGCTGAGTAAAGATGAACTGCGGACCCTTGTGAACGAATCGCGCTCGCAAATTTCCCGTCGCAATCAGGATATGCTGCTGTCGGTGCTGGACCTGGAAAAGGTCAGCGTTGACGACATTATGGTTCCGCGCAACGAGATTATCGGGATCGACATCAACGACGACTGGAAGTCGATTGTGCGTCAGCTTTCGCACTCGCCGCACGGGCGCATCGTGCTCTATCGTGAGTCACTGGATGATGCCATAAGCATGCTGCGGGTTCGTGAAGCCTGGCGACTGATGTCGGAAAAGAAAGAGTTCACCAAAGAGACGATGCTGCGCGCCGCCGATGAAATTTACTACGTACCGGAAGGAACACCGCTCAGTACGCAGCTGGTAAAATTTCAACGTAATAAAAAGAAAGTCGGTCTGGTGGTCAACGAATACGGCGATATTCAGGGGCTGGTGACGGTTGAAGACATTCTGGAAGAGATTGTTGGTGACTTCACGACCTCCATGTCCCCCACCCTGGCAGAAGAAGTGACGCCGCAAAATGACGGTTCGGTAATCATTGACGGTAGCGCCAACGTTCGTGAAATCAACAAGGCGTTTAACTGGCATCTCCCCGAAGACGATGCCCGGACGGTAAACGGCATTATCCTGGAAGCACTGGAAGAGATCCCGATAGCGGGTACCCGCGTACGTATCGGTCAGTACGATATCGATATTCTCGACGTGCAGGACAATATGATTAAACAGGTGCAGGTATTGCCGGTAAAACCGCTGCGGGAAAGTGTGGCGGAATAAGGTCAGGAATTGTAGGCCGGGTAAGGCGTCAGCCGCTACCCGGCACTATGAGAGGCAGATTAGCCCTTCGCTTTTGCCACGGTGACCATGGCAGCACGAATGGTACGACCGTTCAGCGTATACCCTTTTTGCATCACACCCAGTACATTGCCCGGCGTAACATCTTCAGATTCCACCATAGCAATCGCCTGATGCACGTTCGGATCTAACGGTACGTTGACGTCTGCAATCACTTCAACACCAAATTTACGCACAACATCCAGCATGGATTTCAGCGTCAATTCAATACCTTCCACCATAGATGCCATGTCCGGGTTAGCTTTATCGGCCACTTCCAGCGCACGATCCAGGCTATCCACTACCGGCAGCAGCTCATTGACGAATTTTTCCAGCGCAAACTTGTGCGCTTTTTCTACGTCCAGCTCAGTACGGCGGCGCAGGTTTTCCATTTCCGCTTTGATACGCAACACGCTGTCACGTTCACGCGTCTGGGATTCAGCAAGCTGAGCTTCCAGATTCGCAATTTTTTCATCGCGCGGATCCACCTGCTCAGCAGAAGCGTCTGGTTCAACCGCCTCAACTTCTTCGTGCTGATCCATGATAATTTCTTCCGGGGCTTGCCCCTCAGGCGTTTTCTGTTCTTTACTACTCATGAATTTCTCCGCGTTTTTTTCGCATTCATCTCGCTAACTTCGCTTATTATGGGGATCAGATTCAGGGATTCAAGGGAAGCACTCACATTGTCATCAATCTTCGCTACAAGGACCTCGACAAAATGAATAATCATTTCAAGTGTATTGGCATTGTGGGACATCCACGTCACCCCACGGCACTGACCACACATGAAATGCTCTACCGTTGGCTATGCACCAAAGGTTATGAGGTTATCGTGGAGCAGCAAATCGCCCATGAATTACAGCTCAACAATGTGCAAACCGGCACGCTTGCGGAGATTGGTCAACAGGCTGACCTCGCGGTGGTGGTCGGCGGCGACGGCAACATGCTCGGTGCGGCACGCACCCTCGCGCGCTATGACATCAAAGTTATCGGCATCAACCGCGGCAACCTCGGATTCCTGACAGACCTTGACCCTGACAACGCCCTGCAGCAGTTAGCCGATGTGCTGGAAGGCCACTACATCAGTGAGAAACGCTTCCTGCTTGAAGCCCAGGTGTGCCAACAAAACTGCCAGAAGCGCATCAGTACCGCCATCAACGAAGTGGTTCTGCACCCTGGCAAAGTCGCGCACATGATCGAGTTCGAAGTCTATATTGACGAAATTTTTGCGTTTTCTCAGCGCTCCGATGGATTGATTATCTCCACCCCTACGGGTTCCACGGCCTATTCGCTCTCCGCTGGCGGCCCCATTCTGACCCCCTCGCTGGACGCGATCACTCTGGTGCCCATGTTCCCCCATACGCTCTCGGCTCGCCCGCTGGTAATCAACAGCAGCAGTACGATTCGCCTGCGTTTTTCGCATCGCCGTAACGATCTTGAGATCAGCTGCGACAGCCAGATTGCGCTTCCTATACAGGAAGGAGAAGATGTCCTGATTCGCCGCTGTGATTATCACTTGAATCTGATTCACCCTAAAGATTACAGCTATTTCAATACATTAAGCGCCAAGCTGGGCTGGTCAAAAAAATTATTCTAATTTAGCGCCAGGCTCTTTACTGTATAAAAAACCAGTTTATACTGTACGTAATTACAGTTATGGTTTTTCATACAGGAAAACAGCTATGTTGGCACAACTGACCATCAGCAATTTTGCTATCGTTCGTGAACTCGAGATCGATTTTCAGAGCGGAATGACCGTCATCACCGGTGAAACCGGGGCGGGTAAATCCATTGCAATTGATGCGCTCGGCTTGTGCCTGGGCGGACGGGCCGATGCCGACATGGTGCGCGTTGGCGCCTCGCGCGCCGATTTGTGCGCCCGTTTTTCTCTGAAAGATACCCCGGCCGCGCTACGCTGGCTCGAGGAAAATCAGCTTGAAGAGGGCCGCGAGTGCTTGCTACGTCGAGTAATCAGTAGCGATGGTCGCTCACGCGGCTTCATCAACGGTACCGCCGTTCCCCTGTCGCAACTGCGCGAACTCGGCCAGTTGCTCATTCAAATTCATGGTCAACACGCACATCAGCTCCTGACCAGGTCTGAGCATCAAAAAAATCTGCTTGATGGCTACGCGAACGAATCCACGCTGATTCAGGAAATGGCTGCGCGTTATCAACTGTGGCATCAAAGCTGCCGCGATCTGGCGCATCACCAACAACAAAGCCAGGAACGCGCCGCCCGGGCCGAATTGCTGCAATACCAGCTAAAAGAGCTTAACGAATTCAATCCACAACCCGGTGAATTTGAACAAATAGACGAAGAGTACAAACGTCTGGCCAACAGTGGGCAATTGCTCACAACCAGCCAGAATGCGCTGGCAATCATGGTCGACGGCGAAGACGTTAATTTGCAAAGTCAGTTGTATACGGCAAAACAGCTGGTCACTGAACTGGCCGATATGGACGGTAAACTTTCTGGCATTCTCGACATGCTGGAAGAAGCCACAATTCAGCTTAGCGAAGCCAGCGATGAACTGCGCCACTACTGTGACCGTCTGGATTTAGATCCCAATCGCCTGTTCGAACTGGAGCAGCGGATTTCAAAGCAGATCTCACTGGCCCGTAAACATCACGTTAGTCCGGAAGCATTGCCGCAATTTTATCAGTCTCTGCTGGAAGAACAGCAGCAGCTTGACGACCAGGCTGACTCTCTGGAAACCCTGACACTGGCAGTAAATAAACATCATCTTCAGGCGCTGGAAACAGCGAAAGCGCTGCACGGTCAGCGTCAGTTGTATGCGCAGGAATTGGGGCAACTCATTACCGAAAGCATGCATCTCCTTTCCATGCCGCATGGGATTTTTGCCATCGACGTGAAGTTTGACGAGCACCATTTAAGTGTGGACGGTGCTGACCGTGTTGAATTTAAGGTCACCACAAACCCGGGGCAACCTATGCAGCCGATTGCTAAAGTGGCCTCTGGTGGCGAACTGTCACGTATTGCGCTGGCTATTCAGGTGATCACGGCACGTAAGATGGAAACCCCAGCGCTCATCTTTGATGAAGTGGATGTGGGTATCAGTGGTCCAACCGCTGCGGTCGTCGGTAAACTGCTGCGTCAGCTTGGTGAGTCTACTCAGGTGATGTGCGTCACCCACTTGCCGCAAGTAGCGGGATGTGGTCATCAACACTTCTTCGTCAGCAAAGAAACCGACGGCGCAATGACCGAGACGCACATGCAACCACTGGACAAACGTGCACGACTGCAAGAGTTAGCACGTTTACTCGGTGGTAGCGAAGTGACGCGCAATACCCTCGCAAACGCGAAAGAACTGCTGGCGGCGTAAACTTTTTTTCACCTTCAGGGTCAGAGTACACAACGAAATCGCCGTAAGAGCCGACACCAAAAGGTTTTAAAGTGGTGAAAGGTCTATTATCATCGGCATATTACATATGAGCCGCGTACTGCTCGGGCCCGAAAAGGAATCAAATCACTATGCGCTGTAAAACGCTGACTGCTGCCGCAGCAGTACTACTGATGTTGACTGCAGGCTGTTCCACTCTGGAGCGAGTGGTTTACCGTCCTGACATCAACCAGGGGAACTATCTGACACCTAACGATGTATCCAAAGTACGTGTCGGCATGACGCAACAACAAGTTGCTTATGCTCTGGGTACTCCAATGATGTCCGATCCGTTTGGCACAAACACATGGTTTTATGTGTTCCGTCAGCAACCAGGGCACGAAGGTGTGACGCAACAAACACTGACGCTGACCTTTAACAGCAACGGCGTGTTAACTAACATCGACAACAAGCCAGCACTGACCAGCAATAAATAAGCTCGCAAATATCAAAAAAGGTGCTCGATGAGCACCTTTTTTATTGTGGCTGTCATCTCACAGCTACTTATTGCCTGACTTTTCTGCGCGCTGTCGCCGCAACTCTTTCGGGTCAGCAATTAATGGCCGATAAATCTCAACCCGATCACCATCATGAACCGCATCGGCAAGTTTTACCGGGCGACTATAGATACCAACTTTGTTCTTCGTAAGATCGATATCGGTGCGTAATTCCAGCAGCCCGGAAGCACGGATAGCCTCTTCAACCGTCGCGCCTTCTGCCAGCGTCACACGCTGCAGATACTGTTTCTCAGGCAAGGCATAGGCGACCTCTACGACAATTTTAGCCGGCACTGTAAACCTCTTTAGCGCGAACGGTGAAAGCCTGCACCATGTTGGAGGCCAGCTCCTTGAAGACACGCCCAAACGCCAGCTCAATAAGCTTATTGGTAAACTCAAAATCAAGCTGAAATTCAATGCGACACGCTTCATGACTCAACGGTGTAAACTTCCAGCCGCCAATCAGTTTTTTAAACGGCCCATCGACCAGATGCATCAGGATGCTCTGATTATCCGTCAGTTGATTACGCGTGGTGAACGTTTTGCTGATCCCCGCTTTCGAGACGTCCACTGCCGCAGTCATCTGCCCTGGCATCGACTCCAGAACACGACTGCCAATGCAGCCCGGTAAAAACTGGGGGTAGGACTGAACATCATTCACTAACTGATACATCTGCTCCGCACTGTAAGGTACCAAAGCTGTCCGGCTTATCTGAGGCATAGTTATTTCCATCAACATAAATCGAACAAATAATACCATTTATCATCTGGTAAAAAAAACGCTATACCTCCGGTCAGGTGCTTGCGGGTTCATGCTAAGATAATGCCTTCCCCCCGCAGGATGATAATGGGGTGTTTTTCGATTCCAGATTACCTATACTGAGCGGCATTATGACGAAGAAAAAAGCACACAAACCTGGCTCAGCCACCATCGCGCTTAACAAACGCGCCCGACACGAATACTTTATCGAAGAAGAGTTCGAAGCTGGACTTGCCCTGCAAGGTTGGGAAGTCAAATCCCTGCGCGCGGGCAAAGCCAACATTGGCGACAGCTATGTGATCCTGAGAGACGGCGAAGCATACCTGTTTGGCGCCAACTTCACGCCAATGGCTGTAGCCTCTACGCACGTCGTGTGCGATCCGACCCGTACCCGTAAACTGCTGCTTAATCAGCGTGAGTTAGACTCTCTCTATGGCCGCGTGAACCGGGAAGGCCACACCGTTGTGGCGCTCTCCTTGTACTGGAAGAACGCCTGGTGCAAAGTGAAAATTGGCGTCGCGAAAGGTAAAAAACAGCACGATAAACGTTCGGATGTGAAAGAGCGTGAATGGCAGTTGGATAAAGCCCGTATCATGAAAAATGCGGGACGATAACCGCCAGCCAAACTTTGTGGCCAGTATCATGATTGCAACTGGCCACTCCTCAATACTCACCTCCTGGCAATATCCCCAAAATTTAACCAGCAACGACAACCTGCGTTGATCGTCAGTAAGCGGAAACCGTCTCTGACGCTCTGAATAAACCGCATAACCGCATGAAATAAGCGCTATATGAGCGCTAAGCGACCAGATACAGACTGGCATTGAGCTTCACAAATCTGTTATACTTGCTTTAACACATTGGGGCTGATTCTGGATTCGACGGGATTCGCGAAACCCAAGGTGCATGCCGAGGGGCGGTTTGCCTCGTAAAAAGCCGCAAAAAAATAGTCGCAAACGACGAAAACTACGCTTTAGCAGCTTAATAACCTGCTCTGAGCCCTCTCTCCCTAGCTTCCGCTCTTAAGACGGGGATCAAAGAGAGGTCAAACCCAAAAGAGATCGCGTGGAAGCCCTGCCTGGGGTTGAAGCGTTAAAACTAATCAGGCTAGTCTGGTAGTGGCGTGTCTGTCCGCAGGTGCCAGGCGAATGTAAAGACTGACTAAGCATGTAGTACCGAGGATGTAGGAATTTCGGACGCGGGTTCAACTCCCGCCAGCTCCACCAAACATTGATATACTGAAGTTCAGTAAAGTCTACTAAGCCCGCACAGCACAAGCTCTGCGGGCTTTTTTATGTCCATTAACGTCTAGTGAGAATTGCTGGGAACCACAAGTTATGGCACCCTGAATGGGACCCAACACAAAGGGTCCAAAAATCGAGGGTCCCAAAATGGCAAAACTCGCAAAAAAACTCACAGATACTGAAATCAAAAGCACCAAACCTTCAGACAAAGAAACCAACCTGTTTGACGGCGATGGTCTGATGCTACGAATCGCTCCCCTCTCAAGTGGAGGAAGGAAAAATTGGTACTTCAGGTATGCTGTGCCAGTGACCAAAAAGCGAACTAAAGTGTGCTTAGGAACCTATCCTCACCTCACCCTTGCAAGAGCCAGAGCTTTACGGGATGAATATCTCTCCCTGTTAGCCAATGGCATTGACCCTCAGACCCATATCAACGATAAAGCATGATCTTACCCGCGAATAGTGGACACGCGACTAAGTGAGTAAACTCTCAATCAGAGGTGACTCATGACAAAACCAGT
>NZ_JBWKVL010000024.1:0-33341 GCF_059421685.1 Citrobacter sp. GW821-FHT02E08 | reverse complement strand
CTGGTTTTGTCATGAGTCACCTCTGATTGAGAGTTTACTCACTTAGTCGCGTGTCCACTATTCGCGGGTAAGATCAGTACACTTTCTGGCCGTTTTTCTCCATCAGCACCAGCCTTTCCCAGTGTCCGTTTCTCGTAGCTAGTCAACTGGTGCTGCGGGTCGTAGTGGTAGAGGTGCTTTTGCCGCATTTTCAGTCATTTTTTAGAAACCTTCTCATGGAACCATACGTGAATTAAAAAAAATGCTATAGAAAGAAACCACGCACATAAGGCTATGTAAGGCATAAAAAAGCCACCTATAAGACTATTCAATAGATTGCGAGTAAAAAAATCATAAAAATAAACAACCATTACAAATACATCACTCAAAACGGAAGAAAGATAAGGCCCCAAAATAAAAAACACATACGCATACACCTGTGATTTACAAAAAAAAAGATGCTTTAAAACAAATAAAAAAAACAAGAACACATAAAATAAAAAAACATAGCTCCAAAAATAACTATGCAGCGTTTTAAATGCAAAGCCATAAACAACAGTGATATGAGAAATTAATGCACATAGTAAAGTTAATAATTTCAGACTAAATCTTTGTATTTCCATTCGTATTGCCTTTCAATACGCTGGAGATACGAAAAATGAACCAAACGACCTAGGGTGCTGAATTTCACTCATAGCATCGCCCATTCCCCACGGACTTATAGTCATTTCCAAATTTTTGAAAGGTCCAATCCCTTGCAAAACACTGCTAGAACATATCGCACACTTGAGCGGTGAGCATCCGCCCATATTATCTATCGCATCTCTAATTTTTTTATCTTCATCCGGTGTTATTTCAAAACTATACACCGTGACTTTAGAACCATCCGCATATTGGTATTTTAAATAATCATTTAAATTTGCATCTGATGCGCCAAAAACACCACCACTACCAGAAGGTATCCCCGCAGGAGTAACATACGAACCACCAGGATCATATAATAGTTCGTTCTCCCCAGTTCCCATATGCAATCCAACATGGCCTATTCCATTGTTATTGACGATTACATCGATATTGTTCAAACCCAGTGGATCTATTGCTTGTAATGGATTCAATGGATATCGATATAAATTCACCCCGCCCTTCAGCCCTATCGGATCCTGCGTGATATACCGCCCCTGTGCCGGATCGTAGTACCGGTGCCGGTTATAGTGCAGCCCCGATTCCTCGTCATACCACTGGCCCGGCAATCTCAGCGACTGTTCCATCTTCTTCGGATTCTCTTCGGAAAGAACATTTCCCCACGGGTCAAGTTCTGCTTTCCAGTCTGTCTGGCCTTCACTGTTAATAAGCGCCACCGGCATACCCCGAAGGTCACACTGATAAAGATGAATTTTTCGGATATTCACCACCGGCAGCGAGTCAAGCTGTGCCGCCATCAGCCGGGCAGGGATGTTCGCAAACTCCAGCCAGTTACGGCTTCTTTCCGACAGGCTTTCTGTCCGCAGGTCTTCTTCCAGACGCTCCATATCCGCATACTCCTGAGTCGTAAAGGGTATCTGGCTGTACTGCTGGAGTTTGTCGGCAAGACAGGTATACGGCTCGTCTCCACCATCGCTCTCGATGCGCAGCAGCGGCGTGAAGCTGTTGGGTTCATACAGCGTGTGCACCTTATGCCCGTTTTTCTGCGTCAGCACCAGTCTGTCGCCGTCCCACCCGTAACGCGTGGTGTCGCTCTGGTTATTGCGTTTTATTGTTTTGCTGATGCGCCGCCCGTACGGGTCGTAGCTGTAGGTCGCACGGGTGATGGCACCTGCCGGGGTCTGTTTCTTGTAGCCCGTCAGGCGGTGCAGCAGGTCATAGTGATAAAGATGTTTCTCCCGCTCGTTGTATTTTTTGATGAGGTTGCCCCACGCATCGTACTCATACTGCCAGATGGCGTCTTTTACCGGCCGGTTGTCGAACTGCTGGCGGCCTTCCCCCTCCACCCGGTTGCCCGTCGGGTCATAACGGTAGTCTGCACTAAGCCCCGGCTGTACCGCGCTGATTAAGCGTCCGTTGTCGTCGTAGCCATACCGGCATTCTGCACCGAGGCCGGTAAGCTGACCCAGGATGTCGTACCGGTAGTCCTGCGTCTCACTGCCGGTAACCCGCGCTGCCAGCTGACCCGCTGCCGTGTAGCGCCGCTGCTCCCGGCAAGGCCCGAATACCCGCTCCGCTTCCCGGTGCAGCTTATCGCGCTCCAGCTCCACCATGACATGACCGCCCAGGCTAACGCCGATAAGATGCCCGCTGCCGTAGCGCTGCCAGCCGGCCTGCGGCAGCGCGCCGTACTGTGTCTGCTGTTCATTGCCCAGTGCGTCGTAACGGTGGCCGGTTTTGTGTTGCCAGATGGCCTCCCCGTCGGCGTTATATGCGGTCTGCACTTCTTCGGCGATGTGCCCGCCCGCGTTATAGCGCCAGCTGACGCTGGTGTCGTCCCGGACCTCCGCAGTCTGACCCGCATCTGTGTACCGGTAATGCTGTGTCCGGGTGCCGCCCTCCGCACCAGTGCTGTGTAACCGGATAAGTTTTCCCGCGTCGTCGTACTGATAATGGTGGGTGATGTCCCCGTCCTGACGCAGTATCAGCTGTCCTGCCATATCGTAGCGATAACGCTGTGTTCTGCCGTCAAACGCCACGTCCTCCGTCAGCCGGTCCATCACGTCATAGCTGAAGCGGTACGGACGCCGGTTCTCGTTGGTCAGACCGGTGAGCCGCCCCGCCAGGTCGTAATGGTATTCCCGCACCAGTCCGCCCTGACGGGTTTCGGTGAGATGACCGCGTTTGTCACGGGTCAGAAGCTGTTCGCTGCCATCCGGAAGAATCACAGAGGTAACGTCACCTGCACGGTTATGCCGGTAACGGGTGGTCCGCCCTTCAGCATCGGTATCGCTGACCCGGTTGCCGCGTGCGTCGTACTCATGCGTAAGGTGATAGCCTTCCTCGCCACTAATTTCGGTCAGATTTCCCCACGGGTCATACATGTAAGTGGTTTTATAACCGCTGCAGTCGGTATAACGGACAAGCTGACCGTAACGGCTCCACTGCAGGTGTCTTTTTCCACCTGCAGCGTCTTCGATTTCCACCGGCAGGTCGCTTGCGACACCGGCATAGTGGTAGCGGGTGATGCTGCCATCTGCCGCCATTTGTGCGGTTATCCGGCCCAGAGAATCATAGTCGTTGCGGGTGGTGCTGCCGTCCGGATACAGCGTGGCGATAAGCTGGCCCTGACGGTTATAGTCGAAACGGACTTCTTTCCCGTCCGGCCCTTTGATGCTGCTGACGTCACCGCTGACCACATCCAGCGCATACGCGGTCTTTCTGCCCAGCGGGTCAGTACTGGTAGTCAACCGCCCGCTGGCATCGTACTTTTTCTGCTCGCTGCTGCCGTCCGGGTGGTCAATTCTGACCACCCGCTTTAAGCCGCCTTCGCCTTCGGTGTGATACGTCCGTTGTCTGCCGTCGCTGTAGGTGACGAGGGTTTTGTCCGGCTGGTAGTCAAAGTGATAGTCCAGCCCGTGGCCGTCTTCAGTTATCTGTCGTACCGCCCGACCTGCATCGTCGTACTCATACGCCGTCACCGGACGGCCGGTATGTCGCTGGCCGCTCATCCGCCCCGGACAGCCCGGATGATAAGCAAAGGCACGCACCTCCAGACCGCTGCGGTCATATACGCTGACCAGTTCGCCGTGTGCGCTGTAGCCGTAACGCGCCAGCGGCAGCTCCGGCACATCGTAGCCGCCATCACGCGCCAGCCACACGGCCGTCAGCCGGACGCCGCTGTCCTGTTCCGTGGCGGCAACCGCCTGTATCAGCACCAGCCGGTAATGCCGGCCGCTGCCGTCGGTGACCCCGGTGATGCGCCCCGTAAACTCACCTTCCTGCGCCCGAAGCGGTCACGCTGCATCTGCAACAGCTGACGGCCCGGCTGCATAGCCCCCACGTGGCTGAATATCCACCATGGCCCAAGCGGGTCACTGGTCACAAAGTAAAACTCAGGGTGATGCCGTGCCTCTTCCGGGAGCGTCTGCCACAGCGGCTGCAGCACGTCCGACTGCCCGCCTTCCAGGACTGCGGCCCCGCCGCGGACTATCCATAATTTCTCACTGCGGCTGTAGGTCAGTTCGCCTGCGCTGAGCGGGTCGAAGGTGATGCTGCGGCCTTTATCGTCATTGAGGATAAGCGTGTCTGGCGTGGTGAGCAGGCTGACTTCTGCCGCCTGGCTCCAGCCAGGGCCAAACAACCCCACCGGCGCTGGTGTCGGTGTGCGGTAACTGGAGTAGCTGCGGCTGAGAACGAAGGGCACCGGACCGGGCAGCGCGACATCCACCTCACCGGGCAGGACTTTGGCACCGAGAACGGGGTTAACCGGGTCGCCTTCGGTGACGCCGCCGGGACACACGGAACAGGCAATGCCGCCCTGACTGCCTATCAGCACAGTGCGTGAACCCTGCACAATCTGACCATTTGCCACGCCGTCGCTTATCCGGCTCGCGGGTTTTCCACTCATTGCTGATATCCTTTTATTGTGGCGCATCTGTCCATAACTGACTGCGCTGGTCAGAATGATAAATACTGTTCCTGTATAAAACGGATACTCTCCTTTAGAGTTTACTTTTTTGACGAATATCAATGGGGCAGGTTAATAAGAAGAATATTTAATAAAAGTTAACTGTGTGGCACTCAATATATTTTTGGATAAAATAAATACCCCTTCAGTATTCATGACGTAATTATATTTAATCTGCAATATTATTATATTCAGTGCCGACTTCCGGTAAAACTGCTGTCGCTCTTAATCCATCGTTATATCAGTTTATTGCTGACTCTCACTGTTACTGGTTCAGGCCGCCTTAAGCTGCCGCGTATAAATATAGGTTGCTGTATCCCCCTCGCAGCATTTATAGAGACAATCCGATCACCGCCGCATACCTCAAGCAGTTCCGCTTTATGTACATACGCAGCGCCCGGTTGGGGGTGTATTCGTTCATCGTTTTGTACGGGTTATAGTCGCCAGGAAACACCAGTTCCAGATGACCAGTAATCTCCTGTATCTGTTTCAGAATGGCTATCGGCTGGTGGGAGAACGGCACGATATGCAGGGATACGCAATTGCGCCAAAACCTGAAAAAAGCACTTTGTCGATGGTTTCGTGGGTGGCGGGGATAGTCCAGATTTTGTTTCGAAAATCAATATCGATCCAGCGGGCGAAACGCTGTTTTATGGAGCGGATAAACAGGCACAGCGTCAGCCCTCCGCTTTGAAGCGCTTTTCGGTAGAGTCAATTTTCCCGGTGAGATAGCCGCAAATACGAACACGGCTAAAAACAAAGCCCGGTTTCCCGGGCTATGAGATCATACTACCGCTAGCTGTAAGCATTAAGCGTGCGTTGACAGAGCGCTGAACGCACGCAATCGTCTTTGTTGAATCGGATAATCCCGACCATCTCATCTTCTTCAAAACGCGCTAATGCGTCACTGAGCCCTGACTGAACGTGAGCGGGTAAATCGCATTGGGTAATATCACCATTCACGATCACCGTGACGTTCTCCCCGAGGCGAGTTAAAAACATTTTCATCTGCGCTGCAGTCACATTCTGAGCCTCGTCGAGAATGACAACTGCATTTTCAAATGTACGTCCGCGCATATAAGCGAACGGCGCGATTTCCACCTTACCAATCTCAGGTCGCAGGCAGTACTGCATAAAAGACGCACCCAGACGTTTCACCAGCACATCATAGACTGGGCGAAAATAAGGCGCGAATTTCTCAGATACATCTCCAGGCAAGAAGCCGAGATCTTCGTCGGCCTGCAGGACTGGACGGGTGACAATGATCCTTTCTACATCTTTATGTATCAGGGCCTCTGCTGCTTTTGCCGCGCTGATCCAGGTTTTACCACATCCGGCTTCACCCGTAGCGAAGATCAGCTGTTTACTCTCAATGGCATTCAGGTACTGCGCCTGAGCCTCATTTCGCGCAGCAATTGGTGTTGCGTCGCGGCTGTCGCGCGCCATGCCAATTGCTTCTACGCCGCTCATCTGCACAAGCGAGGTGACCGACTCTTCTTCACGTTGCTTGTGGCTACGCGAATCCCGTCTCAGCACACGCTTTGCTTCGCGACGAGCTTTGATCACTGCTTTTTGTCTTCCCATGGATAGCACCTTGAGTTGTAGGTATACATCACACGTGCCGCTGGCAGCACGATTATGCGCACACACATCTGAGGGTTGGCTTCCTTGTAAGCCATAGCTTGCCTTCTAAAAAGACACCACACACGGCTACGCGCACCGTATACGGCGTCAGTAACAATGCTAAGAAGAAGTGAGAGAAATTTAGGGGTGACGAGTGGGCTACCGGAGGAGAAACTTCCGCGTAAGGTACTGCGGTTACTGTGAAAAGCATGTCCAGTTGAGGACCTTACCATTCGCGATCTCCATAGTGAATGACCATCACTGCCGGGAACTACCGCTCATACGTATAATTACATCAGAATCGATCATTAACGCAACAACATTTTTACTTTGCATTAACGAAAAATTCTCTTTGTTCTGACAGTAGTCTCTTACAGGGATATGACAAAATTATTTCAGAAGATGGGTTAGATCAAAAAATAATATTTTCATTCATGAGGATGAGAGTGAAGCCCCGCAGGAAAAGCGGGGCTGACGATCAGGCTTCCAGCAGGGATTGCCCCAGATAGCGGTCGGCGTTTTTTACGCCGGGGAGTGCGAAGAAGTAGCCGCCGCCGATTGGCTTAACGTACTCCTCAAGCGCTTCACCATTCAGCCGTTTTTGCACGGCCAAAAAGCCTTTTTCCAGATCGTGCTGATAACAGGCGAACAGCAGTCCCATATCCAGTTGCCCGGAATTAGTCACGCCGAGGGAGTAACTGTAGCCACGGCGCATCATCAGGCTGGATTGGGTTTCTGCCGTGCGCGGATTCGCCAGTCGAATATGGCTGTCCAGCGCAATCACATTCCCTTCCGGGTCGCTGGCGTAATCCGGCACATCATGCTCGTGCTGCATGCCCAGCGGTGCCCCGGTCTGTTTATCACGGCCAAAAATGGTCTGCTGCTCTTTCAGCGGCGTCCTGTCCCAGAACTCGACGCGGAACTGAATCAGCCGGACGGCCTGATAACTGCCCCCTGTCGCCCACGCAGGTTCTTTCTGTTCTGCGGTCACCCACACGACATCCTGCATCAGTCTGGCGTCTGAGCTGTCGGGATTGGCGGTGCCATCTTTAAAGCCCAGCAGATTGACCGGCGTCTCTTTTCCCTTACTGCGTGCCGCGTGATCGGAGATAAACCCTTCCCGCTTCCAGCGCACACTCAGGAGATCCGGCGTGTGCTTAATAATGTCGCGCAACGCATGAATCACCGTATCCTGGGTATTGGCGCAAATCTGTAATAACAGATCCCCGTGGCATAACCCCGCATCCAGTGAATCATTCGGAAAGCGCGTCATTTTCTGCAGTTTTTTCGGCATCTGAGCCTGTAATCCATAGCGCTCATCGAACAACGCGTGCCCCACCGAGAGCGTCATAGTCAGATTATCGGGTGCTATCCAGGCACCGAGGATCCCTGAATCCATAGGCGGCAAGCGAGGATTTGGCGTTTCAGGCGCTGGCCCTCCCGTCGTCAGGAAGGCGATACGGCGCGTCAACAGGCGAAACAGACGTTCGAGCTCCGCTTTGTCACTGGCCAGAATGTCAAAAGCCACCAGCACCATAGACGCCTGCTGCGGCGTGAGAATCCCCGCCTGATGTTCGCCGTAGAAGGGTTGCGTTTCGCTACGGGCATCCGGCGACAAGGTCCCCGGCGCACTTTGTGGTTTTTGAGCATGAGCCACCGGGCAGCCCCCCGCCAGCGCCAGCGCGCCGCCCAATGCCCCCATCCCTTTCAGTAAACGTCGGCGTGACGGTTCGCTCACGCCGTTTTCATTATCATGCTGCATGGTGCTTAATCCAGACCCAGTACGCCGCGCAATTGAGACAAATCTTCCGCCAGCGTCGTGATTGGCCCTTTCAGGGCGTTACGATCGGCATCGGTCAGCTTGTCATAGGTTTCAAACCCGTCTTTGGTGCGATATTTCGCCAGGATGGCATCCACTTTCTTAAAGTTGGCATCCACTTTCGCCAGCAATTCCGCATTGGATTTTTGGAGCTGCGGGCGCAGAAGGTTGACGATTTTTTGCGCGCCATCGACGTTTGCCTGGAAGTCCCACAGGTCAGTTCGGCTATAGCGTTCTTCTTCACCGCTGATTTTGCTGGCCGCCACTTCTTCAATCAGAGCAGCCGCGCCGCCCACCACTTTTGACGGCGGGAAAGCCAACTCGCTGATCCGCGTTTGCAGATCAACCACATCGGTATAAAGCTGGTCGGCATATTTTTCCATGCCTTTCGTACTGTTGTCGCCGAACAGGGCTTTTTCCAGACGGTGGAAGCCCGTAAATTTCGGGTCTGCCGCTTTCTGTTCGTAATCATCTTCACGCGCATCGATACGGCCATCAAGATCGGAGAAGAGTTCTGCGATTGGTTCAATACGCTCGTAATGCTGACGCGTTGGCGCATACAGTGATTTTGCTTTCTCGATATCACCCGCTTTAATGGCATCGGTAAACGCTTTTGTGCCGGTCACCAGTTGTGCGGTCTCTGCCGTGACATACGCTTTATACTCAGTAATCGCGCCACTCAGACTCAATAATGCATCGCTTTGCGCCGCCTCTGCCGTTGCGCTGCCTTTCACGATCAGCTTCCCTTTCGGGTTGGTCAGCAGACCGCAGGTCATGTCATATTCACCCGGTTGCAGATTTACGGTCATTTTCTGACTGAAACCTGGGGCGATGTTTTCGCGTTCTTCCACCACCATCACGCCTTTGAGGATTTCCCACTCCAGCGCTTTCTGGCTGTGGTTCAGAATAATGAACTGCGTTTTTCCGGCATTCACTGTCAGGGTCATCGGTTCACACTGTTTATCATTAACGGTGACTTTAACCTGTGGAATATCAGCTGCATGAGCAGTAAAAGCGGAGGCGAACAGCGCAGCAATACCCAACTGCAGCGCGTTACGGCGGAAGTTAATCGTCATGACTCATCCCTTTAAATAAGTATGTTGTAACTAAGTAGTTTTCTGCGCCACATTTTTTCAGGGTGCTGTACGAGACGCCGTCGTACCTGCACGAGGCGGCAGCGCAAACAGCACCAACGCCGGAATCAGATAGATAAACCAGACCGCGACTTCACTCACGCTGGGCGCTTCCTGATAGCCGAAAATACCCTCCATCAGCGTTCCAAACAGCGAATGGGTAGAGAGGATACTGCTCATATCAAATGCCACATCCTGGAAGTGGTTCCACAGTCCCGCTTCGTGAAACGCGCGGATCGCACCGGCAGCAAGCCCGGCCGCAACCAGCAAAATGAACAGGCTGGTCCATTTGAAAAAAGCGCCAAGATTAAGGCGGATCCCACCCCAATACAGTAAGAAACCGAGCACCACTGCGGTTGCCAGCCCCAGCATCGCGCCCAGCGGCGGCCAGAACCCAACGTCCTGTTGAAACGCCGCCAGCAGGAAGAACACCGATTCGAGGCCTTCGCGGGCAACGGCGAAGAAGACCATCATGACCAACGCCCAACCGTGATGATTTCCCCGCTGCAATGCGCTGTCGACAGCTTGCTCCAGTTGTACTTTGACGTTGCGCGACACTTTGCGCATCCAGAACACCATCCAGGTCAGGATCACCACGGCAATGACTGCCACAATGCCTTCAAACAGCTCTTGTTCCTTCTGCGGAAATTCACCCGTGGTTTCATTGATGAAGACCCCTAACGCCAGGCACAATCCCGCCGCCAGAATCACCCCAATCCACATCACACCAATCCAGCGACCGCGCTGGGTACGCTTCAGATAGCTGGCGATCAAACTCACAATCAGCGCAGCTTCTAACCCTTCGCGTAACATAATTAGAAACGGAACAAACATGCCGGGAACCCTTAAACGTTATTCTCAGTCAACTGATGCAAAGAAAAGTAAATTACAGTGATAGTGATTATCATTACAGAGAAAGAAAACTCAAGCAGAATGTTTTGATTATGATGATTGAATGTAAATATTTGGCTGATTAATAGTTATTAATACTTTGTAGGGTGCTGAGACGAAAAAGCCCGCACGTGGCGGGCTGGGGAGTGTTTTTGCCGGATGACCACGCGTAAGCGTCTTATCCGGCCAGCAGTTCGATGCCTTCAGGCTCTGTTACTGCTCCTGCAGACGCGACGGCGGTGCCGAATGGTAATGCGCATCCGCTTTCGCAAAGCGTGCCTGCATAGCGGCAGACGGCGCTTTGTCCAGCAAACTGAAGACCACAATCCCAAGACTACCGAAAATAAAGCCTGGAATGATTTCATACAGGCCCAGCCAGGCAAACTGTTTCCAGACAATGACGGTGACAGCACCGATGATCATTCCGGCCAGCGCGCCGTTGCGGGTCATTCGCGGCCACATCACAGAGAACAGGACCACCGGACCAAATGCAGCGCCAAAACCGGCCCAGGCGTAGCTCACGAGTCCAAGGACCCGGTTCTCAGGGTTGGCAGCAAGCGCAATTGACACCAGCGCCACCACCAGCACCATCAGGCGCCCTACCCACACCAACTCTTGCTGGCTGGCCCCTTTGCGCAGGAAGGCTTTGTACAGATCTTCGGTAATCGCACTGGAGCACACCAGTAATTGGCAGCTGAGGGTCGACATCACCGCAGCCAGAATGGCAGACAGCAGAATACCGGCAATCCACGGGTTGAACAGAATTTGCGCCAGTTCGATGAAGACGCGCTCAGAGTTCTGGTTAACCGCTCCAGCCAGTGCCGGATTATCGTTGAAGTACGCGATACCGAAGAAGCCGACGGCCACTGCCCCCGCCAGACACAGGATCATCCAGGTCATACTGATACGACGCGCATGCACGATACTGTGATGCGAATCCGCCGCCATAAAGCGCGCCAGGATGTGTGGCTGACCGAAGTAACCCAGCCCCCAGCCCATCAGGGAGATAATGGCGACAAAATTCAGCCCTTTGAGCATATCCACATTCTCAATGCTCTTTTGTTTGATAACCTCCAGCGAGTCACCAAAACCACCCACGGCGATGATGACCATTACCGGCGTCAGGATCAGCGCAAAAATCATCAGGCTGGCCTGAACGGTGTCGGTCCAGCTTACCGCGAGGAAACCGCCAATAAAGGTGTAAAGGATGGTCGCTGCCGCCCCTGCCCACAGCGCCGTTTCATAGCTCATGCCGAAGGTGCTCTCAAACAGACGCGCGCCCGCCACAATGCCGGAAGCACAGTAGATGGTGAAAAACAGCAGAATAACCACCGCAGAGATAATACGCAGAATGCGGCTGTTGTCTTCAAAACGTCCGGTGAAATAGTCCGGCAGGGTTAACGCATTATTGTTGTATTCGGTATGCACGCGCAGACGGCCCGCCACCAGCTTCCAGTTGATCCACGCGCCTAATGTCAGGCCAATGGCAATCCAGCTTTCTGAAATGCCTGAAATGAAAATCGCGCCTGGCAGTCCCATCAGCAGCCAGCCACTCATATCCGACGCACCCGCCGACAATGCGGTCACAAATGGCCCGAGGCTACGGCCACCCAGAATATAATCATCAAAGTTCTTCGTTGAACGCCATGCAATAAACCCAATCAATATCATGCCCAAAATATAGACACAAAATGTCACCAGCATCGGTGTGCTAATAGCCATCAAAAATCTCCAGAATCATTTATCGACAATATCGATACTTGCCGTTTATCCCCTGCCGGAACGTAGCAGTGGTGTGTATGTTTACCATGGCGCCCGTATCCTGCCGGAAGCGGTGGTCTTTCACAATCGATTTAACACACCATTTACATCAATTTTTTAATCAGCGGCATACCATTTTTCTATAGGTTGCACTCTCTCACATTTTTCACGGTTGCACCTTTAAAAAGTGTTAACTACCGCAGAGAAAATAATTCACTTTTTATTTCCCGAATAAAGAACACCCGCCCAACATTTAACAATTAATTCATTTTTGAGCTTGCAAGCCACATCACACTTAACAAGGTTGCACAAAGTTGCAACATAGTAGATATTTCTCGATAACCATTAGTACTACTTACCAGAACAACAGGAGCACACGGCATGGGAACCACCACGATGGGGGTTAAGCTGGATGACGCGACGCGCGAACGTATTAAATCAGCAGCAATACGTATCGATCGCACCCCACACTGGCTCATCAAGCAGGCAATTTTTAATTATCTGGAAAAACTGGAAAACAATGACGCGTTGCCAGAGCTTCCCGCGCTGCTGGCCGGTGCGGCAAATGAAAGCGAAGAATCCGTCGCGCAGCAGGATGAAATCCACCAGCCTTTCCTCGAGTTTGCCGAGCACATACTGCCCCAGTCGGTTTCACGTGCCGCCATTACCAGCGCATACCGTCGCGCCGAAACCGATGCCGTCGCGATGCTGATGGAGCAGGCCCGCCTGCCGCAACCTGTTGCGGAACAGGCTCATAAACTTGCCTGGCAACTGGCGGAAAAACTCCGCAACCAGAAAACGGCCAGCGGTCGTGCCGGCATGGTTCAGAGCCTGTTGCAGGAATTCTCTCTCTCTTCTCAGGAAGGGGTGGCGTTGATGTGTCTGGCGGAAGCACTGCTGCGTATTCCCGATAAAGCCACGCGCGATGCGCTGATCCGCGACAAAATCAGTAATGGCAACTGGCAGTCACACATTGGCCGCAGCCCGTCGCTGTTTGTCAACGCGGCGACCTGGGGCCTGCTGTTCACCGGTAAGCTGGTGTCAACGCATAATGAAGCCAATCTCTCCCGCTCGCTGAACCGGATTATCGGCAAGAGCGGCGAGCCGCTGATCCGCAAAGGTGTGGATATGGCGATGCGCCTGATGGGCGAACAGTTCGTCACCGGAGAGACCATTGCAGAAGCGCTGGCCAATGCCCGCAAGCTGGAAGATAAAGGTTTCCGTTACTCCTACGACATGCTGGGTGAAGCCGCGCTAACTGCCGTGGACGCACAGGCCTATATGGTTTCCTATCAGCAGGCGATCCACGCCATTGGTAAAGCCTCGAACGGTCGCGGTATTTACGAAGGTCCGGGCATCTCCATCAAGCTCTCGGCTCTGCACCCGCGCTATAGCCGCGCGCAGTATGACCGCGTCATGGAAGAACTGTACCCGCGCCTGAAATCGCTGACCCTGCTGGCGCGCCAGTACGATATCGGTATCAACATCGATGCCGAAGAAGCCGATCGTCTGGAAATTTCGCTCGATCTGCTGGAAAAACTCTGCTTCGAACCGGAACTGGCGGGCTGGAACGGTATTGGCTTTGTTATCCAGGCTTACCAGAAACGCTGCCCGTTCGTGATTGATTATCTGATAGACCTGGCGACCCGTTCTCGCCGCCGTCTGATGATCCGTCTGGTGAAAGGCGCCTACTGGGATAGCGAAATCAAACGCGCGCAGATGGACGGCCTGGAAGGGTATCCGGTGTATACCCGCAAGGTGTACACCGATGTTTCCTACCTCGCCTGTGCGAAGAAACTGCTTGGCGTGCCGAACCTGATTTATCCGCAGTTCGCCACCCACAACGCCCACACGCTGGCGGCGATTTATCAACTGGCCGGGCAAAACTACTATCCGGGTCAGTATGAGTTCCAGTGTCTGCATGGCATGGGCGAACCGCTGTATGAGCAGGTCACCGGTAAAGTTGCCGACGGCAAACTCAACCGTCCTTGCCGTATTTATGCACCGGTCGGCACGCATGAAACGCTACTGGCCTACCTGGTACGCCGCCTGCTGGAAAACGGGGCGAATACCTCTTTTGTTAACCGCATTGCCGACGCCACGTTACCGCTGGATGAACTGGTGGCCGATCCCGTAGAAGCCGTCGAGAAACTGGCGCAACAGGAAGGACAGGCTGGCCTGCCGCACCCGAAAATTGCACTGCCTCGTGACCTCTATGGTCATGGTCGTGAGAACTCCGGCGGTCTGGATCTGGCCAACGAACACCGCCTGGCCTCTCTCTCCTCTGCGCTGCTCAACAGCGCCCTGCAAAAATGGCAGGCGAAACCGATGCTGGAACAGCCGGTTGCCGACGGGGAAATGGCACCCGTAATTAACCCTGCAGAGCCCAAAGATACCGTCGGTTTCGTGCGCGAAGCAAGCCCAGGCGAAGTCGAACAGGCGCTACAGAGCGCGGTGGATAGCGCCCCGATCTGGTTTGCCACCCCGCCGCAGGAGCGCGCCGCAATTTTGCAACGCGCCGCCGTGTTGATGGAAAGTCAGATGCAGCAGCTGATTGGCATCCTGGTGCGCGAAGCCGGTAAAACCTTCAGCAACGCCATTGCCGAAGTGCGTGAAGCCGTGGACTTCCTGCACTATTACGCAGGCCAGGTACGCGATGATTTCGACAATGAAACACACCGTCCATTAGGTCCGGTGGTCTGCATCAGCCCGTGGAACTTCCCGCTGGCGATTTTCACCGGTCAGGTCGCCGCCGCGCTGGCGGCAGGCAACAGTGTGCTGGCAAAACCGGCAGAACAGACGCCGCTGATCGCCGCTCAGGGGATTGCTCTCCTGCGAGAAGCGGGCGTACCCGCCGGGGTGGTGCAGTTGTTGCCAGGTCGGGGGGAAACGGTAGGGGCGCAACTGACCGCCGATAACCGTGTACGCGGCGTGATGTTTACCGGTTCGACGGAAGTCGCCACATTATTACAACGCACGCTCGCCACACGCCTGGATACCCAGGGCCGCCCGATCCCGCTTATCGCGGAAACCGGCGGAATGAACGCCATGATCGTCGATTCATCGGCCCTCACCGAACAGGTGGTGGTGGATGTGCTGGCCTCCGCGTTTGACAGTGCCGGGCAGCGCTGCTCTGCACTGCGCGTACTGTGTTTGCAGGACGACATCGCTGAACATACCCTGAAGATGCTGCGTGGAGCGATGGCCGAATGCCGGATGGGCAATCCGGGTCGCCTGACCACAGACATCGGCCCGGTTATCGACCAGGAAGCGAAAAGCAACATTGAAGGCCATATTCAGGCCATGCGCGCCAAAGGCCGTCCGGTGTTCCAGGCCGTCCGTGAAAACAGCGACGATGCCCGCGAATGGCAGTCCGGAACCTTTATCGCACCGACGTTGATTGAGCTGGAAAGCTTCGACGAGTTGCAAAAAGAGGTGTTCGGACCGGTTCTCCACGTGGTGCGCTACAACCGTAACAATCTGGATGCGTTGATCGAACAAATTAACGCCTCCGGATACGGGCTGACGCTTGGCGTACATACCCGTATCGATGAAACCATCGCCCAGGTCACCGGCTCGGCACACGTGGGTAACCTGTACGTTAACCGCAACATGGTCGGCGCCGTGGTCGGCGTTCAGCCCTTTGGTGGCGAAGGGTTATCCGGAACCGGACCCAAAGCGGGCGGCCCGCTGTACCTGTATCGCCTGCTGGCACACCGTCCGGAGAAAGCGCTGGGAACGACACTGGCGCGTCATGATGCCAGTTACGCTGTCGATACCCAGGTAAAAACCGTGCTGATTCAGCCGCTGGTGGCATTAACCCAATGGGCGGAAGCCAGCCCGGCGCTGCGCGCGCTCTGCCAGCAGTTCAGCGAGCTCAGCCAGTCCGGGACTCAACGCGTACTGCCAGGCCCCACCGGGGAACGTAACACCTGGACGCTGCTACCAAGGGAGCGTGTGTTATGTCTGGCGGAAGACGAGCAGGATGCCCTGGTTCAGGTTGCCGCCGTGATGTCGGTCGGAAGTCTGATTTTGTGGCCGGATGATAGCGCCCATCGTGAACTGGCAAAACGCCTGCCTGCCGCCGTTTCAAAGCGTATTCAGTTTGCGAAACGCGATGGGCTGACGTCGCAACCGTTCGATGCGGTTATCTTCCACGGCGACTCCGATCAGCTGCGCGCCCTGTGCGAAGCCGTTGCCGCACGCGAAGGGGCCATCGTTTCTGTACAGGGATTTGCCCGTGGCGAAACCAACATTCTGCTGGAGCGGTTGTACATTGAACGTTCCCTCAGCGTTAACACCGCAGCTGCCGGAGGTAACGCCAGCCTGATGACAATTGGCTAAGGCTGTGGTTAATTAAGGCTCCGGTAACGGAGCCTTTTTTTATGGAGCCAGAGGGAAGCATGAACCGAATTTTACTGACGTGTGCTGCGCTGCTGTTGAGCAGTCAGGCACTGGCCGATGACTGCGCGAACGCCAGCACACAAACCGAAATGAACACCTGCGCCGCCGCACAATTTCAGGCCGCCGATAAAAAACTCAATGAGACCTGGCAGAATGCGCTGACCCGCGCCGCGCCGCCACAGCGTGAATTGCTGAAAAAAGCACAGAGCGCATGGATTGCGCTCAGAGATGCCGATTGCGCATTACTCAGCTCCGGTACGGAAGGCGGTAGCGCACAGGCGATGATCGCCAGTCAATGTCTGGTAGACAAAACCGCAGAGCGCGACGCGTTTTTAGCCTCGCTGCTCCAGTGCGAAGAAGGTGATTTAAGCTGCCCGTTGCCGCCCGCTGGTTAACGCACGCGAATGCCTTCAATGATCATTCGCTGAACGCTCTCGACCGTTTGGTTAAAAAAGGCTTCATCGCGCAGTGTTGCGCCCGTTACGGCTTCCACCTGAGGGGCAAAATCCGCGTAATGCTGCGTTGAAGCCCAAATCATAAAGATAAGATGGTGTGGATCGACAGGCGCAAGCTTGCCGCTGTCGATCCAGCCTGCGATCAACGCGGATTTCTCGTCAATCAGCGCCTTCAGATCGCCCGTTAACTCTTCCATCAGCAACGGCGCGCCTGCCAGCATCTCCATGCAAAACAACCTTGAGGCCTGCGGGTAATCACGGGAAACTTCCAGCTTCAGGCGGATGTACTCTTTGATCGCTGCCAGGGGCGCGAAATCCTCACGAAACGCCTTCAGCGGTGCCAGCCAGATATCGAGGATCTGGCGCAGTACCGCCACATACAGCGCCTCTTTTGACGGGTAATAATAGAGAAGATTGGTTTTGGATACGCCTGCCAGTTCAGCGACCTGCTCAAGCCGGGTGCCATGAATACCGTACTGGGAAAAGGTGTTTAATGCGGCGTTGAGAATGGCCTGGCGTTTTGCGCTAACGGCCTGTGAACGTTTACCTGGTTTTTTGACTGCGCTTTGTGCCATGCGCCCTCTCCTTTTTTATTTGCGATGAGCATAACAAATCTTGCGGGGGTTAACCCAGGATTGGTTTTGCTTACTGAGGGTCCGATGGCACCTGCGACGCGTCGTCAACGGGGTGCTCCACTAACGCTGTTTTCCGCTTCAACTTCAATTCACTGACCAACACACCAGCAATAATAAATACCGCGCCCAACAGCGCCAGTAACGGTAAACGCTCTCCGGCAATGCGGCCAAAAATCCCTGCCCATACCGGTTCACCGGTATAAATGACCGTTGCCCGCGTTGGCGAAACGCTGCGCTGCGCCCAGTTCATCGTCACCTGGATAATCGCACTGAAGATGCCCAGTCCGAGGGTAACCACCAGCAATCCCGTAGACATCGGCGGGACCGACTCCCCGGCCGGCGCCATGGCGATGAACGCCACCAGCGATGCTGTTACCAGTTGCACCACCGTCACCCGACGGACATCCACTTTCCCCGCCCATGCGCTGATCAGAATAATTTCAGCCGCAATCGCCACCGCACTGGCAAGCGTAATCAACTCGCCTTCGCCCAGCGCCAGTAAGTTATCACCCGGACCCGCAAGAAAAATCAGTCCGATGAACGCCAGCACAATGCCCACGCAGGGCATCAAACCTGGCATCCGCCCCAGACAAAGCCATTGCAGTAAGGGGACCAGCGGCACATACATCGCCGTGATAAAGGCAGATTTGCTGCTGGGGATGTACTGCAACCCCCAGGTTTGCAGGCTATAGCCGAGCGCTATCGAGACACCGATCGCCACACCTGCTTTACATTCCAGCCAGGTTAACCCGCGCAATGTGCGCAGCGACAGCAACGCTACGGCCAGCGCCGCCGTCGCAAAACGAATACCAACAAAGAAAAACGGCCCGCTCTGGGTGACCGCATATTGCACAGCCAGAAAGGTGCCTCCCCAAAACATCGTGATGATGATGAGGATGGCTTCCTGGGGCTTTATGGAGAAAGAATAACCTGAACGTCGTGACATGGGACACCTGATGAGCAGAATCCCTTTAGTCTGCGTTGCGTTTTGTTACAGTTCAACCTTGCGGACCAAAAAAAACCGCCGGAGTATCCGGCGGCGGTGGTCTCATGGCGTGTGAGTTTCACCTGCACCCAACGCCCTGGAAGATTCAGACAGGCTAGCTGTTACGGTTGCCGTGACTACTTTTGCCCCCTTTTTTGCCTGCTTCTGATGCACGTTGCGGATCGTTCTTGAAGTTCCCCCCGCTGTGCTGGCCACCTTTACGGCCTGCTTCTGATGCTCTTTCACGGTCTTCCGCAAAGTTGCCGGAACCGCCCCGATGGTTTGCCATTACTGACCTCCGTCATTGATTAGACATCATACTGCATAGGTACCGAGGAGTGACTCCTCACACAACAGATGGACATCGCCATCATTTTTGCTGCGTGGAACTAAGCTTAGTGAAGATCCCCTTATCGGCCAGCAAATCGTAATATCCTGCAACAGGATCACCGGAATAAAAGAAATAATCCCCTCCAGAAATCAATAAGCCTTTCTTATGACTAAAAAAAGTCACATGGTTAAAAATGTATCATTTTGCGTCAAAGAGAAGTTGTTTAAATATTGTTATAAATCAAAAGAATGGTTGTGAAATTTGCACTCTCCTCAGTACGTCATATCTTTAAATGGAGGTAGCGAATCGCTACGGAGACGATAAAACCGAGGAGTAGTGCAAAATGGCAAAAGTTCTGGTGCTTTATTATTCCATGTACGGACACATTGAAACCATGGCGCATGCGGTGGCTGAAGGGGCAAGCAAGGTACAAGGCGCTGAGGTTGTCGTTAAGCGCGTACCAGAAACCATGCAGCCTGACATCTTCGCAAAAGCCGGGGGTAAAACGCAGAACACACCCATCGCAACCCCGCAGGAACTGCCAGAATACGACGCGATTATTTTCGGCACCCCCACGCGTTTTGGCAACATGTCCGGCCAAATGCGCACCTTCCTGGATCAAACCGGCGGGCTGTGGGCTTCCGGCGCGCTGCACGGCAAACTCGCCAGTGTCTTTAGTTCAACAGGAACCGGTGGCGGTCAGGAACAAACCATTACATCGACCTGGACCACCCTGGCGCATCACGGCATGGTGATTGTTCCTATCGGTTATGCCGCACCGGAATTGTTTGACGTTTCACAGGTTCGCGGGGGAACGCCGTATGGCGCGACCACGATTGCAGGCGGTGACGGCTCACGACAGCCAAGCCAGCAGGAACTCTCTATTGCGCGCTACCAGGGCGAATATGTCGCGGGCCTGGCAGTAAAACTTAACGGCTAATCTTCAACAGGAGGATTCGAATGCCAACTCAAGAAGCGAAAGCTCATCGCGTCGGCGAATGGGCAAGTCTGCGTAATACGTCACGAGAAATAGCCGAGGCTATTTTTGAAGTCGCCCAGTACGACGAAAAACTGGCGGAAAAGATTTGGGAAGAAGGCAGCGATGAAGTATTAGTCAAAGCCTTCACGAAAACAGATAAAGATTCGCTCTATTGGGGCGAGCAAACCATCGATCGTAAAAACGTGTAGCACGCACTCCCCCGTTCACACGGGGGAGCCTTTCCGTTAGTTTGCCGCGTCGTTCAGCACACGATCAAACTTGTCAATCGGGCAGAATCCATTCGAATCTATCGGGCACCCTTTAAGCTCCAGCGTCACACGCTGCGCCGGTGAGTTAAGCGTCAGAACCTCCGCATTACGCAACTGCTGCGAACTCTGGTACACATACTCAATTTTCATCAGATCGCGATTGGCTTTACTGTCATGCCAGCGCTGGAACACGATCTTACCGCCAATCGGCGTACGCTCATTCTGGTTATGTAACTGATACGGTTTGAAATCCAGCGCGGTCAATAGGGACGCGATGTTTGAGTCATGTCCGACTAATACGGTGATTTTCGGCGCGCTGCCGCGCTCGCTCACCAGTGCTTTATCAATGTATTTCACCAGCGGTTGGGCCACATTACGCGCCACCTCGCCCGAGGTAAACAGGCTGTCCTGATAACCGTTTTTCAGTTTTGACAGCACTTTCCATTGCTGGTCGGTTTTAATCTCGCCCCAGGCCACCTGATCCATTGGGAACCCTTCGTAATACTGCAGCGTAAAGGCATCGACCAGCGAATTCCCCACCTTCAATGGACCTGAAACGCCAGGTTCTTGTTGGTATTTCGCGCTAAAGCTGTCTTTGGCATCGATCAACGAGCACTGCTGTTTTTCTTTGCAGGATGGCGAGTCTTTGTAGTTCGTCATCTGCTCCAGCAACTGATAGCTCTCATTAAGATGCATCTGGCTGCGCTCTTTCTCCATCGCGAGAACCGCCTTCTCGCTAAACGCCGCGGAATCATCGGTGATCACCGGGTTAAAGGTCGGGTCCATGGTGCCCATTTTTTCCTGATGGTGTACAGGAATGTCGCACCCCGGGAATGCCCCGGTGATAAAGAACTGCGCCGTCGCCACCGTGCGTTGCAGGCTGTTAGCATAGGTGTAGACCGCATCCGGAGCCGGGCATTCGCCTGACTTCACCATCCCCTGCTCTGCCAGCCACTCGCGCATATAATGGCCCATATACACTTCCAGCACCCCGCCTTTGGTGGTGAGCTGACCGCCTGGCACATCCCATTCAGGCCACTTATTTGGCGTAGATTGTTCAAGGACGCTGCCATTATTGGCCAACGGCGCGCGCAGGTTATGTCGGCTCATCATTAACACTTGTTGCAGTTGATAGCCTTCCGGCGTGGTCTGCGCCTGTGCGTAACCAGACACCAATAAAAGCCCTGCCACACTTGTCGCGAGTAACGTTCTTTTCATCCCTACAACCTCTTGTTGTTATCAAATTTTTCTAAGTGTGACAGAAATATGACATTTTTCCGGGAACGCATTCGCAAAACGGAAGATTTACCGCAGTGCGGTAATGCCAAAATGAAGCTGGAGTTTGCGGATACCCAGCGGCGTAAAAGTGACCTGGCGGCTACCGGTCGTGGTTGTGATCCATCGCTGTTGATCGAAATAGGTCAACAGGGCGGCCCCGAGCACGCCCCCGGTGTGATAACGTCGCTCGCTCCAGTCCAGACAGCCGCAGCACCGTTTTCTGCGCGACACGCCAGCGCCGACCTCAATGCCTATTTCGGCGAGTTTGTCCTGTCCCAGCGGCGTTAACGCATCGCCCTCTGTCGTTATCCATTGTCGGGAAATCAGGGTGTCAAAAAGCATGACGGCGATTTCTCCGGCAAGATGGTCATAACAGGTGCGTGCATGGCGTAAACTGAGCGGCGTGGCAATTTTACGGGATGTGGAAGAGGCCCACGCCACCCCCATTAACCGTTCCAGTAATTGCGCGATCTCGTTGCTTGCCAGGCGAAAATAGCGATGTCGCCCCTGAGCCAGCGAGATAACAAATCGCTGCTCACATAAGCGCGACAGATGCGCGCTGGCGGTGGAGGCCGAAACATCCGCCACCGCGCTGAGTTCCGTCGCCGTCCACGCGCGCCCATCCATTAAGGCGCTCAACATGCGTGAGCGCGATTTATCCGCCATCACCGCAGCGGTCAGCGCCATCCTTGACTCGAGTTCGAACTCCTCTTCACTTTCTGAAATAAACAACGTCATACGATCCTCTTTAACCTGACACCGTGCGTTTAAGACCGGAATATTCGGGTCGACCACCGGGTTTGGCGTCCCTCCGGGAACCAAATCCCGGTGTTTCCCCTCATTCATTGGCTTATGTAAACGGTGTGACTCATTAACCCGGATAATCTGCATTGACCCTGGCACGGAATCCCCGCAAAGTCACGATGGCGCTTATACCGCACGAAGTATCATTTCGAGCCCCACCCCCATCAGGCAAAGTAAAAAGCAGCGTTTAAACACTAACGGTGATATCACCCGACGCACACGGGTGCCGATCCACTGACCGACGAGCGCGGGAATAATGGCGAATGCCGATAAAGTGACCGACTGAACCGGCAGCGCGCCGTGCCACCATAATCCGAGCGCCAATGCCAGCGTCGAGAAGGTGAAAGAGATGCCCAACGCCTGTACCAGTTCCTCTTTCTCAAAGCCGAGGGACTGGATCCACGGCACCGCGGGCATCACGAAAACACCGGTGCCGCCGGTCAGCAGCCCTGTCACTACCCCCACCATCATCGAGACCGGTTTTTCGCGTTGCGGATCGACCCGGATTCGTTTCCCGGCCAGCGTCCAGAGCGCGTAAAGAATCAGCGCGATGCCAAGCGCCAGTTGAGTGCGCCGGGTGTCGCCGCCTGCAATCCAGACGCTGGCAAGCAATGTGGCGACGACGACCATCGAAAGCATCGGCCAGAGACGTTTCAGCAGTATCCGGGTATTGCCGCCACCGCCGAACTGAAACAGATTGCTGATCAGTGACGGCAACAGCAGCATCGCGGCGGCGGCGACCGGGGAGACCAGCGCCCCCAGAATCCCCATCGCCACGGTGGGAAGCCCCATACCGGTGACGCCTTTCACCATCCCCGCCAGCACAAAGGTAGCGGTAATCATCAACATCAGGTAAAGCCCAGACTCCCAGAATACGACCATACGTTGTCCTCCCGAAAAAAGCCGATACGCGATGTTGTCCGTTATTCTCAGGGCTTGCTTCGTTGGGGAGCGAAATATGGCTTCCGGGGATGAGCCGTTGAAGAGTCTGGCTGAAAGGCGGCAGGCACGGAAAAATGCCGGGTTTCCCCGGCACAGTTTCAGAACGCGTTAGCCCACCAGAGTCGAAGTTTCATCCCCCAGTAGCTGGTCCAGCCGCTGGTAGTAAACACGACCTCTCCCTTTGAGACGATCACCAGTGTCGGCGTTACGCTGATTTCCCAGCGGCGGGATATCTCGCCGCTCGCATCATTGATCACCGGGAAAGTGACATTTTTGCGCGTCAGCCAGCGGGAGACGTCGGCCTCGCTGCCAGAGCGTAGCGCAATGGTCATCACGTTTCCCCCTTCCTGGTGAAGCCGCGCGACATCCGGAGTCGTGAAACGACACACGCCGCACCAGCTTGCCCAAAAATAGAGCAAGACCGGTTTCTCTTCGCTGAGTTTCGCCAGGGTGACGGTCTCCCCGTCCACCGTTTGCAGCGGCGTGCTGTCAAAGGAGGGCGGAACCTGTGGCGCGCGCCAGGCATCGACCAGCACCGTGACGACGGCCAGCAGCGCCAGCAAGATCAAACCTTCACGCAGCCAGCGCCGTAACTTACTGACCATTGGCTGCCGCCAGTTTCTCTTTGACGACCTCTTCCAGCGTCTCCCATGGCACGGCGCCAGGGATCATTTCATCCCCGATGATGGTCGCGGGCGTCCCCTGAACCCCCACCAGCCGGGCAAGCTGCAGGTTGGTACTCAGGGTCTCATTGCTTTTTTCATCCAGAGTTACCGCTGCCGCGCCGGATTTTTCCTGCGCCTGGGCAATGCTGGCGGCGGTGTGATATCCCCGTTTCTGCATTAGTTTTTCATGCAACGCCAGGAACTGTTCAGGATGTTCGCGCCAGGTCGTCAGCGCTGTACGCGCCGACAGCACCGAGCTTTCCCCCTTAAAGGGCAAAGGCTTAATCACCACTGCAACCTGAGGATATTTCTGCACAATCTTTTCCAGCATCGGATCAAGCTGTTTGCAGTAAGGGCAGTTGTAGTCCGTAAAGTTGATGAGCGTCAGCGTCGCCTTTTTCGCGCCAATGCGCGGACTGGCAGGATCGTTAAATAACGCTTCCTGAATCAGCGCTTCAATCTGTTTTTCCTGCTCTGGGGTAAACGGGGCTGCCTCTTGCGCCAGACTCAGACCAGAAAACAGGGTGAAGAACAGAACAATCAGGTATTTCATGGCATAACTCCTTTTGCGTTTACCAGCGTTTGCAGGACCATGTCCTGAGTCAGTAAGGTGGGTAACGCCTGACCGTCCGGTATTCCGGGGCCATAAATTTGGTTAAAAGGCACGGCGACGCGGCCACGTTTTTTCAGAAAATCAGACAACTCAGCGGAAGGCAGCGTCCAGTCGCCGCGCAGGGCGACAACATCCTGCTGTTGCAGCGCCTTCTGCACCGCCTCTTTCTGCAATACGTTGTATTTATTGACCTTGCAGGTGATGCACCAGTCGGCGGTGACGTCGATAAACACTCGTTTGTTTTGTGCCAGCGCCTGCTGAATGGCCTGCTCGCTCAGGGGCTGCCAGACCACGCTCTCTTTTGCCGGGGCGGGAGTGGAGAATCCCAAATGCGGCAGCAGAAGCGTTGCCAGCCAGATTGCCGATCCCAGCATCATCAAACCCAGCAGACGTCGCAGCCCGTTCATCCAACGACCGGGACGGGGCAGACTCAACGCCAGGCCGGGGCGCAACGCGACCAGCAACCACGGCACGCTCATCCCTAATCCAAGCGCGAGAAACAGTCCCCACAGCGTCGGAAGCGATGCGGTCAGCGCCACCGCCACAGCGGTACCGAGGAACGGCGCGCTACACGGCGTCGCCAGCAGAGTGGCAAACGCCCCCTGCCAGAAGTGGCCGGACATCCCGTTCCCGCCCTGAGTCGCCAGCCGGGTTGTCATTGCCGAAGGAAGCCGGAATTCAAACAGTCCAAACAGGCTGGCGCTAAAGGTCAGCATCACCGCCACCATGACGCCAATAAACCACGGATTCTGGAACTGAATACCCCAGCCGAGCGCCTGATTCGTCAACCGCAGCACGGTCATCAGCAGCGCCAGCGCCATGAAGGAGGCGATAATCCCCGCCACCGACGCGAGGAATTGTCGCCGTATTTGTTGTCGGTTTTTCTCCTCCACCAGCAATACGGAGCCGAGCTTCATCCCCAGCACGGGCAACACACAGGGCATCAAATTAAGAATAAATCCCCCCAGTAACGCCATTAGAACAACTTGCCAAAGCGGCAAGGCTGCGCTTTCTGTCACTGGCGCAGGGGCGCTACCCACCGAGAGCGTACTCTCCTGCGCGATTCCTTCATTGGCCAATACCAGCGTGACTGTCTTACCGCGGAGATCAGGAGCCCCCTCTCCCCAGCTATCGCGGACAGGGATCGTCGCCTGTAATGTCGTCCCCGCAATCTGGAATTGAGGTTTACCGATTTCCGCGTCATCGACCGTATCGAGATATAACCCAGGGGTTGACCAGCCTCCCGCACGCTCGGCTTCAACCACCAGTTCCCCGGCGCGCGCGCCAACGGTAATGGAATCAGTCAGTCCCTGAGACAGAGGGACTCGTCCCATCGCTTGGGCAAAGTCATGCGCAAAGGTCGCATCCTGGTGGGACGGCGACACAGAAAACGCATAATCGGTCAGCAAACAAACGTTGCTGCACGTCGAGAGCGTCAGGATACCCTCGATTTTCTCCGGCGCTTTTCCCCGAATCACCAGCGGAAAGCTGACCTGGTCGTGATACCCCTGAGTGGTCAGATTCGCCACCTCAAAACGCGAAGGCGTTGGCCAGAACCAGTCGACATCGGGCATTTCGCCCTTCCAGGTAATCGCAGGGGCAACCCCTCCCTCCCCGGGTGAACGCCAGTAGGTCTTCCAGCCGTTTTCCAGCTTTACCTCCAGCAACAGCCGGGTTTCGCCCTGCGCGGTGGTATCGGCACGCAGTTGCACACGGGCATGGTCATTCTCTGGTGAACGCAGCCAGCCGTCGTCTGCCGCCCAGGATACGGGCAGCCATAGCAATAACAGACAGAACAGCATCTGTCTGAAAACAAGAATCATATTTTTTCTCCATGAATAATTAACTTACCGTTAGCACTAACCGGTCTGTCATTCACGGAAAACGCAAAAGCGTAGATGAACTCTGAGTGTGGGGGGCGAGATGGCTCGCGGAGGGAAAAACGGCAGGCGAATAACCCGCAGGGGTGCCAACAGAGCAAGGAGCAGGCAAAGGACCAGAATCGCCCCTTCGAACATCACGGGCGGCGACGCCAGCAGTGATTTTGCGCTAAGTTCGCAGGGTGTAACTGTCGACGTGACCTCTTCGGACGGCGCATCCGGCACAACGGCCACGACAGTCGCGGCGGTTTCCATCTGCAACGCGTGCAGGCCCGCCATGCGCTGCGCGGTGCAAATCATCACCACGACACATGCCAGACACAGAAACCACCATCCCATCCGTTGTCGTTTCGCCATTACACCCTCACTGATTGACGCGGGTTATCTTAGCCCCTGGGGAGGTTTTGGCAACCTTTGGGCTGTAAAGTTATGTCCACAGGCTGATTTCGCGCCCGCAATCCCCTTCAGAAACCCTGTTTCCGTGGAGTTATTTCATTCAGCAAAATGATGTTTTGGCTGTTTGCAGACGCGTTTCTTAGGATTACCCTACACTTAACGGTGATATCTTTTCAGGGGATTTCCTTTGCATGCCGTGATTTACGAGAGAGAACGCTATGGAATTAAAGGATTATTACGCCATTATGGGCGTAAAACCGACGGACGATCTCAAGACTATCAAGACCGCCTATCGCCGACTGGCCCGCAAGTACCATCCTGATGTCAGCAAAGAACCCGATGCCGAAACCCGCTTTAAAGAGGTTGCTCAGGCGTGGGAAGTGCTCAGTGATGAACAGCGCCGGGCAGAATATGACCAGTTGTGGCAGCATCGCCACGATCCGCAATTTAACCGCTCATTCCAACAAGGCGAAAGCCAAAGCTACAACACTGAAGATTTCGACGATATTTTTTCGTCGATTTTTGGCCAGCACGCCCGACAGTCTCGCCAGCGCCCGGCAACCCGTGGGCACGATATAGAGATTGAGGTGGCGATATTTCTCGAAGAAACCCTGACTGAACACTCGCGAACCCTCAGTTATACAGTGCCGGTGTATAACGCACTGGGTCTTGTGGAGCGAGAAATCCCCAAAACGCTGAACGTAAAAATCCCGGCGGGTGTGGGAAATGGACAACGTATTCGTCTCAAAGGCCAGGGAACGCCAGGCGAAAACGGTGGACCGAATGGCGATCTGTGGCTGGTTTTCCATATTGCGCCGCATCCTTTGTTTGACATCGTCAATCAGGATCTGGAGATCGTCCTGCCGCTGGCGCCGTGGGAGGCCGCACTGGGCGCCAAAGTCACCGTGCCAACGCTGAAGGAGAACATTTTGCTGACTATCCCGCCCGGCAGCCAGGCGGGACAGCGTTTGCGCATCAAAGGCAAAGGGCTGGTGAGCAAAAAGCAGACTGGCGACCTGTATGCGGTGATTAAGATTGTGATGCCGCCAAAACCGGACGCCGCCGCAGCAGCCCTCTGGCAACAACTGGCGCAGACACAAACGTCCTTTGAACCGCGCAAAGAGTGGGGGAAAGCATAATGGCGAACGTGACCGTCACCTTTACCATCACCGAATTTTGTCTGCATACCGGTGTGTCAGAAGAAGAACTTTACGAAATTGTGGGTCTGGGTGTGATTGAGCCTTACGAGCGTAAAGCCGCCCCCTGGCAATTCGACGACCATGCCGCCGCTGTCGTGCGACGTGCCTTGCGGTTGCGCCACGAACTGGCGCTGGACTGGCCAGGCATTGCTGTTACGCTCACCTTGCTGGAAGAAAATGCGCAATTAAGAGAGGAAAACCGATTGCTGCGCCAGAGACTTTCGCGCTTTATTACGCATCCATAACCCACAGATTTCCGTAATTAACCGGGGGCTGTAAATTGCCCCCAATATTTGCCAAAAATAAACAATCACCACCCGCCAAATAACACTTTATAGGTACAACGTAGCGCAATACGTTATTTCTCTGCGCCACGAACCATTATCAGGATATAAATCAATTTTAGCCGTGGGGTTCCGCCGTAGCATAGTAGCATTATGGATGCACGTTCTGGGGAAGTGAGCGGTCATGAGCGAAACGAAGAGAACACGCTGGCAACGCCGTCAGGGAACAACAGGCGGAAAATTACCGTGGAATGACTGGCGAAATGCCCTGACCTGGCGCAAAGCCACGCAATATCTGCTACTGGCCATCAATATTTATATTGGCGTTAGTTTCTATTTCTGGGTCCGTTTTTATGAAACGGGCGGTGCCAGTGTGTTTATTCCCAGGCCCGGCGGGATTGAAGGATGGTTACCTATCGCCGGGTTGATGAACGCCAGATACACCGTAGAAACGGGTTGGCTCCCCCCTATTCACGCGGCGTCCATGCTGCTTCTGGCGGCGTTCGTACTGATAAGCCTGCTGCTTAAAAAAGCATTCTGCTCATGGCTGTGCCCCGTGGGTACGCTATCGGAAATGCTTGGCAGTCTGGGGATGAAATGCGTTGGTCGTCATTTTACGCTCCCCCGCTGGCTGGATATTCCGTTACGCGGACTGAAATATGTGCTGTTAAGTTTTTTTCTGTATATCGCGCTTTCAATGCCAGCACAGGGCATTCAGCTCTTTCTCATGTCACCCTACGGGATAATTATCGACGTTAAAATGCTCAATTTTTTCCGTCACATCGGTATGGCAACTCTCGTTTGTGTGATTATTTTCGCCATCGCCAGCCTGTTTATTCGTAATGTCTGGTGTCGATATTTGTGCCCCTATGGTGCCTTACTTGGCCTTTTTTCTCTGTTATCCCCGTTTAAAATCCGCCGTAATGCCGACAGCTGTATTGATTGTGGGAAATGTGCCAAAAATTGCCCATCCCAAATACCGGTAGACCGATTAATTCAGGTGAGAACGCTTGAATGTACCGGCTGTATGACGTGCGTTGAATCCTGCCCGGTCGCATCGACACTGGTATTTTCAGTACGTACACCACCCGGAACACAAACCGTTCCACATCAGAAAACGCGCTGGCAGAACGGCCTCTCGGGGGCCACCATGACCGCACTGGTACTGGGGATCGTATTTGCCACGGTCGGTATCGCTATGCTGGCAGGTGTCTGGGAGAGTCCCGTTCCCGAACATCTCTATTTCCGGCTTATTCCGCAAGCAAACATGATTGGGCATTAATTGAACGAAGCGGGCGATACACCAGGATAAAGCATAACCCCTGCACCAGGGGTTATACTCGCTGGCGGGAATTTTAGGGTTATCGATGCTATACTTGGGAGCACTTGCGGGTGGTTTAAAAAAGGGAAGTTACCAGCTTGTCTCCGAATAAATATATCAGCGCCGTTATCATTATCATTGCCTGTACGACATCGATTTTTTTTGCCCTCTTCGCTCATGAATACCGTAGCCTTCAACGTTACATGGGATACATTGCTGAAAACGGAAAGTCTGCGTTATTCCATGAGGAGTTCATAAACCAGGATATTGCATTTCGCCTATCGAGAGCATTTTCATCAACAGCGTCTCCGTCAGTAAATGAAACGGATAAGATGGCTGACGTATGCAAACATGTCGAATCAGTGAACACGATTTTCGGTTTAAATCTGGTGGGTAAAACCCTGCCCACTCTGAAGGGTACGCTACAAACGCACAATCCCTCGTGCGCACAATGGGGCCATGACGTCTCCGCGCTGCCCATCATTCAACATGCAAACACAATAATTTCGTCACAGTACAGTTTTTCGAACTACAACGGATATGTGTTCAAAAACATGCGGTATTATATTGATCTTGCACATAATTATATTTACATCAATCAGTTAGTTGATACCCAACACTACAAATTCAGTAACTGGCTGGTTGCCGATGATGACAGCATCAATATTGTTCGTAGCGCCCACACCATCAATATTGACACCACGGCATTAAATGACTTGATGCAGGGTGAAAACATCGTTTCGCATATTTATCATGATGGCTTTACAAAGAAAAATATCATCAGCATGCTGACCCCTGTGTTCCGTCACAATATCGTGAAAGGAATATTGATTACCGATATCAACATTAATGACCTGGCAACGTCGTTCCATACCCTTGATCGCCCTCTGCTGTGGCAATTTTTATCGCTTTACGTCACTGACAATACCACCCGAGACAATATCATTTTCCATAGTCCGTATATTAAAACGGCAGATGCCATTAATTATGAAGAGCCGATAACACAGTATTACACTCTGCATATTAAACTTGATGCGATTTATCTAATCATCAGCAATATGTGGTTAGTCGTACTTTATCTATTCAGTACCTGGCTGCTCTGCCGTTATGCTAAACAACAGTTTATACGTCATATGTCGCTGTCTCATGACAATGTCACCGATGCGATGACCGGTCTCTACAATCGCAAAATAATGAACGTCAATCTTGAGCAAAAAATCCGTACTCTGCTGCAGAAAAAAATCGCCATCACGGTCATTTCGATCGACAGCGATGGGTTGAAAAAAATCAACGACACGCTGGGACATCATATGGGCGACAAAGCCATTCAATCTCTGGGCATGGCGATAGCCCAATCAATTCGTAAAAGTGACTACGGTATACGACTGGGCGGAGACGAATTCAGCCTGATTTTGATCGATTATACGCTGGCGAAGTCCTGGGATGTCATTGCCCGAATCCAGGAAAACCTGACCACTCTGGATGAAGAAAAACTCGTGGCCTTCTCCTATGGCTGCTATCAACTGCATTCTGATGACACGCTGGAAAGCGCGCTGCTAAAAGCGGACGATTTGCTGTATCAGCATAAACGGAATAAATACGGTATTCAGGAGCCGGGTAAGATCTGAGCGCGCGATACTGACGCTTCTGTTGTGATGAAGTGAGTCAACTCTTTGGCAAACGACGGCAGGACAGGCGTTTCAGGGCGGCGCGTCTGGCACTGCCGCCCTGTGGGTTCAGACGGGATTACATCTCTGATTGATCGCGGTGTTGTTCGAAATAGTTTCTCGCCTTATCGTCCGCGTCTTTAAAGGCGGCAGGCGTTAAATTCTGCTTTGCGCTCTCCATAGAAGTCCGCGCATCAGAATTTTCATTGGCGACGGCCACCGCTGACCAGATATAGGCTTGTGCATAATCCTGCTTCACCCCTTTCCCTTCCAGGTACATGCTTCCCAGCAGACCCTGAGCCCTTGCATTCCCCTTCCTGGCGGCTTTATCAAACCACTCAATGGCTTTTTTATCGTCCTGGGCAACACCGTTACCGTCTAAGTACATCATCCCAAGATCCGTCTGAGAGCCCGTGTCTCCCTGCTCAGCGGCCTTGCTAAACCACTCCAGCGCTTTCTTATTGTCCTGAGCGGTTCCCTCTCCTTTTAAATACATTGAGCCGAGCATGCCCTGCGCCAGCATATCGCCCTGGGGAGCGGCCTGGTTAAATAACGTAAACGCTTTCTGGTAATCCTGAGCCACACCGACGCCCTCGCCGATGTAATACATAACACCCAGCATGCTCTGGCCCAGTGCATCGCCGTGACTGGCGGCTTGCGTCAACAGCTCACGCGCTTTTTTATGATCCATACCAACGCCATCACCCTCAAAGTACTTTCTGCCGAGTAATGCCTGCGCCTTAGAATCTCCCTGCCCAGCCGCTTTACTCAATGCCTTGACGGTGTTGTAGCCCTCTAACAGCGTTTTATTGCTTTCAAGATAATGCTTCGCATCGGGATTTCCTTGTTCAACTGCCCGGTGAAGCCACTCTATCGCAAGATAGTTTCCGCGTCCGGCCGCCTGGCTAAGCCACTCAACCGCTTTCTTATTTCCCTGTTCGGCGTCTTTGTTGAACCACTCAATGACCTTGCCGTCATACCACCGCGCCCCCTCACCATCGAAGTACATCAGGGCGAGGAAATAGCGCGCATCAGCATTGCCCTGTTCCGCAGCCTGGGTCAGCCATTCAACGGCTTGCTTGTCGTCCTGCTGTACACCCTGACCTTCAAAGTACATGATGCCAAGGTAGTACTGTGCATCGACCTTCCCCTGCTCAGCCGCTTTGCTAAACCACTCGGCTGCTTTCTTGTCATCCTTCAGCCCCTCCTTTCCCTCGTAATACATGAGCGCAAGAAGGTGCTGCGCATTAACGTTTCCCTGCTCTGCAGATTTGATTAGCCACTCACGCCCTTTGCTGAGGTCCTGCGGCACCTCTTTTCCCTTTAAATAAACGGCCGCAAGAACGAACTGTGCCTCCGCATCACCCGCCTCTGCCCCTTGCTGTAAAACAGTCATAGGCTCTTTTTTCCACTCTTTTGCGTGTCCCTGCGATGCGCCAGCGCCCCATAATAAGCCGATGAAAGTTAAGGCGAAGAGAGGTCGAATGTTCATATAACGTAATCCTTGTTAAGAGAAATGCACATAATGGAGATGGCACACTAACAATCCAACCCGTTTGACCAACGGTTGTGATCTGTATCAGAACTATGAGTCGTCGACTTGATTAAACGCGGAAAAAATGCCCTCAAAATTCAGGGGGTTCAACTGAAGCGTATGGAATTTATTCAGCGGACGCCGCCGCAGGGAATGCAAATAGTTGCAATGAGTTGAAAAAATGACTAACTCAATTTAGTGATTTATTTATCCAGCGGATTGAGCGTAGCAGTATGTGATCTCCTTTCCCGGTTCCGTGTTTTTTGACGGGATTCGCTTTCTCACAAAACCGATATTTTACTGCAGGCGCCAGCATAAGCACATTGATAACATAACTAAAAAAATAGCATTATAAAGGTGGATTTCGTTCCCTTTAATAAATCTTTTAGTTCTGTTGGCGTATGCTGGCGCGACATCGTCTTCTCCTTATCCGATTAAAGTAAAATCATTAATATCGATGCTTTTAGAGTTTACGTTTTCTAAAGTAATGACATTGCCATTAAGAGGATTGCCGATGGTAATGACGGTACTGCTACCGGCTCCCCCAGCAATCGTGACGCTGCTGGCAAAATTCGCTACACCAATGCCTAATAAACTCAGATCGAGGAGGTCCTGTCCGCCGCCGGGATTACTATCGAAACCGTTGGTAATACGGTCTCGCCCAAAGCCTGCGCTAAAGACGAAGGTGTCATTTCCGGAACCACCTGCCATGATATCAGCGCCCTGGCCACCATCGAGTCTATCGTTACCCACTCCGCCTATCATGTAATCGTTACCGGTCCCGCCCTGAAGGTTATCGATACCCTTGTAAATAGACCCGTTTTAGTTCCATGCATTTTTTGAGATCCCAGCCAAATAATGGTGTTGTCGATATTCCTCCGG
>NZ_JBWKVL010000023.1:0-37633 GCF_059421685.1 Citrobacter sp. GW821-FHT02E08 | reverse complement strand
GCATTATAGGGAGTTCTCTGGCGCCCGCAACCCTTAAATGACAGAAAAATGACTGACTGCTGCATTCCACAGCAAAACCCCGCCTTATACCCATTTACACACAGAGTTATCCACAAACCACCCGATCATTTCTGCGATCTTCTTTCTATATATACGATCTTCAGCGAGCAAAACTGGGGTCAACATTGAAAAAGAAAAATTCGCGAGCGTTGCGCAAACGTTTTCGTTACAATGCCACCGCAAAATAAGGATGCCCCGTAAGGGGCGTTAGCTGAGTTTTTCACGAAAAATTCAGCTAACGCTCTCTGTCATTGTCAAATCCAGGGGATTTACCATGCAACAACGTCGTCCAGTCCGCCGCGCTCTGCTCAGTGTTTCTGACAAAGCCGGTATTGTCGAATTCGCCCAGGCACTTTCCGCACGCGGTGTGGAGCTGCTGTCCACAGGCGGTACAGCCCGTCTGTTAGCAGAGAAAGGTCTGCCAGTGACCGAAGTTTCCGATTACACCGGTTTCCCGGAGATGATGGATGGACGCGTGAAGACCCTGCATCCAAAAGTCCACGGCGGCATTCTCGGTCGTCGCGGCCAGGATGACGGGATTATGGAACAACACGGCATCGCGCCGATCGACATGGTGGTTGTTAACCTTTATCCGTTTGCCCAGACCGTTGCCCGTGAAGGCTGCTCGCTGGAAGATGCGGTAGAGAATATTGATATCGGCGGCCCAACCATGGTGCGCTCCGCCGCCAAGAACCATAAAGACGTCGCCATCGTAGTAAAGAGCAGCGACTATGCCGCCATTATTAAAGAGATGGATGCCAACGACGGTTCTCTTACCCTCGACACCCGTTTCGACCTCGCCATCAAAGCGTTTGAGCACACCGCCGCCTATGACAGCATGATCGCCAACTACTTCGGCAGCATGGTTCCGGCCTACCATGGCGAAAGCAAAGAAGCTGCTGGTCGCTTCCCGCGCACCCTGAACCTCAACTTCATTAAGAAGCAGGATATGCGTTATGGTGAAAACAGCCACCAGCAGGCTGCCTTCTATATAGAAGAGAGTGTCAAAGAAGCCTCCGTTGCCACCGCAACGCAGGTTCAGGGGAAAGCCCTCTCTTATAACAACATCGCTGACACAGACGCAGCGCTGGAGTGTGTGAAAGAGTTCGCCGAACCTGCCTGTGTGATTGTGAAGCACGCCAACCCATGCGGTGTCGCCATCAGTAACTCTATCCTCGACGCTTACGATCGCGCATACAAAACCGACCCGACCTCCGCATTCGGCGGCATCATCGCCTTTAACCGCGAACTGGATGCTGAAACCGCGCAGGCCATTATCTCGCGTCAGTTTGTCGAGGTGATCATTGCGCCGTCCGCCAGCGAAGAAGCATTGAAAATCACCGCAGCCAAACAGAATGTGCGCGTACTGACCTGCGGCCAGTGGGCTGAGCGCGTACCGGGTCTGGACTTCAAACGTGTGAACGGCGGTTTGCTGGTTCAGGATCGTGACCTGGGCATGGTCGGCGCGGAAGAACTGCGCGTGGTCACCCAACGTCAGCCGACCGAACAGGAACTGCGTGATGCGCTGTTCTGCTGGAAAGTGGCGAAATTCGTGAAATCCAACGCCATCGTCTATGCCAAAGGCAATATGACTATCGGTATCGGCGCGGGCCAGATGAGTCGCGTTTACTCAGCGAAGATCGCAGGCATCAAAGCGGCCGACGAAGGTCTGGAAGTGAAAGGTTCATCGATGGCCTCTGACGCCTTCTTCCCGTTCCGCGACGGTATTGACGCCGCAGCCGCGGCTGGCGTGACCTGCGTCATTCAGCCTGGCGGTTCTATTCGTGATGATGAAGTGATTGCCGCCGCCGACGAGCACGGTATTGCGATGCTCTTCACTGACATGCGCCACTTCCGCCATTAATTCACGGAGCAGACGATGAAAGTATTAGTGATTGGTAACGGCGGGCGCGAGCATGCGCTGGCCTGGAAAGCGGCGCAGTCGCCGCAGGTTGAAACTGTCTTTGTGGCACCAGGCAACGCAGGTACGGCGCTGGAGCCAGCCCTGCAAAACGTCGCTATCGGCGTGACCGATATCCCGGCGCTGCTGAGCTTTGCCCAGAATGAGAAGATTGACCTGACCATCGTCGGCCCGGAAGCGCCGCTGGTGATTGGCGTGGTTGACGCATTCCGCGCTGCGGGCCTGAAAATCTTCGGCCCAACCGAAGGTGCCGCACAGCTGGAAGGGTCAAAAGCGTTCACCAAGGATTTCCTGGCACGCCATCAGATCCCAACGGCGGAATACCAGAACTTTACCGAGATTGAGCCTGCTCTGGCTTATCTGCGTGAGAAAGGCGCGCCTATCGTCATTAAAGCTGACGGTCTGGCGGCGGGTAAAGGCGTTATTGTCGCGATGACGCTGAGCGAGGCCGAAGCTGCCGTTCACGATATGCTGGCAGGTAACGCCTTTGGCGATGCGGGTCATCGCATCGTTATCGAAGAGTTCCTCGACGGCGAGGAAGCGAGCTTTATCGTGATGGTTGACGGCGAGCACGTGCTGCCAATGGCCACCAGTCAGGATCACAAACGCGTGGGCGATAAAGACACCGGGCCTAACACCGGTGGGATGGGCGCTTACTCCCCTGCCCCGGTGGTAACGGATAAAGTCCACCAGCGCACCATGGAACGCATCATCTGGCCGACTGTGAAAGGCATGGCGGCGGAAGGCAACACCTACACCGGTTTCCTGTATGCCGGTCTGATGATCGATAAACAGGGCAATCCGAAGGTTATTGAGTTCAACTGCCGCTTTGGCGATCCGGAAACCCAGCCAATCATGCTGCGCATGAAGTCCGATCTGGTTGAGCTGTGCCTGGCCGCCTGCGAAGGCAAGCTGGACGAGAAGACCTCCGAGTGGGACGAGCGCGCTTCTCTGGGCGTCGTCATGGCAGCCGGCGGTTATCCGGGCGACTACCGCACGGGTGACGTGATCCACGGTCTGCCGCTGGAAGAAGTGGCGAACGGTAAGGTGTTCCACGCCGGGACTAAACTCGCTGATGACGATCGGGTACTGACCAGCGGTGGGCGCGTGCTGTGCGCTACTGCGCTGGGCCATACCGTCGCCGAAGCACAGAAGCGCGCCTACGCGCTGATGGATCATATCCACTGGGATGGCAGCTTCAGCCGTAAAGATATCGGCTGGCGCGCCATCGAGCGTGAGCAGAACTAACGCGACAGTTTTGCCAACAGCGTTTTGCGCGTAATCCCTAACTGACGGGCGGCTTCGGTTTTGTTGCCGCCCGTTTTCTCCAGCGCCGCCAGAATCACCTCTTTCTCAACATCCACCAGCGGTTGGATCTCGCGATCATCGTCGACATTCACCAACGTCGCCGCAATGGCGAGTGGCAATTCGCGTTCAGAGATATATTCCCCCGTCAGCAGAACCACCGCGCGCTCAATGGCGTTTTCCAGTTCACGGATATTCCCGGGCCACGCATAGTGAATCAGCAGATCCATCGCCTGCGGGGTAAATCCCTTCACCGCTTTACGGTTTCGCTCAGCAAATCGCTGACGAAAGTGTTCGGCCAGTAGCGGAATATCTTCCCGACGCTGACACAAAGGCGGCATCTCGATCGTTACCACATTCAGACGATAATAGAGATCCTGACGAAAACGCCCGGCACTGACTTCCGCCGCCAAATCACGGTGAGTCGCCGCAATCAGCCTGACATCAACAGAAATCGTCTGATTACTCCCGACCCGCTGAACCTCGCGCTCCTGAATAACCCGCAGCAAACGAACCTGCATCATCGGCGAGATATCGCCGATTTCGTCGAGAAACAGCGTGCCGCCGTCGGCTTCCACAAAACGTCCCTCGCGCCGTTTATCTGCTCCGGTGAAGGCGCCTTTTTCATGCCCAAACAGCTCAGACTCCAGCAGCGACTCATTCAGCGCCGCGCAGTTAAGCGTTATCAGTGGTTTTTCGCTGCGTGCACTGCTGGCATGGAGCGCCCTGACTACCAACTCTTTACCGGTTCCCGAGTCGCCATGAATCAATACCGTGGCATCGGAGGGCGCCACCATCGCAATTTCAGTGAGCAAATGCTGCATCGCCGGGCTTTCGCCGATCATGCCGAACTGAGCGGCAGAGGCTGAAGGTGATTCAACGCCAGCGTTTCGCGTATGTGCCAGCGCTTTCTCGAGAGTGTCCTGTAAGCTGTCGAAATCCAGTGGTTTAATTAAGTAATCCAGCGCGCCCGCTTTAAGCGCCTCTACTGCGGTTTCTACGCTGGAGTACGCCGTCATAATCAAAATGGGAATCGCCGGATTCAGCGCTTTGATCTCTTTAAGCGTTTCGATGCCGTCCATTTCGGCCATACGCACATCACATAACACCAGATCAAAGACATGTTCGCGTACCCGCTCTACGGCCTCGCGCCCACCGTAAGCCAGCGCCACGTCATAGCCCCACCCACGAAGCAGCGCCTGTAAAATCGTGCAATGGCTGATGTCGTCATCCACGACCAGAATATCGATTTTTACGCGTGTCATCCTTGTCTGTCCTGTTCTCTCGCTTTGATCGGTAGATAAAGAGTAAAGACGGCGCCTTTACCTGGAACGCTTGTCGCCTGAATGGTTCCGCCGTGTTGCTCAACGATGTTCTGTACCACCGCTAATCCAAGCCCGGTACCGTCGGCTTTGGTCGTAAAGTACGGCGTAAATATCGCATCCAGGTCTTCTGCCGCAATCCCCTTCCCACTGTCGGTGACCACAATTTTAACGCGATCGCCTGCGCATTCGCCCACCTCGACCGTAATGACGCCCTGATGACCAATAGCATGAATCGCGTTCAGATACAGGTTCAGTAATACCTGCGTTAGCCTGTCAGGATCGGTCTGAACAGCCGGCAGCGACACATTGGCGGTAAACTGCAGCTGAATCGCCCTGCTTCGCGCATCCTGGCTAACGAGCTGTAACGAGTGAGTGATGATGTCATTGAGATCCACCGACTGCAGCGTCAGATGCGTAGGCCTTACCAGTTCCAGCAGTTCGCTCACCACCCGATTTAACCGATCGGCCTCTTTTGCCATCACCTGCGCCAACTCATAGGATTCGCCACCCGCAGGTGAGCGCTCGGCAAAATACTTCGCCAGCCCTTTGATGGAAGAGAGCGGGTTGCGAATTTCATGCGCCACCCCCGCCGCCAGATGCCCGAGCGCCACCAGCTTCTCTTTGCGTTTCATCTCGTCCTGTAACAGCTGACGAGAACGCAAGTAGCGACGATACAAGAAATAAGAGAGCATTGTTGCCAGCAATACACCCGCCAGCGCAGAAAGCACAATCACCGTATTGCGCCACTCTCTTGCCTGAGTCGCGACCAGATCGCTGGCGTCAAAGGCAATAAAAATGGTCTGTGGCGCGGATGCCGCTTGTCCGCCACTCTCCTCACAACGTGGCATGCTGCGCATGCCATGCCGTTTTGACGCAAACATGGGCTGGAACTGACGATAAATTTCCAGCGCCGGTGTCGGTTCTCCGCCATTCTGGTGAATGGCGATCGGCCGCCAGCTTTCCTCATCACCGGGATTTAACTGGCGCATTTCGTCCGCAGAGTAGAGTGATTTTCCGACGCGCCCGGGGTCGCTGTGGGTCACGATATTGCCCTGCGCATCAGTGATGGCAAACCACAGTACGCCCGGTTGTCCGGCCATTTCCTCCAGCAGGGTCTGCTGCTGAGCATGGTGCATACGCATTCCCATCCCCACCCGAGAGCCAGATTCCAGTGCACGGATCAGCACGCTGCCTTTTTCCAGTAGCGTTTGCCGCGCAGCGTCGCTCTCACGTCCGTAATCCCGCAGGGTCATGACGGAAAAAAGCCCCACCAGAACGAGAATGGCGGCAGGCAGAACGCCACTCAGCCATCTCGCCACCGTATCCTTATGTTGCCGTATATCACGCATACGTTCTCTCTATTGCCAGATCATCTCCTTGTTCCAGCAGAAATCATGCCACTTTTCGCGCCCTGCAACCCTGTCTTTAGACACAAACTGCTGATGCTACTGAGTAAAAATGACCCGCTGCGAAAATCAGGCGAGTCATTTTTACTCGCTTTAGCCACTCAACGGCTGATATTTCTCCCGCAGACTGGGGATGGAACACCTGGTATGGAAGATGCAAAAGGGAAGGAAGATAACCAACAAGAGGACAAAATATGAAACGGAATAACACGGCGGGTCTGGCGCTGATCGCACTATCCCTGATGGTTCTGGGTTCCAGCCCAGCCATCGCCCGAAATCACTGGGGAAATGACAACAGTGGGATGAGGCAACAAAATGTCAGTGCGCTCACAACGGAACAGCAAGCCGCCGCCCAGAAAATCGATGATGATTACGACTCGCAGACCCGTTCGTTACGTCAGCAATTAACGTCCAAACAGTATGAGTACAATGCGTTATTAACCGCCAGTTCACCGGATAGCGCGAAAATTAGCGCCGTGGCGAAAGAGATGGCCTCTTTGCGTCAGTCGCTGAATGATCAACAGGTGAAACGCGATATTGCGATGGTGGAAGCAGGCGTGCCGCGTGGTACAGGAATGGGTTGCGGTGGCGGCGGGTATCATCGGGGTGGCGGCCATATGGGGATGGGCCACTGGTAAACCCCGTTGAATCAGAAACTTTTCTCTTGCGGCTGCCAGCGACAGAAGTCTTCATTCGCCACCAGTAGCAACTGAGATCCTTCAGGCGCCTCCAGCCATGCCACGCTCACCTCAACCGACGAGCGACTCTGGCGGCGCTCAATATGGCTGATTGCCCACGCGTCTAAATCGGGCTTCAGCGTTTCGCCTTCGCAGGTGGTGATGGTTTGATTGGCGTGCCAGCGTCCCTGGCGTAAAACCACCCGCCCCTGACGCAACGCGTCGCTGGTCTGGCGGATTTGATCGGCGCGATAGCGGTATAGCGCAATTTGATCGCTGGAAAGCTGCTGTTTCTGCCCGCCAACCTCACGCTGCATAAAGCTCAGTTCACCACGATCGTCGAATCGGGCGCGAATATGCTCTGCCGGTTTACCGTAAACGTTGAATTCAATCAGAGAAAGCGTATCACCTTGCCAGCGATATTCAGCCGTGGTCGTCTCGCCGCTGCGCCATGGGCTAAAGACGGAAAGCAGATGAACATCACCGCCGGAATCTTTACGCCAGACACGCACCGCCCCCTGATCGTCCGCGTAACCGCTGGCCGTAAAGGGGGGAAGCGAAGAGTGCTGACTGCACGCGGTCAGCAATAGCGCGCCTGCCAACGTCAGCGTACGACGCCAGACAGACAAAAGGGGCGAACCCGCCCCTTCGCTAAAACTGTTCACTGCCACGCGAATTACTTAACTGCGTCTTTCAGTGCTTTGCCAGAAACAAATGCCGGCACGTTAGCTGCGGCGATTTTGATTTCTTTACCGGTCTGCGGGTTGCGGCCAGTGCGCTCAGCGCGGTGGTTCACTTTGAAGGTACCGAAACCAACCAGTTGTACAGCATCGCCTTCTTTCAGAGACTCAGTAATAGCAGCCAGAGTGGATTCCAGAGCAGCTTTAGCCTGGGTTTTGGACAGTTCTGCTTTGTCTGCAATTACATCAATCAGTTGAGTCTTGTTCATAAGTTATCCTTACAATGTGTTTATCGCTTGCTAAGCATCGAGTGCGACGAAAATGCCAGAAAAGCACTCTCCTGCATACACGCACCGATAGCCACTTTTTTTCGCCCCCCAAATGTAGACCAGACGGGGGGCGGAAGGGAAGCCTTCAGGCATGACAAATCAGGCGTTAAATCACGTTTTCTGGTCTCATTGCGGAAAAATTATACCGATATTACTCTCGCCGGACTCGCGCAGGTCTGCGCGTAACCCTTTTATCAGCTCAATATCGCGTTCTTCGCAATCGGCCAAAAGTCGGAATATTTCCCACTGAATGTCCCATTCTTGCTCAACCGCAGGGTTCTCTTTCAGCTCTTCATCGGTCATTTCACGACCAGCTTGCGTCATTTCCAGCATCGCAACGGTGGTAATAGACGTCTTACTGACTTCAATCGCATGCTCCAGCGTTTCACCACTCAGACGCGAGTGCATCAATTCGCTTAATGCCACACAGGCATCAATCGCGGGATAAACGCCGTACAAATCGTAATCATCTGCCGACGGAATGGCCTCTTCAAACTTTTCCAGCTGGCTGTCGAAATTGATTTTCGCATCTTTGACCGTCAGCACTTCCCAAATCAAATCCAGAATTCGGCGGTAAATCTGCCCATCGCCAAATTCAGTTTGCTGACAGAACATGGCGTAGTTGGGGTACATGCGTTCGCACAAACAGGCCATAAAAGTGACATGCTGCCAGCTTTCCAGCTTCTCAAGGCGCAGATGAATCGGGTTTTGTAACATGATGAGATCTCGAAAACGATAATTAGCGGAAGTGTACCTGAATCAAGGCTGAATTTCTTGCCAACGCGCAAATGCCGGACGGTCCGACGCCACCGCGTCAGCCCAGCGCGTAGGCTCGGGTAAGCGATACCCTTTCATACAGCGTTGTACCCACGCAAGGGCGCTGTCCAGCCCAACCCGGTGCCCGGTCGAAACAAACAGTGGATTGCAGCGCGCTTTGCTACGCCAGACCCATGCCAGCTGCTCGCCCTTATCCATTAACGGCGCCAGCGCGCCGGGTTCGGCAGAGAGAGGGTCAAATTTGCCGCACAGCCGTTTTTTCGCCACGCCGATGGTCGGCACATCCACCAGCAGCCCAAAATGGCTGGCAACACCGAGGCGACGCGGATGAGAAATACCGTGGCCATCGACAAACACTAAATCAGGCTTATGCGAGAGTTGCTCCCACGCGGCCAGCAGCGCGGGATATTCACGAAAGGAGAGAAAGCCAGGAATATACGGCATGGTGGTGGCGATGCGCGCCACCTTGTACTCCACCAGCTCAAGCGAAGGATACTTCAACAGTACCATTGCGGCTCGCGTCACTTCACCGCCCTGCTCAAACCCAACATCAGCGCCTGCGATCAGATCCGGAGGATCGTTATCCAGACGATCCTCGCGGGAAACCGATGCAGCCAGTTCAAGCTGTTGAGCGCGTAGCGACGCGAGATCCATGCCGATCCCTTACTGGTGATACTGCGCTGAAATCCGGTGTACTGCCTCCACAAAGGTTCCAGCATGTTCTGGCGGCACATCCTGGTGAATGCCGTGCCCAAGGTTGAAGACGTGGCCTTCACCCTGGCCGAATCCCGCCAGAATCGTCGCGACCTCTTCTTCAATACGCGCCGCTGGTGCATACAGCATGGAAGGATCCATATTCCCCTGCAGCGCCACTTTATGTCCTACGCGACGACGCGCATCGGCAATGTCTGTGGTCCAGTCGAGTCCCAGCGCATCACAGCCCGTTTCCGCCATCGCTTCCAGCCATTGGCCGCCGCCTTTGGTAAACAGCGTGACCGGCACACGACGCCCTTCATTCTCACGCAGGAGACCATCGACGATTTTATGCATGTAATAGAGCGAGAACTGCTGATAATCGCGCCCGGTCAGCACGCCGCCCCAGGTATCGAAAATCATCACCGACTGCGCGCCCGCTTTGATCTGCGCATTGAGATACAACGTGACGCTTTTCGCCAGTTTATCGAGCAGTAAATGGAGCGCCTGCGGGTCTGCATACATCATCTTTTTAATGACGGTAAAGGCTTTGCTGCTACCGCCTTCCACCATGTACGTTGCCAGCGTCCATGGACTGCCGGAAAAACCAATCAACGGGACTTCGCCTTTCAGTTCGCGACGAATAGTGCGTACTGCATTCATCACGTAGCCCAGTTCATCCTCGGGATCAGGGATTGGCAGTTTTTCGACGTCGGCTTTGCAGGTCACCGGCGCGGTAAAGCGCGGGCCTTCTCCGGCTTCAAAGTAAAGCCCCAGGCCCATCGCATCCGGAATGGTCAGGATGTCCGAAAAGAGGATCGCCGCATCAAGCGGGTAACGGCGCAGCGGCTGGAGCGTGACTTCGCACGCCAGCTCGGCATTTTTGCACAGTGACATAAAATCGCCCGCTTGTGCGCGGGTGGCTTTATACTCCGGGAGATAACGGCCTGCCTGGCGCATCATCCATACAGGGGTGACATCAACGGGCTGGCGCAGCAGCGCACGCAGGTAACGATCGTTTTTCAGTTCGGTCATTTTTACATTCCTTTAGCGTTATGCGTCCAGTGTATCATGTCACTCGTACTCTGCCCGACACATTGCCACCGTATCTTCGATCAACCGACGAGCGACAGTGCCCGGCGGCGGCAGTAGCGGAAGATCGTCATAACGATACCAACCCGCGTCCAGTAACTCCTTCGGATCGATAACAATCTCCCCGCTGTCGTACTCTGCCATAAACGCAGTCATGAGCGACATCGGGAATGGCCACGGCTGCGACGTGACATAGCGCAGGTTCTTCACTTTAATACGGCTTTCTTCCATGACTTCACGCGCCACCGCTTGTTCCAGGGTTTCCCCCACTTCAACAAATCCGGCCAGCACCGTATGCACGCCATTGCGATGGCGGGTATGTTGGGCGAGCAAAAGGGTGTCTTCACGGCGAATCGCCACAATAATGCAAGGCGCTATCTGAGGGTAATAGCGTTCGCGGCAATGACTGCACAACATGGCCCATTCGGTTTTACTCGGGTACATTGTGTGCCCGCAGTAGCCACAGAATTTATGTGAACGGTAAAACTCCGCCAGTTGCACGCCGCGCCCCGCCAGTTGAAACAGACCGACATCCTGATCGATAACCTGCCGTACGGATCCCATATCATGGCGGCGATGCTGCTGTACCAACCAGACGGGTTCGCTTTCCCACTCCCCAATCTGGAGAGCGCGCTGCCCAACAAGATCGAACGTTGCCGCTTCGCCATGCGGCAGTTCTCCGCGAGGTAGCCATATTTTTTGCTCATGGCTGACAATCCACCAGCCGCTGTCTAATTTTTCAATTATACGATCCATATCTCTTGCGCTACCTTTGCTTCACAGGCATGTTGTTTACATTATTTTTACATTTTTGAGTGAGCAGTTTTTTGAATCTAAACTTGCGGAGTCAATCATGTTAAACCAGCTGGATAACCTGACAGAGCACGTCAGAGGAAGTAATAAACTGGTTGATCGCTGGCTACATGTACGTAAGCATCTGCTCGTGGCTTACTACAATTTGGTTGGCATTAAGCCTGGCAAAGAATCGTACATGCGCTTAAACGAAAAAGCGCTGGATGATTTTTGTCAAAGTCTGGTCGATTACCTTTCCGCCGGACACTTCAGTATTTATGAACGTATTCTCCATAAATTGGAAGGTAACGGGCAGCTTTTAAACGCAACGAAAATTTGGCCGTTGCTGGAAGCCAATACGCAACGCATTATGGATTACTACGACTCCAGCCTGGAAATGGCCATCGATCATGATAACTATCTTGAATTTCAAAAGGTTTTATCAGATATCGGCGAAGCGCTGGAATCCCGATTTATCCTTGAAGACAAGCTGATCATGCTGGTCTTTGACGCGATGCACGACAGTGCCAGGGCAAAACGTCCTGCTTGAGTTCGACGCTATTAACGCGTAACTTACCTTTGTCGCCCCCTTTACCGGGGGTTATTTCTTGTCGGAGTGCCCAGTGTGAAAACACGGGCTGAGACCGTTAATTCGGGATCCGCGGAACCTGATCAGGTTAAAACCTGCGAAGGGAACAAGAGTCAATCTGCTATTGCATCGCCATTGCGGCGATCGTCTCTCTTGCTTCATCCGTCGTCTGACAAGCCACGTCCTTACTTTTTTGGAATGAGCTATGTCTGCAACAAAATTAACCCGTCGCCAGCAACGCGAACAAGCACAACACTTCATCAATACGCTAGAAGGTACTGCCTTTCCTAACTCCAGACGGATCTATATCACCGGCTCGCAGGCGGATATCCGCATCCCAATGCGCGAAATCCAGCTTAGTCCGACGTTAACCGGCGGCACAAAAGACCATCCACAATACGAAGAAAACGAAGCCATTCCGGTGTATGACACCTCGGGCCCGTATGGCGATCCTGATATCGCGATTAATGTTGAACAGGGTCTGGCAAAACTGCGTCAACCGTGGATTGATGCCCGCGCTGACAGTGAAGCACTGACCGATCGCAGCTCAGCCTATACCAAAGAGCGCCTGGCCGATGACGGTCTGGATGAACTCCGTTTCACTGGCCTGTTAACGCCGAAACGTGCCAAAGCCGGAAAATGCGTCACGCAATTGCATTATGCGCGCCAGGGTATCGTCACGCCGGAGATGGAGTTCATCGCTATCCGTGAAAACATGGGGCGCGAGCGCATTCGCAGTGAGGTGTTACGCCACCAGCATCCAGGCGAAGGCTTTGGCGCACGCCTGCCGGAAAACATCACTCCGGAGTTTGTCCGTGATGAAGTGGCCGCCGGACGCGCGATTATTCCTGCGAACATTAACCATCCGGAATCTGAGCCGATGATTATCGGCCGCAACTTCCTGGTCAAAGTAAACGCCAATATCGGCAATTCTGCGGTGACCTCTTCCATCGAAGAAGAGGTCGAAAAACTGGTCTGGTCCACACGCTGGGGAGCAGATACGGTGATGGACCTTTCAACAGGCCGCTATATCCACGAAACCCGCGAGTGGATCCTGCGTAACAGCCCGGTGCCGATCGGTACAGTGCCGATCTACCAAGCGCTGGAGAAGGTCAATGGGATCGCCGAAGATCTGACCTGGGAAGCCTTCCGCGATACGCTGCTGGAGCAGGCCGAACAAGGTGTCGACTACTTCACCATCCATGCAGGCGTCCTGTTGCGCTATGTGCCGATGACAGCCAAACGCCTGACGGGGATTGTCTCGCGCGGCGGTTCAATTATGGCGAAATGGTGCCTGTCCCATCATCAGGAAAACTTCCTCTACGAGCACTTCCGCGAGATTTGCGAAATCTGCGCCGCCTACGACGTTGCGCTCTCTCTCGGCGATGGCCTGCGTCCTGGCTCCGTTCGTGACGCCAACGACGAAGCACAGTTTGCCGAACTGCATACGCTCGGCGAACTGACCAAAATCGCCTGGGAATATGACGTGCAGGTGATGATCGAAGGCCCAGGGCATGTCCCGATGCAGATGATCCGTCGCAACATGACCGAAGAGCTGGAGCACTGTCATGAAGCGCCGTTCTATACCTTAGGCCCATTGACCACCGATATCGCACCGGGCTATGACCATTTCACTTCCGGGATTGGCGCAGCGATGATTGGCTGGTTTGGCTGCGCGATGCTCTGCTACGTCACCCCGAAAGAGCACCTCGGCCTGCCAAACAAAGAAGATGTGAAACAGGGGCTGATCACCTACAAGATCGCCGCGCACGCCGCCGACCTGGCGAAGGGCCACCCGGGCGCGCAAATCCGCGATAACGCCATGTCGAAAGCGCGCTTCGAATTCCGTTGGGAAGACCAGTTTAACCTGGCCCTCGACCCATTCACCGCCCGTGCGTACCACGATGAAACGCTGCCACAGGAATCCGGCAAAGTCGCCCACTTCTGCTCCATGTGTGGGCCGAAGTTCTGCTCGATGAAAATCAGCCAGGAAGTTCGCGACTACGCCGCCGCGCAAACCATTGAAGTGGGCATGGCAGACATGTCGGAGAACTTCCGTGCCAAAGGCGGTGAGATCTATCTGAAGCGGGAGGAAGCCTGATGTACCAGCCTGATTTCCCCACCGTCCCTTTCCGTCTCGGACTTTATCCGGTGGTAGACAGCGTACTCTGGATTGAACGCCTGCTGGAGGCGGGCGTGCGCACGATCCAACTGCGGATTAAAGATAAGCGCGATGAAGACGTGGAAGCGGACGTTATCGCCGCGATTACGCTGGGGCGTCGTTTTGACGCCCGGTTGTTCATCAACGACTACTGGCGACTGGCGATCAAGCACAACGCGTACGGTGTCCATCTGGGTCAGGAAGATCTCGAAACCACCGATCTGAAGGCGATTCAGGCGGCAGGGCTGCGCCTTGGCGTCTCGACCCATGATGATATGGAAATTGACGTGGCGCTGGCCGCGCGTCCTTCGTATATCGCGCTGGGGCATGTCTTCCCAACACAAACCAAACAGATGCCCTCCGCCCCGCAAGGGCTGGAACAGCTGGCACGCCATATTGAACGTCTGGCTGATTATCCTGCCGTCGCCATCGGCGGGATTAGCCTTGAGCGCGCGCCTACGGTACTGGCTACCGGGGTCGGCAGTATTGCCGTCGTCAGCGCGATTACGCAGGCAACAGACTGGCGTGCCGCCACCGCGCAGTTGCTTTCGGTAGCAGGAGCTGGCGATGAATGATCGTGACTTTATGCGCTACAGCCGCCAGATCTTGCTTGGCGATATCGCGATTGAAGGGCAGCAAAAGCTGCTCGCAAGCCACGTGCTGGTCATCGGTTTAGGCGGATTAGGCTCGCCCGCCGCGCTCTATCTTGCGGGCGCGGGCATCGGCACGTTGGTTCTGGCTGACGATGACGATGTACATCTGAGTAACCTGCAACGGCAAATTCTCTTCACTACCGATGATATCGCCCGCCCGAAATCGCACGTCACGAAGCAGAGACTGGCGCGTCTCAACCCGGATATTGAACTGGTGGCGTTACAGCAACGTCTCTCCGGCGATGCGCTTCGACACGCGGTCGCAAATGCTGATGTGGTACTGGATTGTACCGACAACATGGCCACCCGCCAGGCGATCAACGCCGCCTGCGTCGCGCTCAATACGCCACTGATTACCGCCAGCGCCGTTGGCTTTGGCGGTCAATTAATGGTTCTGACGCCTCCCTGGGAGCAGGGCTGTTATCGCTGCCTGTGGCCGGACGACGAAGAGCCGGAACGCAACTGCCGTACCGCCGGCATCGTGGGGCCAGTGGTCGGCGTGATGGGCACATTGCAGGCGCTGGAGGCCATTAAACTCCTGAACGGCATGGAAACGCCCACGGGCAAACTGCGTCTGTTTGACGCCAAAACCAGCCAGTGGCGCAGCCTGGCGTTACAACGCGCCAGCGACTGCCCGGTATGTGGAGGGCAACATGCAGATTCAGTTCAATGATGAGTCGATGCAGTGCGCAGTGGGAGTGTCTGTTACCGACCTGCTGAATCAGCTCGACCAACTCAAGCCTGGTGCCGCGCTGGCGCTCAATCAACAGATCCTGCCGCGCGAACAGTGGGAACATCACATTGTGCAGGACGGTGATCAGATCCTGCTTTTTCAGGTTATTGCCGGGGGCTGATATGTTACGTATCGCAGATAAAACGTTCGACTCACACCTGTTCACGGGGACAGGGAAATTCGCCTCTTCATCTTTAATGGCTGAGGCGATTCGCGCCTCCGGCAGCGAGCTTGTGACGCTGGCGATGAAGCGCGTTGACTTGCGTCAGCACAACGACGCTATTCTGGCGCCGTTATTGGAAGCGGGCGTCACGCTGTTGCCCAATACCTCCGGTGCTAAAACGGCTGAGGAGGCCATTTTTGCCGCGCAATTAGCGCGGGAAGCACTGGGCACCCACTGGCTAAAACTGGAAATTCACCCCGACGCGCGCTGGTTGCTGCCGGACCCGATAGAAACACTGAAAGCCGCCGAGGCGCTGGTCAAACAGGGATTTGTGGTGTTGCCCTACTGCGGTGCCGACCCGGTGCTGTGCAAACGTCTTGAAGAGGTCGGCTGCGCCGCCGTGATGCCGCTCGGCGCGCCGATTGGTTCAAATCAGGGGCTGGAAACCCGAGCCATGCTGGAGATTATCATCCAGCAGTCAACCGTCCCGGTCGTCGTCGATGCGGGGATCGGTGTCCCCAGCCATGCCACACAGGCCCTGGAAATGGGTGCCGACGCCGTGCTGGTCAATACAGCGATCGCTGTGGCTGACGATCCGGTGATGATGGCGAAGGCATTCCGTTTGGCAGTGGAAGCGGGCATTCTGGCGCGTCAGGCCGTACCGGGAAGACGTAGCGTAAATGCTCAACCCACCAGCCCGTTAACCGGATTCCTGGAGACATCGGCATGAAAACGTTCACCGACCGCTGGCGCGAGTTGGACTGGGACGATATCCGTCTGCGCATCAACAGCAAAACGGCTGCTGACGTCGAACGGGCGCTGAATGCAACGCAGTTGGGTCGCGATGACATGATGGCGCTGCTCTCTCCTGCGGCAAGTGCGTACCTCGAGCCGCTGGCACAAAAGGCGCAACGCCTTACCCGACAGCGGTTTGGTAATACGGTCAGTTTTTACGTTCCGCTCTATCTTTCCAACCTTTGCGCCAATGACTGCACCTATTGCGGCTTTTCAATGAGCAACCGCATCAAGCGCAAGACGCTGGATGACAAAGAGATTTCCCGTGAATGTGAAGCCATTCGTGCCCTGGGATTTGAGCACCTGCTGCTGGTGACCGGGGAGCATCAGGCAAAAGTGGGCATGGACTATTTTCGCCGCCATCTGCCTGCCATCCGCTGCCAGTTCTCCTCTTTACAGATGGAAGTGCAACCGCTGTCAGAGGCAGAGTACGCCGAGCTCAAAACTCTGGGGCTGGATGGTGTAATGGTCTATCAGGAAACCTACCATCAGGCGATGTACGCACAGCACCATCTGAAAGGGAAAAAGCAGGACTTCTTCTGGCGACTGGAAACACCAGACAGGCTGGGTCGTGCGGGGATCGATAAAATCGGGCTGGGTTCGCTGATTGGTCTGTCTGACAGTTGGCGGGTAGATTGTTATATGGTGGCTGAGCATCTGCTCTGGATGCAGAAACAGTACTGGCAGAGCCGCTACTCAATCTCTTTCCCACGTCTGCGCCCGTGCACGGGGGGGATTGAGCCCGCGTCCATCATGGATGAGCGTCAACTGGTACAAACCATCTGCGCATTTCGCCTGCTTGCTCCGGAGATCGAACTGTCGCTCTCTACACGTGAATCGCCGTGGTTTCGCGATCACGTTATTCCCCTGGCGATTAACAATGTCAGCGCGTTTTCGAAGACACAACCAGGCGGTTATGCTGACGATCACCCTGAGCTGGAGCAGTTTTCCCCGCACGACGCCCGGCGTCCTGAAGATGTTGCCGGGGCGCTGGCGGCGCAAGGATTACAGCCGGTCTGGAAAGATTGGGACAGCTATCTGGGGCGTGCCTCGCAAGCGCGGTGAATCAGATTGTAATCGGCTGAATAATTTACGAGCCCGTACGTAATGTGAAAAACGGGAGATAGCGTTCAGACTCCCGTTTTTTTATGTTGTCGATGTCAGCAACGGAAGCTGACCAGGGCGGAATTTTTCTTCCTCGTTTTCGCCCTGCCCTCAACCGCTATGCAGCACAAAATTCTCTTTACGACATAAGCAGGGACAATCTTATTTGTTTTTAAGATAAATCATCTTTAGCTATACCCTCACAGCTATAATTGCATAGATTCTGTCCTGATGTACGGAACTCTGTTGTCGGCTTTACTCACCTTTTCAGGACTTACACCTTCAGGGATGACCCACAGCCAATGGCACGTCACAATAGAAAACTTTCCTTCACGACCCCCATGTTAGTGAGTTTCGGGGGGATTTTGCTCAGTTTTATTCTGATCGCAATTTTCATCACCTTCACCCAGCGAAAAGATTTCCTGGAGGATTACCACAACATTAACCGCAACTTCACGCATAACCTTGCGGTTAACTATACCGAGTCGTTGCTACGCGAAAACGACTATATCCTCGCACGCGCAGCGACCTTCTTTTCCCGTGGTGACAAGCTAAATGAAACGGTGAATATCGATACGGAAGAAGGTCTGAGGTTGTTAATGCAGTTACAGACGCTGATGCCAACCGTCTCTTCCATCTCGCTGGCGGATACCGAAGGCAACTACCTGCGAGCCCCGGAAGTGTTAACCGATGAAAATAGCAAAGCCTTTGATGCCAAAACGCGTCCATGGTTTGTACACCAGGCAAAAGCCAGTACATTCAGTCACTATACAAATCCTCACATGGACTACTTCACCCATTACCCAACGGTGGCCATCTACAAGCCGGTCATTTCACCTGAAGGAAGACTGAAAGGCAGTATCGCGTTCCACCTGGATCTCACGTCAATGAGTTATACCCTGCGCCAGATGGTTGCCCCTGTTCAGGGGGAGTTTTTTGTCGCTGACCGTGACGGGAAAGTCGTGCTACATCCGGATACTGGCGCGTTATTTAAACAATATGTCAGTGAAAAGATGATGGACAGGATGACCAGCGGCGAAGGGTATGTTTTCGATTCAAAAAGCAATACCTGGTACTACTACTACTCGTTTACGAATCCAGACTGGTTTGTCGTTTACCGGGTCTCTGACACCATGCTGATGGACCTCACTCGCCACGAAACCAATATTGTGTCCTGGGGATTCGCGCTGGCAGCCATGATGGTCGTGCTGTTTGGGCTTTATCTGCGGCATACCTCCCGAACGGTATTGATGAACATCATCAACGCCATCAAGACCGGAGATGTTAATCGGGCGCCCCGACTGGAAGCCATGCTCAGTAAGGCCATCGAGTTAAATAAAGAACGTGAGATGGCCTATGTCCGCCAGGCGACAATTGACGCACTGACTGGCTGCAAAAACCGTCGCGCATTCGACAGTGACATTGCCGCGCTGATGAACGATCACCAACCCTTCACCCTGGCGCTGGTGGACATTGATAATTTTAAATCTATCAACGACACCTGGGGACATCTGAGCGGCGACATCGTTCTGCGTAACGTGGCTCGTGAAGGCATTCAGGTAATGCAGCCCCATTCTGTTTCCCTTTACCGTTATGGCGGTGAAGAATTTGCCGTTCTCTTTGCTGGCGTTCATGCTAAAGAGGCTTTTACGTTGCTTGAACAATGGCGCACGATCGTAGAGCAGAGAGCCTGGCGTGAAGAGAATCTGACCGTCACCTTCAGCGCAGGTATGAAAGAGTGGAATATGGAATCGCTGGAACAGTTAATCATCGGTGCCGATGAAGCGCTTTATCTCGCCAAACAGCAGGGAAAAAACCGGATCCTGCCAACGCCTCTTCTGTAAATATCCTAAAGCACCAGGCCCGCCGAGACGGGCCTTTTTGATGCTTCCTGCCTTACCGTAACCGGTTTCATTTTTTATGGCGTATCTTTGTGATGCTTTACACACATTCACTTTAAGACAGTTGTCCTCTCCCCTGTCAGGGACTAAAGATGAATGACCAGGGAAATTGTGAGAGCCCATTATGAAGAATATCGTTTTATGCTGTGCTGCCGGAATGTCCACCAGTATGTTGGTACAACGAATGAAAGACGCTGCGCAAAAAAAAGGCGTTGAGGTCAGTATCAAGGCTGTTCCTGTTGCGGAATTCAAAGAGAATATTGCGGCGGCGGATATTGTCCTGCTTGGTCCACAGGTGAAGTACGAGCAGGCGAAGCTTCAGGCGCTTGCCGACCCATTAGGTAAGAAAGTCGCAGTGATCGATATGATGGATTACGGCATGATGAAAGGCGATGTCGTGCTGGAGAAAGCCCTTAAGCTGATGGAGTAAGGACATGGAAGAGTTAGAAACTATCATCATGGAGCTACTGGTGAATGCAGGCGCCGCACGCAGCCAGGCGTTGATAGCACTACAACTGGCACGTAAAGGCGATTTTGCGGGTGCAGAGCAGGCGATGGAAGAGTCACGCGATTACGTTAAAGTGGCGCATAAAATCCAGACGCAGCTTATCGGTATTGACGAAGGTACGGGCAAATTACCGGTGAATCTCATCACCGTTCACTCCCAGGACCATCTGATGAACGCCATGGTGATTCAGGATCTGGCGGGGGATATGATTGAACTTTATCGCCGATTGCCACCGGTAAATTAATACGCATCATGTTTTGCCGGATAGCGTCACAAGCGACTTATCCGGCCTACAAACGGCATGCCCGAAGGCAAAAAAAAACCCGCCGAAGCGGGTTTTTTATTATGGTCATCAACGATTAATCGTTGTCAGAACCACCCAGGCCTGCGTTCAGCAACTCTGCCAGGCTGGCAGTCGCATCTTCAGCAGTCACCTGCGGTGCTGCAGGCAATTCGCCAGCGGCACGGCGGCGCATACGATCCTGGTGGTACGCATAACCGGTACCAGCCGGGATCAGACGACCCACGATAACGTTCTCTTTCAGACCGCGCAGTTCGTCGCGTTTGCCCGCTACTGCGGCTTCGGTCAGGACACGTGTGGTCTCCTGGAACGATGCTGCAGAGATGAAGGACTCGGTTGCCAGAGACGCTTTGGTGATACCCAGCAGGTCGCGGGAATATGTTGCCGCAACTTTGCCGTTCGCTTCCAGGTCGCGGTTAGCGATCTTGACGCGGGAGTATTCAACCTGCTCGCCTTCCAGGAAGTCGGAGCTACCTGCACTTTCGATGGTCGCTTTACGCAGCATCTGACGAACGATAACTTCAATGTGTTTATCGTTAATCTTAACGCCTTGCAGACGGTATACGTCCTGTACTTCGTTGGTGATGTAACGCGTTACCGCGTGTACGCCACGAAGACGCAGGATGTCATGCGGTGCTTCCGGACCGTCGGAAACCACATCACCACGTTCTACACGTTCACCTTCGAACACGTTGAGCTGACGCCATTTCGGAATCATCTCTTCGTACGGATCGCTACCGTCTAACGGCGTGATCACCAGACGACGCTTCCCTTTGGTTTCTTTACCGAAGGAAATGATACCGCTGATTTCCGCCAGGATTGCCGGCTCTTTCGGACGACGTGCTTCGAACAGGTCCGCAACGCGCGGCAGACCACCGGTGATGTCCTTGGTACCGCCGGATTCCTGCGGTACACGCGCCAGGGTGTCACCAGAACTGATCTGTACGCCATCTTCCAGCTGAACAATCGCTTTACCCGGCAGGAAGTACTGAGCAGGCATATCGGTGCCTGGGATCAGAACATCGTTGCCCTGAGCATCAACAATTTTCAGTGCCGGACGCAGGTCTTTACCACCCGCAGTACGCTCTGCAGAATCCAGAACCACCAGAGAAGACAGACCGGTCAGCTCGTCAGTCTGACGAGTAATGGTCTGGCCGTCGATCATGTCAGTGAAGCGGACGAAACCACTCACTTCGGTGATAACCGGCATGGTGTGCGGATCCCAGTTTGCAACGGTTTCGCCGCCAGCAACCTGTTCGCCATCACCTTTCGCCATAACGGAGCCGTAAGGCACTTTATAGCTTTCTTTGGTACGGCCGAATTCGTCGATCAGTTTCAGTTCAGTGTTACGGGAGGTGATAACCAGTTTACCGCTGGAGTTCACAACCGACTTCGCGTTGCTCAGGCGGATGCTACCTTTATTTTTCACCTGGATGCTGGATTCAGCAGCCGCACGAGATGCCGCACCACCGATGTGGAACGTACGCATCGTCAGCTGTGTACCCGGTTCACCGATGGACTGTGCCGCGATAACACCGATAGCTTCACCTTTGTTGATGATGTGGCCACGCGCCAGGTCACGACCATAGCAGTGCGCACATACACCAAAGTCGGTGTCACAAGATACAACGGAACGAACCTTGACGGAGTCAACGGAGTTCGCTTCCAGCAGGTCACACCACTGTTCGTGCAGCAGCGTGTTGCGTGGAACCAGAATGTCCGCCGTACCCGGCTTCAGCACGTCTTCTGCAGTCACACGACCCAGAACGCGATCGCGCAGCGGCTCTTTAACGTCACCACCCTCGATAACCGGGGTCATGGTGATACCTTCGAGGGTGCCACAATCGTCTTCGGTTACGACCAGATCCTGTGCAACGTCAACCAGACGACGCGTCAGATAACCGGAGTTCGCAGTTTTCAGTGCGGTATCCGCCAGACCTTTACGAGCACCGTGAGTCGAGATGAAGTACTGGAGTACGTTCAGACCTTCACGGAAGTTCGCGGTGATTGGCGTTTCGATGATGGAGCCATCTGGCTTCGCCATCAGACCACGCATACCAGCCAGCTGACGAATCTGTGCTGCAGAACCACGCGCACCGGAGTCGGCCATCATGTAGATGCTGTTGAAAGACACCTGCTGCTCTTCTACGCCGTCACGGTTAATAACGGTTTCGGTTTGCAGGTTGTCCATCATCGCTTTGGATACACGATCGTTCGCCGCAGCCCAGATATCGATAACTTTGTTATAGCGTTCGCCCGCGGTTACCAGACCAGACTGGAACTGCTCCTGGATCTCAGCAACTTCAGCTTCCGCTTCAGAGATGATCTCGTGTTTCTTCTCTGGGATGACCATGTCATCAATACCAACAGATGCACCTGAACGCGCTGCATAAGCAAAGCCGGTGTACATCGTCTGGTCAGCGAAGATAACGGTCGGCTTCAGACCCAGAATGCGGTAACAGGTGTTCAGCATTTTGGAGATTGCTTTCTTACCCAGCGCCTGGTTGACGATGGAGAAAGGCAGACCTTTCGGTACGATCATCCACAGAATGGCACGGCCAACGGTCGTGTCTTTAATGCTGGTAACCGCGACGAATTCGCCGTTTTCATCTTTTTCGTATTCAGTGATACGCACTTTAACGCGCGCATGCAGAGAGGCCAGGCCAGCGCGATAAATACGCTCAGCTTCTTTCGGGCCAGTCAGCACCATGCCTTCGCCTTTGGCGTTAACACAGTCACGGGTCATGTAGTACAGACCCAATACAACGTCCTGAGACGGAACGATGATAGGTTCGCCGTTCGCCGGAGACAGGATGTTGTTGGTAGACATCATCAGCGCACGCGCTTCCAGCTGGGCTTCCAGCGTCAGCGGTACGTGAACAGCCATCTGGTCACCATCGAAGTCGGCGTTGTATGCCGCACAAACCAGCGGGTGCAGCTGGATAGCTTTACCTTCGATCAGTACCGGTTCAAATGCCTGGATACCCAGACGGTGCAGTGTTGGTGCACGGTTCAGCAGTACCGGGTGTTCGCGGATAACTTCGTCCAGGATATCCCAAACGACAGCTTCTTCACGCTCAACCATTTTCTTAGCGGCTTTGATGGTGGTGGCGAGGCCACGCAGTTCCAGCTTGCCGTAGATGAACGGTTTGAACAGCTCCAGTGCCATTTTCTTCGGCAGACCGCACTGATGCAGACGCAGGTATGGACCTACGGTGATTACAGAACGACCGGAGTAGTCAACACGCTTACCGAGCAGGTTCTGACGGAAACGACCCTGTTTACCTTTGATCATGTCGGCCAAAGATTTCAGAGGACGCTTGTTAGAACCGGTGATCGCACGACCGCGACGACCGTTATCCAGCAGGGCGTCAACCGCTTCCTGCAGCATACGTTTTTCGTTACGTACGATGATGTCCGGCGCAGCCAGATCCAGCAGACGTTTCAGACGGTTGTTACGGTTGATAACGCGACGATACAGATCGTTCAGATCCGACGTTGCGAAACGACCACCATCCAGCGGAACCAGCGGACGCAGATCTGGCGGCAGAACCGGCAGAACGGTCAGGATCATCCACTCCGGCTTGTTGCCAGACTGAACGAACGCTTCCAGCAGTTTGATACGCTTGGTCAGCTTCTTACGCTTGGTTTCGGAGTTGGTTTCGTTCAGCTCTTCGCGCAGAGTTTCACACTCTTGCTCCAGATCCATGCTCTTCAGCAGGGCCTGAATAGCTTCCGCACCCATCTTCGCGTCGAATTCGTCACCGAACTCTTCCAGCGCATCCAGATACTGTTCTTCAGTCAGGATCTGCTGGCGTTCCAGATTGGTCATACCGCCTTCGATAACCACATAGGATTCGAAGTACAGCACGCGTTCGATATCGCGCAGCGGCATATCGAGCAGCAGGCCGATACGGGACGGCAGAGATTTCAGGAACCAGATGTGCGCAGTCGGAGACGCCAGCTCGATGTGGCCCATACGCTCACGGCGTACTTTAGTCTGGGTCACTTCAACGCCGCACTTCTCACAGATCACACCACGGTGTTTCAGGCGCTTGTACTTACCGCACAGGCACTCGTAGTCTTTTACTGGCCCAAAGATACGGGCGCAGAAAAGGCCGTCACGCTCAGGCTTGAACGTACGGTAGTTAATGGTTTCCGGCTTCTTAACTTCACCAAAAGACCATGAACGGATCATGTCTGGCGAGGCCAGAGCAATTTTGATCGCATCAAACTCTTCGGTTTTAGTTTGCGCTTTCAGAAACTTTAATAAGTCTTTCACGGATTTGCTCCCGTCGGAGTTAGCACAATCTGGTGCTGGCTGTTACGCCAGCACCAGTGACCTGTTTGAGCGAGAGTTACTCGTCTTCCAGCTCGATGTTGATACCCAGCGAACGAATCTCTTTCAACAGTACGTTGAAGGATTCTGGCATGCCCGGCTCCATCTGATGGTTACCGTCTACGATGTTTTTATACATCTTGGTACGGCCGTTCACGTCATCAGACTTAACGGTGAGCATTTCCTGCAGGGTGTATGCCGCGCCATATGCTTCCAGCGCCCACACTTCCATCTCCCCGAAGCGCTGACCACCGAACTGCGCCTTACCACCCAGCGGCTGCTGAGTAACCAGGCTGTAAGAACCGGTAGAACGCGCATGCATCTTGTCATCAACCAGGTGGTTCAGTTTCAGCATGTACATGTAGCCAACGGTAACCTGGCGCTCGAATTGCTCACCGGTACGACCGTCGAACAGTGTGATCTGACCGGAAGTCGGCAGGCCACCCAGCTGTAACAGTTCCTTGATTTCAGACTCTTTCGCACCGTCGAAGACCGGCGTTGCGATCGGCATACCTTTTTTCAGGTTTTCAGCCAGACGCAGAACTTCATCATCGCTGAAGGTGTTCAGGTCAACTTTCTGACGAACGTCAGAGCCCAGATCGTACGCACGCTGGATGAACTCGCGCAGTTTCGCGACTTCTTGCTGCTGTTTCAGCATGGCGTTGATCTTATCGCCAATGCCTTTCGCAGCCATACCCAGGTGGGTTTCCAGAATCTGACCGATGTTCATACGAGACGGTACGCCCAGCGGGTTCAGTACGATGTCTACCGGCGTGCCGTTTTCATCGTAAGGCATATCTTCGATCGGGTTGATCTTAGAAATAACACCCTTGTTACCGTGACGACCTGCCATCTTATCACCAGGCTGGATCCGACGTTTAACCGCCAGATAAACCTTAACAATCTTCAGCACGCCCGGTGCCAGATCGTCGCCCTGAGTGATTTTGCGGCGTTTCGCTTCGAGTTTCTTCTCGAACTCGTGCTTCAGCTCGTCGTACTGTTCAGCCAGCTGTTCCAGCTGATTCTGTTTCTCTTCGTCGGTCAGGCCCAGTTCCAGCCAGCGATCGCGAGGCAGTTTGTCGAGCTTCTCAGCTTCAACACCACCGGCAACCAGCACCGCGTAGATACGGCTAAACAGGCCAGCTTCGAGGATCTGCAGTTCTTCAGACAGGTCTTTCTTCGCCTGCTTCAGCTGCATCTCTTCGATTTCCAGCGCACGTTTGTCTTTTTCTACGCCATCGCGAGTAAAGACCTGAACGTCGATAATCGTACCGGAAACACCGTTTGGTACGCGCAGAGAAGAGTCTTTAACGTCAGACGCTTTCTCACCGAAGATCGCACGCAGCAGTTTCTCTTCTGGCGTCAGCTGGGTTTCACCTTTCGGCGTTACCTTACCAACCAGAATGTCGCCACCGGTCACTTCTGCGCCGATATAAACGATACCGGATTCATCCAGTTTGGAGAGCGCAGCTTCACCCACGTTCGGGATGTCAGCGGTGATCTCTTCTGGCCCCAGCTTGGTGTCACGGGACACACATGCCAGTTCCTGAATGTGGATAGTGGTGAAACGGTCTTCCTGAACAACACGCTCGGAAACGAGGATGGAGTCTTCGAAGTTGTAACCGTTCCATGGCATGAACGCCACGCGCATGTTCTGACCAAGCGCCAGTTCACCGAGGTCAGTGGACGGGCCGTCTGCCAGAACATCACCACGTTCAACCGGCTCACCCAGAGACACACACGGCATCTGGTTGATACAGGTGTTCTGGTTAGAACGGGTATATTTGGTCAGGTTATAGATGTCGATACCTGCTTCGCCCGGGTACATCTCGTCTTCGTTAACTTTGATAACGATACGGGAAGCATCCACGTACTGAACGGTACCGCCACGTTTAGCCACCGCAGTTACACCGGAGTCAACGGCAACAGCACGTTCCATACCGGTACCAACCAGCGGCTTATCAGCGCGCAGAGTCGGAACCGCCTGACGTTGCATGTTCGCACCCATCAATGCACGGTTGGCGTCATCGTGTTCCAGGAACGGGATCAGGGACGCACCGACGGATACCACCTGTTGAGTGGATACGTCCATGTAGTCAACCTGGTCGCGGCTGAACAAGCTGGATTCGCCTTTGCTACGGCAGGTAACCAGATCTTCTACAAAGTGCCCTTCGTCATCCAGGTTGGAGTTCGCCTGAGCGATAACGAAGTTGCCTTCTTCAATAGCAGACAGGTAATGAATTTCGTCAGTTACCACACCATCAACAACACGACGGTACGGCGTCTCAAGGAAGCCATATTCGTTAGTCTGTGCGTACACGGACAGGGAGTTGATCAGACCGATGTTCGGACCTTCAGGCGTTTCGATTGGACATACGCGACCGTAGTGAGTCGGGTGTACGTCTCGAACTTCAAAGCCTGCGCGTTCACGGGTCAGACCGCCTGGGCCGAGTGCGGAGATACGACGTTTGTGCGTAATCTCAGACAGCGGGTTGTTCTGGTCCATAAACTGAGACAGCTGGCTGGAACCAAAGAACTCTTTCACTGCGGCAGAAATCGGTTTGGCGTTGATCATATCCTGAGGCATCAGGGTATCCAGATCGCCCAGAGACAGACGCTCTTTCACCGCACGCTCTACACGTACCAGGCCAACGCGGAACTGGTTTTCCGCCATTTCGCCTACGGAACGGATACGACGGTTGCCGAGGTGGTCGATATCATCGACTTCGCCTTTACCGTTACGGATATCGATGAGCTTCTTCATCACTTCAATGATGTCGTCTTTGCTCAGGATACCGGAACCTTCGATTTCGTCGCGCAGCAGAGAACGGTTGAACTTCATACGACCAACCGCAGACAGGTCATAGCGGTCTTCGGAGAAGAACAGGTTCTCAAACAGGCTTTCAGCCGCTTCACGCGTCGGCGGTTCACCTGGGCGCATCATGCGGTAGATTTCTACCAGCGCGCTCAGACGATCGTTGGTTGGGTCGACGCGTACAGTCTCAGAGATGTACGGACCGTGGTCCAGATCGTTGGTGAACAGCGTTTCGATACGTTTGTGGCCAGACTGGCTCAGCTTAGCCAGCAGATCCAGGCTCAGCTCCATGTTCGCTGCGCAGATCAGCTCGCCAGTAGATTCGTCAACGTAGTCTTTAGACGCCACTTTGCCAGCAATGTATTCAACCGGAACTTCGATATGTTTGATATCGTCTTTTTCCAGTTGGCGAATGTGGCGCGCAGTAATGCGACGACCTTTTTCGACGTACACTTTGCCGTTAGCTTCGATGTCAAAAGATGCGGTTTCGCCACGCAGGCGTTCCGGCACCAGTTCCATCTGCAGCTTGTTGTCGCGAATTTCGAAAACAACTTTCTCAAAGAACAGGTCAAGGATCTGCTCAGTGGTGTAGTTCAGCGCACGCAGAATAATGGTCGCAGGCAGTTTGCGGCGACGGTCAATACGTACGAACAGGTTGTCCTTCGGATCGAATTCGAAGTCCAGCCAGGAACCACGGTAAGGGATGATACGCGCGTTATACAGTACTTTACCCGAAGAGTGGGTTTTACCTTTGTCGGAGTCAAAGAAGACGCCCGGACTACGGTGCAACTGAGAAACGATAACACGCTCAGTACCGTTGATAACAAAAGTACCGTTGTCAGTCATGAGCGGAATTTCGCCCATGTAGACTTCTTGTTCTTTAATGTCTTTTACGGTGCCTTCCGGCGCTTCGCGCTCGTAGATCACCAGACGCAGTTTGACGCGCAGCGGTGCGGAATAGGTCACGCCACGGATCTGACATTCCTGAACGTCAAACACCGGTTCGCCAAGGCGGTAGCTGACGTATTGCAGCTCGGAATTACCGCTGTAGCTCTGAATCGGGAACACGGAACGGAAGGCTGCTTCCAGACCGTACTGCCCTTCAGGATCTTGCTCGATAAACTTCTGAAACGAGTCAAGCTGGATAGAAAGGAGATAAGGTATGTCCAGAACTTGTGGACGTTTACCAAAATCCTTACGAATACGTTTTTTCTCGGTATAGGAGTAAACCATAGGGTTCCTCAGCTCGCTGACAAGTCGACCCATCTGTCCGACGAAGGGACAGTTTGTGCAACACTATTTTGTTGATCGGAAAATTGAATACTTTCCGCAATGCCTGTTGCTATCACGCTTAAACCATTTCGTTGCGATTTACACAGAGCGAGCACCCTGTCGCAGTATATTAAGTCGTCGATAGAAACAAGCATTGAAAGGCACAACAGTAGTCAAACAGTGTGAAATGCTACTGGCGCCTTACAGCGCAAAAAGGCTGGTGACTAAAAAGTCACCAGCCATCAGCCTAATTTCTCAGGCTGCAACCAGAAAAGTTGGCTTATTTAACTTCAACTTCAGCGCCAGCTTCTTCCAGAGATTTTTTCAGTGCTTCTGCGTCATCTTTGCTCACGCCTTCTTTCAGAGCGGCCGGAGCAGATTCTACCAGGTCTTTAGCTTCTTTCAGACCCAGGCCAGTTGCGCTACGTACTGCTTTGATAACAGCAACTTTGTTAGCGCCAGCAGCTTTCAGAATTACGTCGAATTCAGTTTTTTCTTCAGCAACTTCAGCCGGGCCAGCAGCTACAGCTACAGCAGCAGCAGCGGAAACACCGAATTTTTCTTCCATTGCAGAAATCAGTTCTACAACGTCCATTACAGACATAGCGGATACTGCTTCAATGATTTGATCTTTAGTGATAGACATTTAAATTGTTCCTGAAAATCAGAATAAGTTTATACGTAAGCAGATGCTTGATAAAGATAACTGCGATTAAGCAGCTTCTTTCGCATCGCGAACAGCAGCCAGAGTGCGAACCAGTTTACCAGCCGAAGCTTCTTTCATGGTTGCCATCAGGCGTGCAATTGCTTCTTCGTAGGTCGGCAGAGTTGCCAGGCGATCGATTTGCGATGCCGGGATCAATTCACCTTCAAAGGCTGCGGCTTTGACCTCAAATTTTGCATTCGCTTTCGCGAAATCTTTGAACAGACGAGCAGCTGCGCCCGGGTGTTCCATAGAATATGCAATCAGGGTCGGACCAACGAACGCGTCTTTCAGGCACTCAAACTGAGTACCTTCAACAACACGGCGCAGCAGGGTGTTACGAACAACACGCATGTATACGCCGGCTTCGCGACCTGCTTTACGCAGTTCAGTCATTTTGTCTACAGTTACGCCACGGGAATCCGCAACTACTGCAGACAGCGCGCCTTTGGCTACTTCGCTGACTTCAGCAACAATCGCTTGTTTGTCTTGAAGATTTAAAGCCATTAGCTTTGCTCCTGGATGTTTGCCGGAACTCATGTTCCGGAACTCACTTCACTCTTCCCAACGGACAGAGCGTCTAAATACGGTGAGCAGAAACAAGCCAGAGTATCAGAAATAATCTTAGCGTTCTGTCACCGTCTACGCAGGGCATTAAGCTTCTTACGAAACACCTGCGGTCTTCGACGGAGGCCTGGATAGGCCAGGCTCCAACGAACAAATCTTTTTATCTGCTAACTTTCGTTAACAAACGTGGGGGTAGAATTGTAGACAAATCCACCGCCCACGTAAAGCTAATCTTAGTTCGCAGAAGCGCTCAGACCAGCTTGATCAACGGCAACGCCAGCACCCATGGTGGTGGAGAGGCTAACTTTCTTGATGTACACGCCTTTCGCCTGAGTCGGTTTCGCTTTTTTCAGCGCAACCAGCAGAGATTCCAGGTTTTCTTTCAGTTTGTCAGCGTCAAAATCCACTTTACCGATGGTGGTGTGGATGATGCCGTTTTTGTCGTTACGGTAACGAACCTGACCTGCTTTAGCGTTCTTAACCGCTTCAGCAACGTTAGGAGTTACAGTACCAACTTTCGGGTTTGGCATCAGGCCGCGCGGACCCAGAACCTGACCCAGCTGGCCAACAACGCGCATTGCATCCGGGGAAGCAATAACAACGTCAAAGTTCATTTCGCCTTTTTTGATCTGGTCAGCCAGATCTTCCATACCTACCAGTTCAGCACCTGCAGCTTTAGCAGCTTCAGCGTTTGCACCCTGGGTAAATACGGCTACGCGAACGGAACGGCCAGTACCGTGCGGCAGTACAGTTGCACCACGTACGTTCTGGTCAGATTTACGAGCATCGATGCCGAGGTTAACGGCAACGTCCACGCTTTCTACGAATTTAGCGGTGGCCAGCTCTTTCAGCAGAGCAATAGCTTCGTTGATGTCGTACTGTTTAGTTGCATCAACTTTGTCACGGATCACGCGCATACGCTTGGTCAGTTTAGCCATTTCTTAATCCTCCACTACCAGGCCCATGGAACGTGCAGTACCTTCAATGGAGCGAGTCATCGCTTCAATGTCGGAACCAGTCATGTCGGCAGCTTTGGTCTGCGCGATTTCCTGCAGCTGAGCGCGGGAAATTTTACCCACTTTGTCTTTGTTCGGCTTGCCGGAACCAGACTTGATACCAGCCGCTTTCTTCAGCAGTACTGCTGCCGGAGGCGTTTTGGTAACGAAAGTGAAAGAACGGTCAGCGTAAACGGTAATAACAACCGGGATCGGCAGACCTTTTTCCATGGAATCAGTTTTTGCGTTGAACGCTTTGCAGAATTCCATGATGTTCACGCCTTGTTGACCCAGTGCTGGACCTACCGGCGGACTCGGGTTAGCCATACCAGCTGCAACCTGCAGCTTGACATAGGCTTGTACTTTCTTAGCCATTCTAAATTCCTCTGGTTGGGTTATAGCGCCTCAAAGAGGCTCCCCGTGATAAAATTCGTTTTACGGATGGAATCCATAAAAACAAAAGGCGCGAAATTGTATTCCAATCTCGCGCCTTGTGCAACGATTAAATCGCCGCTTTTTTGATCGCCGTGTTAGGCTTTTTCAACCTGAGCAAAATCCAGTTCTACCGGAGTCGCACGACCGAAGATAGAAACGGAAACTTTCAGGCGAGACTTCTCGTAGTCGACTTCTTCAACCACGCCGTTAAAGTCAGCAAACGGACCATCGCTAACACGAACCATCTCACCCGGTTCAAACAGCGTTTTCGGACGCGGCTTATCACCCACCTGCTGCAGGCGGTTCATAATCGCATCAACTTCTTTATCGCTGATTGGCGCCGGACGGTCGGAAGTACCACCGATGAAGCCCATCACACGCGGTACGCTGCGCACCAGGTGCCAGCTCGCGTCGTTCATCACCATCTGGACCAGTACGTAGCCCGGGAAGAATTTGCGCTCGCTTTTGCGACGCTGGCCACCACGGATTTCGACCACTTCTTCGGTCGGCACCATGACTTCACCAAACAACTCTTCCATATTGTGTAATTTGATATGCTCACGCAGCGACGTCGCTACGCGGCCTTCAAAACCGGAAAACGCCTGAACGACGTACCAGCGCTTTTTAGGAGCTTCAGACATCTCAGAACCTCAGGCCAGTGATAAAGGATACCAGGCGGACCAGAATACCATCCAGCCCCCACAGGATTAGTGACATTACTGCAGTAACCGCAGCCACGATCAGTGTGGTGTGCAATGTTTCCTGGCGAGTCGGCCAAATGACCTTACGGACTTCAGTACGCGCTTCACGGGCAAAAGCAACCGTCGCTTTACCTTTTGTCGTCAACAGCGCAACACCACCCGCTGCCGCAATCAGAATCACTACGGCCAGCGCACGTAGCGGCAGCATCATGTCACGATAGAGGTAGTTGCCAACGATAGCCACAAGCAGCAATAGGGCTACAGCCACCCACTTCATCGCTTCCAGGCCACGCCCGCTTCCTTGAGCTTCGGTATTCGCACTCATAAACCAACCTGTCAGAAGTATTCTACAAACATTTTCACCCCGCGTAAGCGAGGCAATCCAAACCGAAATGCTCTGGTGAGTTTCGGACTAAACGCCCTCTACAGAGCCTGTCTCAGCAATGATTATGACAAAAAAAATCACTGATGAGCCAGGTTCTGGTTCGAAAGCGTGCAAAAAGGGCATCAAATGATGCCCTTTTATTGCGCATTGCGTCAAATGTTATCAGCGATTAAGCGATAACTTTAGCAACAACGCCCGCGCCTACAGTACGGCCGCCTTCACGGATTGCGAAACGCAGACCGTCGTCCATCGCGATCGGGTGAATCAGGGTAACAACCATTTTGATGTTGTCGCCCGGCATTACCATCTCTACGCCTTCCGGCAGTTCGATGGTACCAGTCACGTCAGTAGTACGGAAGTAGAACTGCGGACGGTAGCCTTTGAAGAACGGAGTATGACGGCCGCCTTCGTCTTTGGACAGGATATAAACTTCAGATTCGAACTGGGTGTGCGGCTTGATGGTGCCCGGTTTAGCCAGTACCTGACCACGTTCGATTTCTTCACGTTTGATACCACGCAGCAGAACACCAACGTTCTCACCAGCACGGCCTTCGTCCAGCAGTTTGCGGAACATTTCAACGCCAGTACAGGTAGACTTGGCAGTCTCTTTGATACCAACGATTTCAACTTCTTCGCCAACTTTAACAATACCGCGCTCTACACGACCGGTAACAACGGTACCACGACCGGAGATGGAGAATACGTCTTCGATAGGCAGCAGGAACGGCTTGTCAATCGCACGCTCTGGTTCCGGGATGTAAGAATCCAGGAAGCCAGCCAGTTCGATGATTTTCGCTTCCCACTCTGCTTCGCCTTCCAGCGCTTTCAGAGCAGAACCACGAACGATCGGAGTGTCGTCGCCCGGGAAATCGTACTGAGACAGAAGTTCACGAACTTCCATTTCTACCAGTTCCAGCAGCTCTTCGTCATCAACCATGTCGCATTTGTTCAGGAACACGATGATGAACGGAACGCCTACCTGACGACCCAGCAGGATGTGCTCACGAGTCTGCGGCATCGGGCCGTCAGTCGCAGCAACAACCAGGATCGCGCCGTCCATCTGCGCAGCACCGGTGATCATGTTTTTAACATAGTCGGCGTGGCCCGGGCAGTCTACGTGTGCGTAGTGGCGAGTCGGGGTGTCATATTCAACGTGAGACGTGTTGATGGTGATACCACGAGCTTTTTCTTCCGGCGCGTTATCGATCTGGTCGAATGCGCGAGCAGCACCGCCGTAGGTTTTAGCCAGTACGGTAGTGATGGCAGCGGTCAGCGTTGTTTTACCATGGTCAACGTGGCCGATAGTACCGACGTTAACGTGCGGTTTTGTACGTTCAAACTTTTCTTTAGACATCGATTGTCCCTCTAAGACACGGATAAATCGGTGATATCACCACATCAACCAGGCGATATGCCTGAACTGTTGAATGTTTTTAACGGTAAACAGAGAGAAACGGGAAGGAGAAGTGAAGTGGTGCTGATACCCAGAGTCGAACTGGGGACCTCACCCTTACCAAGGGTGCGCTCTACCAACTGAGCCATATCAGCACGTCTTGGAGCGGGCAGCGGGAATCGAACCCGCATCATCAGCTTGGAAGGCTGAGGTAATAGCCATTATACGATGCCCGCATCCTGAAACTCGGCTACCCAGTTCTTTCTGTAACAAAAAAGAGATTGCTCTCTTTTTATGTTTTGAGTTGATTAATTTTTTAATCAACCCAGGCGGCGAAAACGCTGCCAGAAAGTGGTGGTGGGGGAAGGATTCGAACCTTCGAAGTCTGTGACGGCAGATTTACAGTCTGCTCCCTTTGGCCGCTCGGGAACCCCACCGGACTTGATGGTGCCGACTACCGGAATCGAACTGGTGACCTACTGATTACAAGTCAGTTGCTCTACCTACTGAGCTAAGTCGGCATCAAGTAGCGCGCATTTTATGGAGACATTCGCACTCATGCAACTAAAAAATTGCATAAAATGTTCTTTCGCTCACATTTTGCACTACAAGGCCGATAAATAGTCGATTTCCATTCCTGTATGTGCATTTTTTCAGCTTCAACCACCTTTATCGCAGCGATTTAGGATCACTAATGAAGAGAACTCACCTCTTATGCATAGGGTATATCCGCCACATTGTTCCCCAGCTAAAGTTTCTCATGAGATATTTTTTCTTATTATTCCCTCCCATCTGGTGTTACCCTCCTGCCCATTGTCCAAATTAACTGAAATGTGACGTGCCATTGCATGCTGGGGATGATTCGCCTTTTTATCATTGACCTGATAGAGCAATGACAGTCAGAAACATGCTTATGAGTATAAAAGAGCAAACGTTAATGACGCCTTACCTACAGTTTGATCGCAACCAATGGGCTGCACTCCGTGATTCCGTGCCAATGACGTTGGCAGAGGATGAGGTTGCGCGACTCAAAGGTATTAATGAAGATTTGTCGCTGGAAGAAGTTGCCGAGATCTATTTACCCCTTTCACGCCTGCTCAATTTTTACATCAGTTCAAACCTGCGTCGCCAGGCGGTTCTGGAGCAATTTTTAGGGACTAACGGTCAGCGCATTCCTTACATCATTAGCATTGCGGGCAGCGTTGCGGTCGGTAAAAGCACCACTGCGCGTGTCCTGCAAGCACTACTGAGCCGCTGGCCAGAACACCGTCGCGTTGAATTGATTACGACGGATGGTTTCCTTTATCCTAATCAGGTTTTAAAAGATCGCGGCTTGATGAAGAAGAAAGGATTCCCTGAGTCTTACGATATGCGTCGCCTGGTGCAATTCGTTTCTGATCTCAAATCAGGCGTGCCAAACGTCACGGCCCCGGTCTACTCACATTTAATTTATGATGTGATCCCGGATGGGGATAAAACGGTTGCGCAGCCTGATATATTGATTCTTGAAGGATTAAATGTATTGCAAAGCGGAATGGACTATCCGCACGATCCGCATCATGTATTTGTTTCTGATTTTGTCGATTTTTCTATCTATGTAGACGCACCAGAAGAGTTACTTCAATCGTGGTATATCAACCGCTTCCTTAAGTTCCGCGAAGGGGCGTTTACCGATCCAGACTCTTATTTCCATAACTATGCAAAATTATCTAAAGATGAAGCTATCAATACAGCAACATCGCTATGGAAAGAAATCAACTGGTTGAATCTAAAGCAAAATATACTACCAACTCGTGAGCGTGCCAGCCTCATCATGACGAAGAGTGCCAATCACGCCGTTGAACAAGTGCGGCTGAGAAAATAATTTAACAGGGGAGCCATTGCTCCCCTTGTTATTATTCTGCGCTTCTCAGCGATATTTCCCCGCCCATCCAGGATTTAATCTCACCATCCTGTTCAAGCAGTAATGCTCCCTGAGTATCTATTCCTCGCGAAATACCAAATATTTCTTTATCACCGATGATCAGCTTCACAGGTCGGTTAATAAAGTTATCCAGTTTTTCCCAGCGAGACAGATACGGGGTCAACCCTTCTTGTTCAAATAATTCCAGTGCGGCGCGAAGCTCTCTAATAAGTCTCGCAGCCAGTGTATTGCGGTCAAGGGTAATCCCGGCTTCCTGCAGGTTAATCCATCCCTGATTCACTATCCCTTCTTCAACACGGCGCATCGCCATATTGATCCCTGCACCGATGACAATTTGCGCAGCATCGCCTGTTTTTCCTGTTAACTCGACAAGGATACCGGCAAGTTTCCGATCCTGAAGGTAAAGGTCGTTAGGCCATTTCACCCGTACTTTCTCAGCACCCAGATCACGCAGCACCTCTGCCATGACGATACCGATGACCAGACTCAGACCAATCGCCGCTGCCGGGCCTTGCTCCAGACGCCAGAACATAGAAAGGTACAGATTGGCACCAAACGGTGAAAACCATTTGCGCCCACGTCGCCCACGGCCTGCCTGCTGGTATTCTGCCACGCAGGCATCACCAGAATTCAACTGGCCAATACGGTCCAGTAAGTACTGATTCGTAGAATCTATAACGGGAAGTACGGAAACAGTGCCGCCATCCAGTTGACTAAGAATACGAGAAGCATCCAGTAATTGTATCGGCTCCGGCAAGCTGTATCCTTTGCCTGGCACGGTAAACACATCCACTCCCCAGTCGCGTAACGTCTGGATATGCTTGTTAATTGCCGCGCGACTCATTCCAAGCTTTTCACCCAATTGCTCACCAGAATGAAACTCACCATCGGCCAATAAAGAAATGAGCGTCAGGGGAACGGTATTATCCTTCATGCGATGACCTCCACAGCGTTTATCTCACCTGTAGGTCCAATGAAGCGAACCTCTGGCTCCAGCCAGACATTAAATTTTTCACCCACTTTCTCACGCACAAGGTGTGCAAGCTGAACAACGTCTTCACTTGTCGCATTATCTGCATTGATCAGCACCAGTGCCTGCTGGCGGTGTACAGCAGCACCACCAATACCCACGCCTTTCAATTGACACTGGTCGATGAGCCAGCCTGCAGCCAGTTTCACCGAACCATCCACCTGCGGATAATGTGGCGCACCAGGGAATTTTGACAGCAGCGTCTGTGCAATCTCCGCTGCGATAACCGGGTTTTTAAAGAAGCTACCTGCATTACCGTTTACTTTCGGATCGGGTAGCTTTGTTATACGCATATGGCAGACGGAATCAAAAACTTGCTGAGGTGTGACCGTTGCAGGATCCAGACGCGCGAGATCTCCGTAAGTCAGTACCGGCTGCCAATGTTTAGGCAAGCGCAGGCCAACGGCAACAATCACGAAGCGATCTTGATATTCATGTTTGAAAATGCTGTCACGATAACCAAAACGGCATTCTTCAGCTCTTACGCGCAGATGTTTGCCTGTCGACAATTCAACGCAGTCAACGTATTCGCAGACACGTTGTAGCTCTACGCCATAAGCGCCGATATTCTGGATAGGGGATGAACCAACACAGCCAGGAATTAGCGCCAGATTTTCCAGACCCGGCATTCCCTGCTGAAGAGAGTACTGCACCAGATGATGCCAGTTTTCACCCGCACCGACATGCAAGTGCCACGCATCCGTTTTTTCCGTCACTGCAATGCCCTTGATACGGTTAATAATCACCGTCCCCCGGAAAGGTTCAAGGAAGAGCACATTACTCCCCTCACCCAGTATCAATACCGGATGACCAAGTGAGTCTGCTAATTGCCATGCGTTCAGTACTTGTTGTTCATTTTCAGCACAAACAATTGCGTTAGCACATTGTTCAATACCGAAGGTATTCCAGGGTTTAAGGGAGTGATTCATAGACGCTTTCCTGATGCAAAATCGCGCTTAGTTTACAGCATAAGCAGCAGTATGGCTTGTGGTTATACCAGGGAGAGGGATAAGAGGATATCTGTGAAAGCGCAAAAAGCCCTGTACGTCAGTACAGGGCTTTTTGCTTATTTGATGCCTGGCAGTTCCCTACTCTCGCATGGGGAGACC
>NZ_JBWKVL010000022.1:0-42541 GCF_059421685.1 Citrobacter sp. GW821-FHT02E08 | reverse complement strand
TTGGAGCGGGAAACGAGACTCGAACTCGCGACCCCGACCTTGGCAAGGTCGTGCTCTACCAACTGAGCTATTCCCGCAAATTTGTTGCTGTCGTAATTTGCATTTCTGCGTCGTTACGGGAGGCGCATTATACGAGAAATCCTTCCAGCTGCAACCCCCCTAAAAGCGATTTTTTTATTTTTTTGTTCAAGTGCCGAATTATTCACCAAAGCGCACAATTTAGCGGCAAAACAGCCATGACGCAAGTTCGTTGGCCGGATATCTGCGTTATCCGGCCCACACAATTACAGCTTAATAAAATGCTCGCGGTAGTACGCCAGTTCCGCCACCGACTCACGGATATCATCCATCGCCTGGTGTGTGCCCTGCTTGGTAAAGCCATCCAGAATTTCCGGCTTCCAGCGGCGCGCCAGCTCTTTCAACGTACTCACATCCAGGTAGCGGTAGTGGAAGTACGCCTCCAGTTCCGGCATGTATTTAAACAGGAAGCGACGATCCTGTCCGATACTGTTACCGCAAATGGGTGATTTTCCGGCGGGGACCCACTCTTTCAAAAATTCAATCGTCGCCAGTTCCGCTTCACGGTCGCCCACGGTACTTGCCTTCACACGATCTACCAGACCACTTCCGGTATGGGTACGCACGTTCCAGTCATCCATCAACGCCAGTTGTTCATCGGACTGATGCACTGCAATCGTCGGCCCTTCCGCCAGGATGTTCAGGTTGGCATCGGTCACCAGTGTCGCGATCTCAATGATGCGATCGCGCTCGGGATCCAGCCCCGTCATTTCAAGATCTATCCAAATGAGGTTGTTTTCATTGGCACTCATGCTATTTTCCACCCTTCAGAGGTCACGTTCAGTGTGACTATATTCATCTAAAATAGCGTGTATCATAGATGTTTTGCCCACAATGGGCGACCAGGAGCCAGTACGATTGAGTAAAAATAAACTCTCCAAAGGCCAACAGCGCCGCGTGAACGCCAATCACCAGCGTCGTCTTAAAACGTCCACGGAGAAGGCCGATTACGATGACAATCTGTTTGGCGAAACTGCTGAAGGCATTGTCATCAGCCGTTTTGGTATGCATGCCGACGTCGAATCCGCCAACGGTGAAGTACACCGTTGTAATATTCGTCGAACCATCCGTTCGCTGGTCACTGGCGATCGCGTAGTCTGGCGTCCAGGAAAAGCGGCGGCGGAAGGCGTAAACGTCAAAGGCATTGTCGAAGCAGTGCATGAACGTACCTCGGTGCTGACGCGCCCTGACTTTTATGACGGCGTAAAACCGATTGCCGCCAACATCGACCAAATCGTCATTGTCTCCGCCATTTTGCCGGAGCTGTCGCTTAATATTATCGACCGTTATCTGGTGGCTTGCGAAACGCTGCAGGTTGAACCGATTATCGTGCTCAACAAGATCGATCTGCTGGACGATGAAGGCATGGCCTTCGTTAACGAACAGATGGATATCTATCGCAACATTGGCTATCGCGTATTGATGGTATCAAGCCATACGAAAAATGGGCTGGAACCGCTTGAAGAGGCATTGACCGATCGTATTAGCATTTTTGCCGGTCAATCGGGCGTAGGAAAATCCAGTCTGCTCAATAACCTGCTCGGCCTGCAAAAAGAGATCCTGACCAACGATGTCTCCGACAACTCCGGTCTTGGACAGCACACGACCACCGCTTCTCGCTTGTACCACTTCCCGCACGGCGGTGATGTCATCGACTCCCCCGGCGTACGTGAGTTTGGGCTGTGGCATCTTGAGCCGGAACAAATCACGCACGGCTTTGTCGAATTTCATGACTATTTAGGGCATTGCAAATATCGCGACTGCAAACATGACGCGGATCCAGGCTGTGCTATCCGTGAGGCCGTAGAGAAAGGGACAATCGCCGAGACCCGCTTCGAAAATTATCATCGGATTCTGGAAAGCATGGCGCAGGTAAAAACGCGTAAAAACTTTTCTGATTCGGATAACTGACAACTAAGCTAAGCGTCGCTAGAATCGTCCCCCTTTTTCAGGATCCGGCGCGTATGCCGGATCAGGAACGACAAAACAATGGCCTGGAGGCTACCTTGTTAAACTCATTTAAACTTTCGCTACAGTACATTCTGCCGAAACTATGGCTCACTCGCCTGGCGGGTTGGGGCGCAAGCAAACGGGCGGGATGGCTGACCAAATTGGTTATCGACCTGTTCGTGAAGTACTACAAGGTCGATATGAATGAAGCACAGAAGCCGGACACCGCCAGCTATCGCACGTTTAACGACTTCTTTGTACGTCCGCTGCGTGACGATGTGCGCCCGGTAGATACTGACCCGAATATTCTGGTGATGCCGGCAGACGGCGTGATCAGCCAGTTAGGTCGCATCGAAGAAGACAAAATTCTGCAGGCCAAAGGACATAACTACAGCCTCGAGGCGCTGCTGGCCGGTAACTATCTGATGGCAGACCTGTTTCGCAACGGTTCGTTTGTCACCACTTACCTCTCCCCGCGTGACTATCACCGCGTACACATGCCGTGTAACGGTATTCTGCGTGAAATGATTTACGTGCCGGGCGATCTGTTCTCCGTCAACCATCTGACCGCGCAAAACGTCCCGAACCTGTTTGCCCGTAACGAGCGTGTCATTTGTCTGTTTGATACCGAATTTGGCCCGATGGCGCAGATCCTGGTCGGCGCAACCATCGTCGGTAGCATTGAAACCGTGTGGGCCGGAACCATCACACCACCACGTGAAGGCGTAATCAAACGCTGGACCTGGCCTGCGGGTGAAAGCGAAGGTTCTGTTGCGCTGTTGAAAGGCCAGGAAATGGGTCGCTTTAAGCTGGGCTCCACCGTCATCAACTTGTTTGCGCCAGGTAAAGTGAATCTGGTAGAGCAACTGCAAAGTCTGTCTGCGACCAAAATTGGTCAACCGCTGGCCACATCTACCGAGATGTTCACGCCGTCAGACGCGGCAACTGCGCCGGTTGCACAAGCGGAGATCGCCGCAGAACACGACGCCAACCCGCCAGTTGACGACAAAACAGAACAAAGCTAACAACAAAGGTAGACTGACGTGCGCCTGATTATCACTTTTCTGATGGCCTGGTGCCTCAGCCAGGGGGCGTACGCCGCGACGGCCCCCGACGCCAAACAAATCACCCAGGAACTGGAGCAGGCAAAAGCGGCGAAACCCGCCCAGCCAGAGGCCGTCGAGGCACTCCAGTCTGCGCTGAACGCGCTTGAGGAACGTAAAGGCTCCCTCGAGCGCGCCCAGCAATACCAGCAAGTCATCGACAATTTCCCAAAGCTGTCTGCGACATTACGCGCCCAGCTTAATAACCTGCGCGACGAACCACGCAACGTCCCACCGGGGATGTCCAGCGAGGCGCTGAACCAGGAGATCCTCCAGGTCAGCAGTCAATTGCTGGATAAAAGCCGCCAGGCTCAGCAGGAGCAGGAACGTGCCCGGGAAATTGCCGACTCACTGAGTCAACTTCCGCAGCAACAAACCGATGCCCGTCGCCAGTTGAATGATATTGAACGGCGACTCGGCACCGTTAGCGGCAACACCCCGCTAAATCAGGCGCAAAATTTTGGCATGCAGGCCGAATCCGCCAAACTGAAAGCCCTGGTGGATGAACTCGAGCTGGCGCAGCTTTCAGCAAATAATCGTCAGGAACTGGCGCGTATGCGCTCTGAATTGGCGGAAAAGCAGAGCCAACAGCTTGACGCTTATCTGCAAGCCTTACGCAATCAATTAAACAGCCAGCGCCAACGCGAAGCCGAACGCGCGCTGGAGAGTACCGAACTGCTGGCGGAAAACAGCGATGGTCTGCCCACAGGTATCGTCGATCAGTTCAAAGTAAACCGGGAACTGTCGCAGGCGCTCAACCAGCAAGCGCAGCGCATGGATCTGGTGGCCTCACAGCAGCGTCAGGCCACCAGTCAGACCCTGCAGGTACGCCAGGCGCTCAATACACTGCGGGAACAGGCACAATGGCTGGGCGTTTCCAATATGCTTGGCGAAGCGCTACGCGCCCAGGTTTCACGCCTGCCGGAAATGCCCAAACCGCAGCAGTTAGATACGGAAATGGCGCAGCTACGTGTGCACCGTATGCGCTATGAAGACCTGCTCAATAAGCAGCCTCAGTTGCGTCAGATCCATCAGGCTGACGGCAAGCCGCTCACCGCTGAACAAAACCGGATTCTGGACGCGCAGCTGCGCACCCAGCGCGAGCTGCTGAATTCCCTGCTACAGGGGGGAGACACGCTGATCCTTGAGTTGACCAAGCTGAAAGTCTCCAATAGCCAACTGGAAGATGCGCTCAAAGAGGTCAACGAAGCGACGCACCGCTATCTGTTCTGGACTTCCGATGTGAGTCCGATGTCACTCTCCTGGCCAATTGAGCTTGTTCAGGATCTGCGTCGGCTGATTTCACTGGATACCTTTAACCAACTTGGCAAGGCCAGCATCATGATGCTGACCAGTAAAGAGACGCTGCTGCCGTTGTTTGGCGCGCTGATCCTGGTCGGTTTTAGTCTTTACTCGCGTAAGCACTTCACCCGTTTTCTGGAACGTTCATCCGCCCGCGTTGGAAAAGTCACGCAGGATCACTTCTGGCTAACACTGCGCACCGTGTTCTGGTCAATACTGGTCGCCTCGCCGCTTCCGGTTCTGTGGGCCACGTTAGGGTTTGGACTGCGGGAAGCGTGGCCTTACCCGCTGGCCGTTGCGATAGGCGATGGCGTCACCGCTACAGTCCCTCTGCTGTGGGTGGTGATGATTTGCGCCGCCTTCGCGCGTCCAAACGGGTTGTTTGTGGCGCACTTTGGCTGGCCACGTCACCGTGTGGCGCGTGCGATGCGCTATTACCTGATGAGCATCGGCTTCATCGTGCCGCTCATTATGGCATTGATTATGTTTGATAATCTCAATGACCGGGAGTTCTCCGCCTCGTTGGGACGCCTCTGCTTCATGCTCATTTGCGGAGCACTGGCAATAGTGACCCTCAGCCTGAAACGTGCCGGTATCCCGCTGTATCTCGATAAAGAGGGCAGCGGCGAAAACATGGTCAACAGAATGCTGTGGAACCTGCTGATGGGCGCGCCGCTCGTCGCGATTTTTGCTGCCGTCGTGGGCTATCTGGCAACCGCGCAGGCGCTGCTGGCGCGACTGGAAACGTCGGTTGCCATCTGGTTCTTGCTGCTGGTGATATATCACGTCATCCGCCGCTGGATGCTGATTCAGCGGCGCCGGTTAGCGTTTGATCGCGCCAAACACCGCCGCGCCGAAATGCTGGCGCAGCGTGCGCGGGGTGAAGAAGAACAAGCACATTCGACCAGCCTTGAGGGAACCGTGGAGGTCGATGAAAGCGAAGTGGATCTCGACACCATCAGCGCCCAGTCACTGCGCCTGGTGCGTTCTATTCTGATGCTCATCGCGCTGTTATCGGTCATCGTGCTGTGGTCGGAAATCCATTCCGCCTTTGGCTTCCTTGAGAACATCTCGCTGTGGGATGTCACTTCTACGGTGCAGGGCGTAGAGAGCCTGGAGCCGATCACGCTGGGCGCCGTATTAATTTCGATTCTGGTGTTTATCATCACCACGCAGTTGGTTCGTAATTTGCCCGCGCTGCTGGAACTGGCGCTGCTCCAGCATCTGGATTTAACGCCAGGTACAGGCTATGCCATCACCACCATAACCAAATATCTGCTGATGCTGATTGGCGGACTGGTCGGTTTCTCAATGATTGGGATTGAGTGGTCAAAATTGCAGTGGCTGGTTGCGGCGCTCGGTGTTGGTCTGGGTTTTGGTTTGCAGGAAATCTTCGCCAACTTTATCTCAGGCCTGATCATTTTGTTCGAAAAACCGATTCGTATTGGCGATACGGTAACCATTCGCGACCTGACGGGCAGCGTGACGAAAATCAATACCCGCGCGACCACCATCAGCGACTGGGACCGTAAAGAGATCATCGTGCCCAACAAAGCGTTTATCACCGAGCAGTTTATTAACTGGTCACTCTCTGACTCTGTGACGCGTGTGGTGTTGACCATTCCGGCGCCTTCCAGCGCGAACAGCGAAGAGGTCACGCAAATTCTGCTGACGGCGGCACAGCGCTGCTCGTTGGTGATCGACAATCCGGCGCCGGAAGTGTTCCTGGTCGATCTCCAACAAGGGATTCAGATCTTCGAGCTGCGTATCTATGCCGCAGAGATGGGGCACCGTATGCCGCTGCGCCATGAAATCCACCAACTCATTCTGGCGGGCTTCCATGAACACGGTATTGATATGCCATTCCCACCATTCCAGATGCGTCTGGAAAGTTTGAACGGTACGAGGACAGGTAAAACGCTGACGTCTGCGGGTAAAAAGGGTCGTCCGGCGGGGAGTTTGTAAGCGTTAACTATGCCGGGCGGCGCTAATGCTGGCCCGGCATCCCTATTACTCCGTCACCCACTGCGGCAATTTTTCCATCCGACGGGTGTAGTTCTGGTAAATTATCATCGCCAGTAACGAGAAGAACACCGGACCGCCTGTCATCCATAAGGCGCTATTCCAGTCCCCTGCTTCAATCACTGGCTGAATGATGGTGAACACATTGGCAAACGCCACCACCAGCACAACCGTCCCGGTTGCCAGTAGTGTAGAAACCTTCGTTTTGAAGATCACAAACGGTCGTTCCAGCCCCTCACGAAACTTGAAGAAGGGAAACGCCAGCGCGAGGAACAGATACGGCAGCGTCATCGATACGTTGGCCATCAGCGTCAGTTTGTTATAAAACGCCGACGCGGTATCGCCGCCAAAAGAGACCAGCAGAATAAACAGGCTGACCAACAGACACTGCGCCCACATCGCATTGGCGGGCATCCCTGTCGAATTCAATTTCGTGACGGACGCAGGCCACAGCGCTTTCGGCGTCCCCTGAATAATCGCTTTCAGCGGTGAATAACTCAATGTGAAGAAGGCGCCGGTATAGGCAAGAAACATCGAGAGCCCGGTAATGCGTGCAAACCAGACGCCCAGCGTCATCGCCGCCTCGGGTGAAAGATTCAGCGCATTGCCCAACGTCATCCCCAGGCTTTCCATCAGAATGTAAGTGATGTTGCCGAGGTTCACAGAACCATTACTTAATACCTGCTGCCAGTTCGTACTGGCACCCCACAAGAATATCGCCAGAGAATAGCCGATTGAAATCACAATGGCCGCAAAGATAATTCCTTTGGCAAAGTTTTTTTCCGGTTTTTCTGTTTTATCGACCAGACCACCAACGGCTTCAATACCGCCGTAAGCGAAAATAGCGAAAACAACAAACGACAACATTGCCAGACCGGACTGATATCCAGGATTCGGTGAGGCGACAAAATTAATATCTTGCGCAAAATGCCCACCATTTAATAACAAAATAGCGACACTCACCAACAGAAAAACTAAATTAAGGCACATCACGGCAATACCGCCTACTGCGGTAATACGCGCAATTTTGTTAATCCCTCTGGCGGCAATGCCCGTCACCAGAATCATCCATCCCACGGCGAGCAGCCCAACAACCTGTGTTGGTTCAAGCCCGGCAAACTGCCAGTGCTGCGTCATGTCTGCGCCAAACAAGAATGTCGAGAAAGGAACCCAAATTTTAGCTGCGGTACTCACCATCCAGATAATATAGGAGGAGAACCACATAAAGGTACCGATAAATGCGTAGCGTGGCCCAACGCTATTATTCATCCACGAGTATATTCCGCCCTCTTCTTTTCGATAAGCGGAACCCATCTCGGCCATCATTAATGCAAAGGGAATAAAGAATAAGAGTGCAGAAAAAATATACCACGGGATGGCGCTATACCCCATTAAATAAAAAGCGGAGGGGCTATTTGCGAAACCAAAAACTGACGTAAATATCATCAGAATGAGGCCAATCAGGCTCATTTTTTTTATTGTTTGGGGCATTAAAATCTTCCTCACCGGGGAGAACGTTTTTCAAACGTCGCTCACCCATTTGCGCTGCCCCCTGTAGAGGTCAGCAATACGTAAATCAAAACAGGATTAAGGCCGGAACAATAGCAGATATCCAGAACCAAATTGTGGCTATTAGAGGTAAAAATGAACGTAGAGGCTGCAAAGCGGCGATTTAACCGCCGCCTTGCAGAAAGGCCGTTATGCGCGGTCGACGGTGAAAGCAATCACGTCTGCAAGGCTTTCAGCCCCTAATGCCAGCATCACCAGACGATCCACACCCAACGCCACACCGGAGCAATCCGGCATACCCACTTTTAAGGCTTCGAGTAAGTGAGTGTCGATAGGCTGCTGCGGCAGGCCGCGCGCCGCGCGCTTACGGTTGTCTTGTTCAAAGCGTTGCTGCTGCTCGCGAGCGTCCGTCAACTCATGAAAACCATTCGCCAGCTCAATACCTTTGAAATACACCTCAAAACGTTCAGCCACGCGGTGATCTTCAGTGCTGATTTGCGCCAGAGATGCCTGACTTGCCGGGAAATGGTACACAAACGTGGGCTTATCTTTACCAATATGCGGCTCGACGCCCATGGCAAACAGCAGTTGCAGCAACGTGTCCCTGTCTTCTTCTGTATCCGCGATATTGCTTAAATCCAGTTTGGCCGCGACTTCACGCAACTGGGTTTTATCGGCTGACAGTGGGTCAATTTCGAGATGGCGTTGAAACGCCTGCTGGTAAGAGAGGCTTTCTGCGGGCTGGCAATCAAGCACCTGTTGCAGCAGGTCATCCACTTCATTCATCAGGCGGTACATATCGTAGTGAGGACGATACCACTCAAGCATGGTGAATTCCGGGTTATGGTGACGTCCCATCTCTTCATTACGAAAACTACGGCATAGCTGAAAGACCGGACCGCATCCCGCCACCAGCAGGCGTTTCATGTGGTATTCCGGGCTGGTCATCAGGTAGAGGTTCATCCCCTGCGAATGACCAGGTCCAACGAAACGCGTCTCAAACGGGAACAAATGAATGTCTGTTACCGTCGCCTGACTCATGCAAGGCGTCTCAACCTCAAGCACTCCGCGATCGGCAAAGAAACGACGAATTTCCGTCATAATTGCCGCACGTTTCAACAGATTGGGGATGGACGCGCTCGGCTGCCAGGTGGCCGTTTCGCTCATGGTTCTTTCTCCGATATATGACAAGGGCACGAAGTCTACTCGTAACCTGTCAGGGAGACAAATTTAGTGCGGGAGCGCCTTATGTGGAATCGAGGGTTAAAAAACTGAAGATGGGTGCTTTAGTAATTAAATTAATCAGAATCAATGATAATTAGCGCCACTGATACGCTAAAAAAATCGAACACGTCAAATTTCCCTTCTATACCTGCGACTATACTACTGTACCTATAAAGGAGCAGTGGAATCGCATTCGCCATCCGCATATATCAGAGACTAAACTGACTGCGTGGTGGGCGAAATAACAACAATCTGGAGGAATGTCGTGCAAACCTTTCAAGCCGATCTTGCCATTATAGGCGCCGGTGGCGCGGGATTACGTGCTGCAATTGCTGCCGCACAAGCAAATCCCAACGCTAAAATCGCACTGATCTCAAAAGTGTACCCAATGCGCAGCCATACCGTTGCTGCCGAAGGTGGCTCTGCTGCTGTCGCGCAGGATCATGACAGCTTTGACTACCATTTTCACGATACGGTAGCGGGCGGAGACTGGCTGTGTGAGCAGGATGTCGTGGACTACTTTGTTCACCACTGCCCAACTGAAATGACGCAACTGGAGCAATGGGGTTGCCCGTGGAGCCGCCGTGAAGACGGAAGCGTCAACGTACGTCGCTTCGGCGGGATGAAAATTGAGCGTACCTGGTTCGCCGCGGATAAAACCGGCTTCCATATGCTCCACACCCTGTTCCAGACTTCCCTGCAGTTCCCACAAATTCAGCGTTTTGACGAACACTTCGTTCTGGACATCCTGGTAGACGACGGCCATGCCCGTGGTCTGGTCGCGATGAACATGATGGAAGGCACGCTGATGCAAATCCGTGCTAACGCGGTGGTGATGGCAACGGGCGGCGCTGGCCGTGTATACCGTTACAACACCAACGGCGGCATCGTAACCGGTGACGGTATGGGCATGGCGCTGAGCCACGGCGTTCCGCTGCGTGATATGGAGTTCGTTCAGTATCACCCGACCGGTTTGCCAGGCTCTGGTATCCTGATGACCGAAGGTTGCCGTGGTGAAGGCGGTATTCTGGTCAACAAAAACGGCTACCGTTATCTGCAAGACTACGGCATGGGTCCGGAAACCCCGCTGGGTGAGCCGAAGAACAAATACATGGAACTGGGTCCGCGCGACAAAGTTTCTCAGGCGTTCTGGCACGAATGGCGTAAAGGCAACACCATCTCCACTCCGCGTGGCGATGTGGTTCACCTCGACCTGCGTCACCTCGGCGAGAAAAAACTGCTCGAACGTTTACCGTTCATCTGCGAACTGGCAAAAGCCTATGTCGGCGTCGATCCGGTTAAAGAGCCAATTCCGGTTCGTCCGACCGCGCACTACACCATGGGTGGTATCGAAACCGATCAAAACTGCGAAAGCCGCATCAAAGGTCTGTTTGCCGTTGGCGAATGTTCCTCTGTGGGTCTGCATGGCGCCAACCGTCTGGGCTCTAACTCCCTGGCTGAACTGGTGGTCTTTGGCCGTCTGGCTGGTGAGCAAGCGATGGAACGTGCCTCTACGGCAGGTACCGCCAACAGCGCCGCGCTCGATGCGCAGGTTGCAGGCGTTGAACAGCGTCTGAAAGATCTGGTGAACCAGGAAGGTAACGAAAACTGGTCGAAGATCCGTGATGAAATGGGTCTGTCCATGGAAGAAGGTTGCGGTATCTACCGTACACCAGAACTCATGCAGAAAACGGTTGATAAGTTGGCTGAACTGCAGGAACGCTTCAAGCGCGTGCGTATTACCGACACCTCCAGCGTCTTCAATACCGACCTGCTGTACACCATCGAACTGGGCCACGGTCTGAATGTTGCTGAATGTATGGCGCACTCCGCTCTGGCGCGTAAAGAATCGCGCGGCGCGCATCAGCGTCTGGACGAAGGTTGCACCGAGCGTGACGACGTCAACTTCCTCAAACACACCCTCGCCTTCCGCGATGCTGATGGCACCACACGCCTGGACTACAGCGACGTGAAAATCACCACTCTGCCGCCAGCGAAACGTGTATATGGTGGCGAAGCGGAAGCAGCCGATAAGAAGGAGAAGGCGAATGGCTGAGATGAAAAACCTGAAAGTTGAGGTGGTGCGCTATAACCCGGAAGTGGATACCGCACCGCACAGTGCTTTCTATGATGTACCTTATGATGAAACAACGTCGCTGCTGGATGCGCTGGGCTACATCAAAGATAACCTGGCGCCAGATCTGAGCTACCGCTGGTCTTGCCGTATGGCGATCTGTGGCTCTTGCGGCATGATGGTCAACAACGTACCAAAACTGGCGTGCAAAACCTTCCTGCGTGAATACACCAACGGCATGAAGGTTGAAGCGCTGGGCAACTTCCCGATTGAGCGCGATCTGGTCGTCGACATGACGCACTTTATCGAAAGCCTGGAAGCCATCAAACCGTACATCATCGGTAACCCGCGCACACCGGATCAGGGTCCTAATACCCAGACTCCGGCGCAAATGGCGAAGTATCACCAGTTCTCAGGTTGCATCAACTGTGGTCTGTGTTACGCCGCGTGCCCGCAGTTCGGACTGAACCCTGAGTTCATCGGTCCGGCGGCGATTACGCTGGCGCATCGTTACAACGAAGATAGCCGTGACCACGGTAAGAAAGAGCGTATGGCTCAGTTGAATAGCCCGAACGGCGTTTGGTCCTGTACTTTCGTGGGCTACTGCTCCGAAGTTTGTCCGAAACACGTCGATCCGGCTGCGGCCATCCAGCAGGGTAAAGTAGAAAGTTCGAAAGACTTTCTTATCGCGACCCTGAAACCACGCTAAGGAGTGCAACATGACGACTAAACGCAAAGCCTATGTGCGGCCAATGACGTCCACCTGGTGGAAAAAGCTGCCGTTTTATCGCTTTTACATGCTGCGCGAAGGCACAGCAGTGCCGGCAGTCTGGTTCAGCATTGAACTGATTTTCGGCCTGTTTGCCCTCAAACACGGCGCAGAATCCTGGATGGGATTCGTTGGTTTTCTGCAAAATCCAGTGGTGGTGATCCTCAACCTGATCGCCCTGGCTGCAGCCTTGCTGCATACCAAGACCTGGTTTGAGCTGGCGCCTAAAGCTGCCAATATCATCGTAAAAGACGAAAAAATGGGGCCAGAGCCGATCATCAAAGGTCTCTGGGCGGTTACTGCAGTTGCGACTGTAGTTATTCTGTATGTTGCCCTGTACTGGTAAGGAGTCCGGGATGATTAATCCAAATCCAAAACGCTCTGACGAACCCGTATTCTGGGGACTGTTTGGTGCAGGTGGTATGTGGGGCGCGATCATTGCGCCGGTCATGGTTCTGCTGGTCGGCATTATGCTGCCACTGGGACTCTTCCCGGGCGATGCCCTGAGCTACGAACGTGTACTGGCCTTTGCACAAAGCTTTATTGGCCGCGCGTTCATGTTCCTGATGATCGTTCTGCCGCTGTGGTGTGGTTTACACCGTATGCACCACGCAATGCATGACCTGAAAATCCACGTGCCGGCTGGCAAGTGGGTGTTTTACGGTCTGGCTGCTATTCTGACCGTTGTGACACTGATTGCTATCGTCACGCTCTAATTAGCACCATCGTTATTCCGGCCCGCCACTGGCGGGCCGTTTTATTTCTACCGTCTCTTCTCCCTGCCATCATCGCAAATAGTGTAACCTACTGCCGCACTCTTCCCGGACATCCCCAGGGTCCTCTGTTACGGAAATACGCCATGATGAACAAAATCCTCTGCAGTGTGTTACTCCTTACTGCCTCCAGTTCAGTGCTTGCCACACCGCACACTGAGCAACACATCGCTGATGTTGTAAACCGCACCATTGCACCATTAATGAAAGAGCAGGCGATTCCGGGCATGGCCGTTGCGGTGATTTACCAGGGCAAGCCGAGGTACTTTACCTGGGGTAATGCCGACATCGCCAAAAACCGGCCCGTCACCCCACAAACCCTGTTTGAACTCGGTTCGGTGAGTAAAACATTCACCGGCGTGCTGGCGGGCGATGCTGTCGCTCGCGGTGAAATAAAACTCAGCGATCCGGCAACAAAATATTGGCCTGCGCTGAACGGTAAACAGTGGCAAGGCATCAGCCTGCTACATCTGGCAACCTATACCGCAGGGGGCTTACCGCTTCAGGTGCCGGATAGCGTGACGGATGAAGCCTCACTGCTTCACTACTATCAAACCTGGCTGCCGGAGTGGGCACCGGGCAACAAACGTCTGTATGCCAATGCCAGCATCGGCTTGTTTGGCGCGCTGGCGGTTAAACCTTCCGGAATGAGTTACGAAGAAGCGATAACCACGCGCGTCTTCAAACCGCTAAAACTCGCACACACCTGGATTACCGTCCCCACGTCAGAACAGAAAGATTACGCCTGGGGTTATCGCGAGGGTAAGCCAGTCCATGTTTCACCCGGTCCGCTGGATGCAGAGGCGTATGGTGTTAAATCCAGCATTGAAGATATGGCAAGCTGGGTGCTGGCCAACATGGACGCCTCCCACATTCAGGACAAAACGCTGCAGCAAGGCGTGGCGTTAGCCCAGTCGCGCTATTGGCGTATTGGCGAGATGTATCAGGGGTTAGGCTGGGAAATGCTGAACTGGCCGGTAGAGGGCGAAACCGTCATCAAGGGTAGCGATAATAAGATCGCGCTGGCAGCGCTGACAGCCGTGGAAATTAACCCGCCCGCGCCTGCAGTCAAATCCTCCTGGGTACATAAGACGGGGTCTACCGGCGGCTTTGGCAGTTACGTTGCTTTTATTCCAGAGAAAAACCTCGGTATCGTGATGCTGGCGAATAAAAGCTATCCTAATCCGGCACGTGTCGCGGCCGCCTACCGGATTCTGGCGTCTCTGCAGTAACTGTTGCTGCCCACCGTTTCCTTGCTGTCATCTACACTTAACAGAAAACCAGCAAGGAAACTCCCATGCGTATCCTGCCTGTTATCACCGCAGTGACAGCCGCGTTTTTAGTGGTTGCTTGCAGCTCACCCACGCCGCCGAAGGGTGTTACAGTCGTCAATAACTTTGATGTGAAACGCTATCTCGGCACCTGGTATGAAATTGCACGCTTTGATCATCGCTTCGAAAGAGGACTGGAAAAAGTCACCGCCACTTACAGCCTTCGCGATGACGGCGGCCTTAATGTGACCAACAAGGGCTACAATCCGGATCGGGAAATGTGGCAAAAAACGGAAGGAAAGGCCTGGTTTACTGGCGATCCCAGTCGGGCCGCGCTGAAAGTCTCGTTTTTTGGTCCGTTCTATGGCGGTTACAACGTCATCGCGCTTGACAGAGAATACCAGCACGCGCTGGTGTGCGGCCCGGATCGCGACTATTTGTGGATACTCGCGCGCACGCCGACCATCTCTGACGAAATGAAGCAGCAAATACTCGCCGTCGCGACCCGGGAAGGGTTTGATGTCAGTAAGTTAATCTGGGTGAAACAACCCCATTAATGGGTGCTGAGCTTCAGACCAATAATTCCCGCAACGATCAGCGTCAGGCTGGCCAGACGCATCGGGCTGGCGGACTCACCCAGTAAGATAATCCCGGTGATGGCCGCACCAACGGCGCCGATACCGGTCCAGATAGCATACGCAGTCCCAACGGGTAGGGTTTTCATTGCCCAGGAGAGCATCGCAATACTGACAACCATGGCGACGATGGTAATGACGCTCGGCGTCAGGCGGGTAAATCCGTGGGTATATTTGAGGCCAATCGCCCAGACAACTTCGAGCAGGCCAGCAATGAATAAAACGATCCAGGACATTTTAGGCTCCAGAGAGATGGGGCCGTCCCCGGTGAAAGATACGTTTGCAGGTCGTCCCACAAGCCGATGAATGAAAGGGTATTTTTGCCCGACAAAAAGTGAATTTCAATCTTTTTATTTCAGATCGCCTAAAAGCCTGAATTGGGTGCAATAAGCAACGCAGTTCCGGCATTTAGTACTCATCGGACGTCTCTATGATGAAACGCTTTCTGAAGTCAGGAAGCCTTTGGCCTCATTTTTGAATGCGATAATTTTATGTTGAAAATATTAGTGATTGACCGATGCCACTTTACCCGCACGGGGATAGAGGCCTGGCTTAATCATTCTGGTTTGTTTAATGGTTCGTTCCTGGTGTCAGGGTTAAATAATCTCTTGCTGGCAAAAGAACATATTCTGCAGTGGAAGCCTCATTTGATAATCGCTGATTTATATAGCTTTCTTAACGATTCTCATCCATTTCAGTCGATTGACCCCTTCTTTATGGCCTGCGGGATGGCGCCGCTGATCTTGCTGCAATCAGGCGGCGAATACCGAGCTTCAGCGTTCAGCGCGCGATATTCTGTCCATACCGTGTTATCAAAAAAAGCCACGCTGTATGCGCTCTCAAAAACGATTCACGCGGCGTTACGCGTGAGGCCGCTTTTAGACACGCCCAAAACGGCGACATCACTGCTGACGCCACAGGAAGAGAAAGTGTTAACGATGTGGATGGAAGGCGTGGGAAATAACGCGATTGCCAGTGCGCTCGGGATTCATGGCAAAACGGTATACACCTACAAACGCAACATTCGCATGAAACTGCACATGGATAATCGCTATTCGCCGTTTTTATCATTGCCAGAACGGTAAGATTAACGGCACGACACGCACAGCGGTCGTACCGTTCATGATTAATCCTGAGCTTTTGCCGCAGCCCCCGAGATAGCCTGGCCACCCTCGGAAATATCCTGACCAACGCCGCGCGTCGTATTACAGGCGGTTAATACAGAGGAAAGTACCAGAACAGAAAAGATTGCTGCAATTGTCTTCTTAACCATAGCGTCTTCCTTTTTAGCCAATGTTGTACGTATAGCTACTTAATAATAGACAACATCCCGTAACTTGACGGGAAACAGACTGTTTTTCAGACGAAGCGAAAAGACTTAGCTGGCAGCGTGGGAGATGGAATTGCCGAGATGTTTGATATCTTCGCCAAAGCCACGTGCGGTATTGCACCCTGTCAACAAGGTTGCGGTCAGTAAGACGAGTGTTACAAGACTGAGAAGACGTTTCATCATTCCTGCCCTGGAAAAATGTATGGCGCAGCAAACGCTGCACCATGAGATCAAGTAAGGCGTATTACTTCACGCGGGATACGTATTCACCAGAACGGGTATCCACTTTGATCACTTCGCCGATCTGAACGAACAGCGGAACTTTAACCACTGCGCCAGTAGACAGCGTTGCCGGTTTGCCGCCAGTACCTGCGGTATCACCTTTCAGGCCAGGGTCAGTTTCAATGATTTCCAGTTCAACAAAGTTCGGCGGGGTCACGGAGATAGGCTGGCCGTTCCACAGGGTCACGATGCACTCAGCCTGATCCAGCAGCCACTTGGCGCTGTCGCCTACCGCTTTCTCGTCAGCAGCCAGCTGTTCGAAAGTGGAGTTATTCATGAAATGGTAGAACTCACCGTCGTTGTACAGGTAAGTCAGGTTCATATCTACAACGTCTGCGCCTTCTGCAGAGTCGGTTGATTTGAAGGTTTTCTCTACGCGAGTACCGGTCAGCAGACGACGCAGCTTAACGCGGGCAAAAGCCTGGCCTTTGCCCGGTTTTACGAATTCACTGGCTTCAACCGCATAAGGTTCGCCGTCCATCATGATTTTAAGACCGGCACGAAAATCGTTGCTATAGTAAGTCGCCATAAGGCCCTCTGAAATTGTTAATTGGTAGCTTAGCCACAAAATGGCGCATATTGTAACCCTAAACACCCCATCCAGAGAAGATTGGTTAGTGCAACTTGCAGATGTTATAACCGATCCGGATGAACTGTTGCGTCTTTTAAATGTAGACGCTGATGAAAACTTGCTTGCAGGTCGCGAGGCAAAGCGTCTTTTTGCCTTGCGGGTTCCCCGTGCTTTTGTGGCGCGGATGGAAAAAGGCAATCCTGATGACCCGCTTTTACGCCAGGTACTCACTTCGCACGACGAGTTTGTCGCAGCACCGGGTTTTTCAACCGATCCGCTGGAAGAACAGCACAGCGTGGTACCAGGATTACTGCACAAATACCGTAACCGGGCGCTATTGCTGGTGAAAGGCGGCTGTGCGGTAAACTGTCGCTATTGTTTTCGCCGTCACTTCCCGTATGCGGAAAACCAGGGCAATAAGCGAAACTGGCAGGTGGCTCTTGATTACATCGCTGCGCATTCAGAGCTGGATGAAATCATCTTCTCCGGCGGCGATCCGCTGATGGCCAAAGACCACGAACTGGACTGGCTACTCACGCAACTAGAAGCGATACCGCACATTAAGCGTCTGCGTATTCATAGCCGTTTGCCGATCGTGATCCCCGCGCGGATTACAGAAGGACTCGTCGCCCGCTTTGCACAATCCACCCTGCAAATTTTGCTGGTGAACCATATCAACCATGCGCAGGAGATTGGCGACGATTTCCGCCAGGCGATGCGTAAGCTAAAAATGGCAGGCGTCACGCTGCTGAATCAGAGCGTGCTGCTGCGCGATATCAACGATAACGCGCAAACGCTGGCGAATCTCAGCAACGCGCTGTTTGATGCGGGCGTGATGCCCTACTACCTGCACGTGCTGGATAAGGTTCAGGGCGCGGCCCATTTTCTGGTCAGCGACGATGAAGCCCGCGCCATTATGCGTGAGCTGCTAACGCTGGTTTCCGGTTATATGGTGCCGAAACTGGCGCGGGAAATTGGCGGCGAACCGAGTAAAACGCCACTGGATTTGCAGTTAAGGCAGCGATAACTCCTCTCTTTTGACCCTGCGCGAAGCGCTTCGCGCAGGTTTCAAGTCCGGATACCGACTCTCACGAAACAAAGCCGGGTGTTATTTTAGCCCCCAATTATTTCGGGCAGAACAAACCTATCCAGAGAGAACCATCATGGCCTTAACACTCACCGGCATTAACACCGGCGTCATTCGAAACGGCAATCAGTTCCAGGCGCTGGCGCTTAACCTCAAGCATGAGCAGAACGAAACCTCGCTGATTTTTATTCCGGCGCTACAACTGCGCGATCTTTATCTCTGCTTCGAGCATCGTCTGCATTTGCAAAGCCTGCGGAATGCCAAAGAGAAAACGGCGTTCAAAAAAAGCCAGGATAGCGCCACGCAAGCGATGCTCAACAATATTCCGCCACTGACCCAAAAACAGCTGCTGGAAGCCGATATCCGCCTGCGGGTCGAGAAACTAGAGCCCCGCGCCAGCCACGCAGAAGGATTTCAGTTGGCGTTTTCACTGCAGGGCGGCCATTCACTGCTCCTCCAGCTTGAAGACGCGCAGATTGCGCTCGTCATCAGCGCCATTTCTCACGCCATTAATAACGCCGGCATGCATAAGTTATCGCTAAGGATCTCCTCACTGCTGGATTTTCTGCCCATGTACGATGCCGATATTAAAAGCAACGGTGAAATGGAGTATGACAACTACCCCCATCCGGCGTGGAAATTAGCGCTGTTCACGCATTATCTGGCACTGGTTTACCACTATACCGACAGCAATGGACAAGATTGCGCATGCGGCACCATCGTGAAATCCCGTATTCGGGGGGAAATGAAAGAGACCGAGGCAATAGCCCGGCGTTTACTGGCGTTCAGCCCGCGACTGAAAAAGCTGGAAGGAAAACCTTGTCGTATTACCGTGGCGACTATCGCATCCGGCGCGGGTCACTTTCCGCGAGAACGTTGCCTGAAAGCACTGCATCAGCTTTATCAGTCAACATTGGCCGCAACGGCAGAATAACAAAACGCCCTCAGGTTTCCGGAGGGCGCTTTCAATACTGAATAAATCAGTTCGGGCACTTATAAACCTGACCGTTCATTTCGCTGGCGGTCGGAACAAAGCTGGATAACATGCCCTGAGATGGGCTGCTCACGCCATAAATCACGTTGCCACCCATTGCTGCCGCCTGATTACGCAGGTCGTTCGCGGCGCCACGCATTGAGCCGCCCTCTTCGCCATGCTGACCAGAAAGCCAGTTACTTTGCTTACCGGTCGCCGTGCCAACCAACTGGCACTCAGCACCAGGCTTGTCTTCTACGAAGCGTACGCTTTGGCCGGCAGCGCTCAGTTCGTTGCTGGAGCTACAACCCGCCATCAGTAGCGCGGCACCGACGATCCCTGCTAAATATTTCACGTGCATGTTATTCCCCGTAATCAATGAGCTGGACGTAGATCGTCCGTGTGAGAATCTTATACTAAAAACATGACGAAAAGAAAAACCCCCGGGCATTTCTGCCCAGGGGTTTCTTGATGCTATGGGGTATAGCGCACGATTACATCATGCCGCCCATACCACCCATGCCGCCCATACCACCAGCAGCGCCTAAGTCAGCATCGCCTTTCGGCAGATCGGTAACCATGCACTCGGTGGTGATCATCAGACCAGCAACAGAAGCTGCGTACTGCAGAGCAGAACGGGTCACTTTGGTTGGATCCAGGATACCCATGTCGATCATGTTGCCGTATTCTTCAGTTGCAGCGTTGTAACCGTAGTTACCGTCGCCCGCTTTCACGGTGTTAGCCACAACAGACGGTTCTTCACCGCAGTTCAGCACGATCTGACGCAGCGGGGATTCCATTGCGCGCAGCGCAACTTTGATACCCACGTTCTGGTCTTCGTTCTGACCACGCAGATCGCCCAGTTTGGAGGCTACGCGAATCAGCGCAACACCACCACCAGCAACCACGCCTTCTTCTACTGCAGCACGGGTCGCGTGCAGAGCATCTTCAACGCGTGCTTTCTTCTCTTTCATTTCAACTTCGGTAGCTGCACCGACTTTGATAACGGCAACGCCGCCTGCCAGTTTCGCTACGCGCTCCTGCAGTTTTTCACGATCGTAGTCGGACGTTGCTTCTTCGATCTGCTGGCGAATCTGAGTCACACGACCCTGGATTGCGTCTTCGTCACCCACGCCATCAATGATGGTGGTGGTGTCTTTGTTGATCACAACGCGTTTTGCCTGACCCAGATCTTCCAGGGTCGCTTTTTCCAGTTCCATACCGATCTCTTCAGAGATTACGGTACCACCGGTCAGAGTAGCGATGTCCTGCAGCATTGCTTTACGACGGTCACCGAAGCCAGGTGCTTTAACAGCAGCCACTTTCACGATGCCGCGCATGGTGTTAACGACCAGCGTTGCCAGTGCTTCGCCTTCAACATCTTCAGCGATGATCAGCAGCGGTTTGCCTGCTTTAGCAACGGCTTCCAGAACCGGCAGCATTTCGCGGATGTTGGAGATTTTCTTGTCAGCCAGCAGGATGAACGGGCTTTCCAGTTCTACTGCGCCAGTTTCCGGCTTGTTGATGAAGTAAGGAGACAGGTAGCCGCGGTCAAACTGCATACCTTCAACCACGTCCAGTTCGTCCTGCAGACCGGTACCGTCTTCAACGGTGATCACGCCTTCTTTACCGACTTTGTCCATCGCTTCTGCGATCAGTTTACCTACGGTTTCGTCGGAGTTAGCGGAGATAGTACCAACCTGAGCGATAGCTTTAGAGTCAGAGCACGGTACAGACAGTGCTTTCAGCTCTTCAACCGCAGCAGCGACAGCTTTGTCGATACCACGTTTCAGATCCATCGGGTTCATGCCCGCAGCAACAGCTTTCAGGCCTTCAGTGATGATGGACTGAGCCAGTACGGTCGCGGTGGTGGTACCGTCGCCTGCAGCGTCGTTCGCTTTAGAGGCAACTTCTTTCACCATCTGCGCGCCCATGTTTTCGAACTTGTCTTCCAGTTCGATTTCACGTGCTACGGAAACACCATCTTTAGTGATGGTCGGTGCACCGAAAGATTTATCCAGAACCACGTTACGGCCTTTCGGACCGAGGGTAACTTTCACTGCATCTGCCAGTACGTTTACGCCGCGCAGCATTTTCACACGAGCGTCGTTACCGAATTTTACGTCTTTAGCTGCCATTATCTCTTTTCCTTAAATTCGTATGTTCAGTGTCGTTCGCGGATTACGCTTCAACAATTGCCAGAATGTCGCTTTCGGACATGATCAGCACTTCTTGGTTGTCGATCTTCTCGGACTTCACGCCGTAGCCATCGTTGAAAATAACGATGTCGCCGACTTTCACGTCCAGCGGCTGCACACTACCGTTTTCCAGGATGCGGCCCTTACCGACAGCGATGATTTCGCCACGAGTTGATTTACCTGCTGCAGAACCGGTCAGAACGATGCCGCCAGCTGATTTGGATTCAACTTCTTTACGTTTGACGATCACACGATCATGTAACGGACGAATACTCATTGATAGCTCTCCTTTGAGAAAGTCTTTATCAGTTATGGGTGACGCCGGCCCGTAAACGGATTTCCCGGCTAGTGACCAGAGAGATGGGGATGGGGTTATACCCCTTCAAGGGGGAAACTAAAAAAAAATTCTTATCAGGAGAAAATCCGGTCAAAACACCAACCCACCTCACATTTCGCACCAATTTCAGGGCCGCCGTCATCAGCAAATCTGATTGTGATACCATCGAAAATCTACGCAGTTGCCTGAATTTTAGGCGTAACCGGATAACGTTTCATGAGCGGACTAAAACAAGAGCTGGGACTGGCTCAGGGGATTGGCCTGTTATCGACATCATTATTAGGCACCGGTGTCTTTGCCGTTCCTGCACTGGCCGCACTTGTCGCGGGGAATAACAGCTTGTGGGCGTGGCCGATACTCATCGTGTTAGTTTTTCCGGTGGCCATCGTGTTTGCGATACTTGGCCGCCATTACCCCAGCGCCGGAGGCGTGGCGCATTTTGTTGGCATGGCGTTTGGGAATCATATGGAACGGGTGACCGGCTGGCTGTTTTTGTCGGTCATTCCCGTCGGTTTACCCGCCGCGCTCCATATTGCCGCAGGTTTTGGCCAGGCGATGTTTGGCTGGCACGGCGGGCAGTTGCTGCTGGCGGAACTGGGAACGCTTGTCCTGGTGTGGTACCTCGGTTCTCGCGGCGCCAGCTCAAGCGCGAACCTGCAAACCATCATCGCGGGTCTGATTGTGGCGCTGATTGTCGCCATCTGGTGGGCTGGCAAACTGCAACCCGCTGAAATCCCCTTCCCGGCGCCAGGCGATATCGACATGTCGGGACTGTTCTCTGCGCTGTCGGTGATGTTCTGGTGTTTTGTCGGCCTTGAAGCCTTCGCACACCTGGCGTCTGAATTCAAAAATCCTGAGCGCGACTTTCCGCGCGCCCTGATGATTGGCCTGGTGCTGGCGGGTTCAGTTTACTGGGCATGTACGGTGGTGGTGCTGCATTTTGGCGCCTACGGCGAGCAGATGGCGGCGGCGGCTTCGCTGCCTGAAATTGTCGTGCAGTTGTTTGGCGTCCAGGCGTTGTGGGTCGCCTGCGTTATTGGCTATCTGGCCTGTTTTGCCAGTCTGAACATTTATATTCAAAGTTTTGCCCGCCTGGTCTGGTCGCAAGCGCGAGACAAACCTGACCACTATCTGGCGCGCCTCTCCTCCCGCCAGATCCCGCACAATGCGCTGAATGCCGTCCTGGTATGTTGCGTTATCAGTACGTTATGTATTTATGCGCTCGACATCAACCTTGATGCGCTGATTGTCTACGCTAATGGCATCTTTATCATGATCTATCTGCTGTGCATGCTGGCAGGGTGTCGTTTACTGAAGGGACGCTATCGCGCGCTGGCGGTCATTGGCGGTTTGCTGTGCCTGCTTTTACTGGCGATGGTCGGCTGGAAAAGCCTGTACGCCATTATTATGCTGGCGGCGCTATGGCTGTTTTTGCCCAGGCGAAAACAGCCTGAAAGCCATTTATAGGCCGGATAAGCGCTGCGCCATCCGGCCTGGATGCCCGGTGGCGCTATACTTACCGGAACTACTACACTATTTAATCGCGGCGATCGTCTTTATGATCGATGCGATCGCGCTCCTCGTCCTTGCGCTGAAACTCGCCGTCAAACGTGTCGCCACCGCCGGTTCCGGCGCTAAAACCGCCGCCTGGCATCCGGGAGAAACGCAGGTGCGGCAGCAGTTTCATCGTCAGATGTTTCTGTACCGGCGGTAATAAAAGAAGAAGACCGAGGAAATCGGTGAAGAAACCCGGCAGGACCAGCAACAGACCGGCAATGATCAGCGACACGCTCTTGATCATCTCCGCAGCCGGGCTTTCTCCCGCTGCCATTTTCTGCTGCATCAGCAAAAAGTTTTTAAATCCTTGATTGCGCACCAGCGACATACCGACGATCGAAGAGAAGATCACCAGAATCAACGTCATCAGTACGCCCAGAACCTGGGAGACCTGGATAAAAATAGAAATCTCAATGTAAACATAGAGAAAGATGGCAATAAGTGGTATCCAGCGCAAAGGGTTCTCCTGTAGGTAACCGCTGTTTCAGCACGTCTGTTTGAATGATTGTGCAATTTGCATCCAACTTATATTGAGGTGCTTAGCAAAATTTCAAGCCATTTTTGGATATATTTATGGGAGTAATCCAAAAGGGGTGATCTATCTCACAAAATAATAAATAAGGAGTAATTAGCCACACTTAAAGTGATCCAGATTACGGTAGAAATCCTGAAGCAGCATATCATCTCGGACATCAGACCGATGTAGGGGATAATCGTCGGTCAGGAAACATTCGAAACCACATATATCCTGTGTGTTTAATGTAATTTTTTGGCAGCTTGAAAAAGAAGGTTCACATGTTAAACAACATTCGTATCGAAGAAGATTTGTTGGGTACCAGGGAAGTTCCAGCGGAAGCCTACTACGGTGTTCACACTCTGAGAGCGATTGAAAACTTCTACATTAGCAATAACAAAATCAGTGATATTCCTGAATTTGTTCGCGGTATGGTAATGGTGAAAAAGGCAGCGGCCCTGGCCAACAAAGAGCTGCAAACTATTCCTAAGAGTGTGGCAAATGCCATCATTGCCGCCTGTGATGAAGTTCTGAACAACGGCAAATGCATGGACCAGTTCCCGGTAGACGTTTACCAGGGCGGTGCAGGCACCTCCGTAAACATGAATACCAACGAAGTGCTGGCCAATATTGGGCTGGAACTGATGGGTCACCAGAAAGGTGAGTATCAGTACCTGAACCCGAACGACCACGTTAACAAATGTCAGTCCACCAACGACGCTTACCCGACCGGTTTCCGTATCGCGGTATACGCATCCCTCGTTAAACTGATTGATGCTATCAACCAGCTGCGCGAAGGCTTTGAGCGTAAAGCAGAAGAATTCCAGGGTATCCTGAAAATGGGTCGTACCCAGCTGCAAGATGCTGTGCCGATGACTCTGGGTCAGGAATTCCGTGCTTTCAGCGTACTGCTGAAAGAAGAAGTGAAAAACATTGGACATACCGCAGAACTGTTGCTGGAAGTTAACCTCGGCGCAACGGCAATCGGTACAGGTCTGAATACTCCTAAAGAGTACTCTCCATTAGCGGTACAGAAACTGGCTGAAGTCACTGGCTTTGCCTGTGTACCAGCTGAAGACCTGATTGAAGCGACCTCTGACTGCGGCGCTTATGTTATGGTACACAGCGCACTGAAACGTCTGGCTGTGAAGATGTCCAAAATCTGTAACGACCTGCGTTTGCTCTCTTCTGGCCCACGTGCCGGTCTGAACGAGATCAACCTGCCGGAACTGCAGGCGGGTTCTTCTATCATGCCAGCTAAAGTGAACCCGGTTATTCCAGAAGTCGTTAACCAGGTATGCTTTAAAGTTATTGGTAACGACATCACCGTGACCATGGCGTCTGAAGCAGGTCAGCTGCAGCTGAACGTAATGGAGCCGGTTATTGGTCAGGCAATGTTTGAATCTATCCATATCCTGAGCAACGCCTGCTACAACCTGCTGGAAAAATGCATTGACGGTATCACTGCTAATAAAGAAGTCTGTGAAGCATTCGTTTACAACTCAATCGGTATCGTCACTTACCTCAACCCGTTCATCGGCCACCACAACGGCGACATCGTTGGTAAAATCTGTGCTGAAACCGGTAAGAGTGTACGTGAAGTCGTACTGGAGCGCGGTCTGTTGACTGAAGCTGAGCTGGACGATATTTTCTCTGCACAGAACCTGATGCACCCTGCTTACAAAGCAAAACGCTATACTGATGAAAGCGAACAGTAATTGTACAGGGTAGTACCACAAGAGGCACGTCTGATGACGTGCCTTTTTTCTTATTAGAAGTTACTTAAAAACAACAATTTAATATCAACTTGTTAAACAACAAGGAAGGCTAATATGATAGTTGTAGAACTTATCATCGTTTTGCTGGCAATCTTTTTGGGCGCCAGACTTGGGGGCATTGGTATAGGATTTGCAGGTGGGCTTGGCGTTTTGGTTCTTGCAGCCATAGGCGTTAAGCCCGGTAATATCCCGTTCGATGTTATTTCCATCATCATGGCGGTTATCGCTGCCATCTCTGCCATGCAGGTCGCAGGCGGTCTGGACTATCTGGTTCACCAGACAGAAAAACTGCTGCGTAAAAACCCGAAATACATCACGATCCTCGCTCCGATTGTGACTTATTTCCTGACTATCTTTGCAGGTACAGGCAACATCTCTCTGGCAACTCTGCCAGTTATCGCTGAAGTGGCGAAGGAACAAGGGATCAAACCTTGCCGTCCGCTCTCCACTGCGGTGGTTTCTGCACAGATCGCCATTACCGCGTCGCCAATCTCTGCGGCGGTGGTCTACATGTCTTCCGTCATGGAAGGTCATGGCATCAGCTACATTCACCTGCTGTCCGTGGTCATTCCGTCCACCCTGCTGGCGGTGCTGGTGATGTCCTTCCTGGTCACCATGCTGTTTAACTCTAAACTTTCTGACGATCCGGTATACCGTAAACGTCTGGAAGAAGGTTTGGTTGAGCTGCGCGGCGAGCGTCAGGTTGAGATCAAGTCCGGTGCGAAATCATCCGTTTGGTTGTTCCTGCTGGGCGTAGTCTGTGTTGTGGCTTATGCCATCATCAACAGCCCGAGCCTTGGCCTGGTCGCTAAACCGCTGATGAACACCACCAACGCAATTCTGATCATCATGCTGAGCGTCGCGACGCTGACCACCATTATCTGCCGCGTTGAGACTGATTCCATCCTGAACTCCAGCACCTTCAAAGCAGGGATGAGCGCCTGTATTTGTATCCTGGGCGTGGCATGGCTGGGCGACACCTTCGTTTCTGCCAACATCGACTGGATCAAAGAGACTGCTGGTAGCGTAATTCAGGGTCATCCGTGGTTGCTGGCGGTGATCTTCTTCTTTGCTTCTGCACTGCTGTACTCTCAGGCTGCAACGGCTAAGGCACTGATGCCGATGGCGCTGGCGCTGAACGTTTCTCCGCTGACTGCTGTGGCTTCTTTCGCAGCTGTTTCCGGTCTGTTCATTCTGCCGACCTACCCGACGCTGGTTGCGGCGGTTCAGATGGATGACACCGGTACAACCCGTATCGGTAAGTTAGTCTTTAACCATCCGTTCTTCATCCCAGGTACGCTGGGCGTTGTGCTTGCTGTTTGCTTCGGCTTCCTGCTGGGCAGCTTCATGCTGTAAGTGTTACCCGCGGGGCGTTCATACGCCCCGCACTCCTTTCCCCGCTTTGACTAACATCCTTCCCTCGTCCGTTGTATAGTGACCACTCTCTTGCTGGTCATTCTGTCCTTTCGAGGTGTTTATGCTTGATGTTAACAGTCAGGATATGTCCATCCCCGATGCCGTTGTGGTGCTCTGTACTGCGCCGGATGAAGCAACAGCCCAGGACCTGGCAGCCAAAGTGCTGGCAGAAAAGCTGGCGGCATGCGCCACGCTTATCCCGGGAGCCACTTCCCTGTATTACTGGGAAGGGAAACTGGAACAGGAATACGAAGTGCAGATGATCTTCAAATCCTCGGTTTTGCACCAGCAAGCGCTTCTTGACTGCCTGAAGTCTCACCACCCCTATCAAACACCCGAACTTCTGGTTTTACCCGTTACTCACGGAGACAATGATTACCTCTCATGGCTCAACGCATCCTTACGCTGATCCTGCTGCTGTGCAGCACATCCGTCTTCGCCGGATTATTTGACGCGCCTGGTCGCTCGCAATTTGTGCCTGCCGACCAGGCATTTAGCTTTGATTTTCAGCAGAATCAGCATGACCTTAATCTCTCCTGGCAGGTGAAGGAAGGTTATTACCTTTATCGCAAGCAAATCACTATCACGCCGTCTCAGGCAGAGATTGCCGCGGTACAGCTTCCGGCTGGCGTCTGGCACGAAGACGAATTTTATGGCAAAAGCGAAATCTACCGCCAGCGGTTGACGATTCCGGTGACGGTCAACCAGGCAGCGTCTGGCGCGACATTAACTGTCGTCTATCAGGGATGCGCTGACGCCGGTTTCTGCTACCCGCCAGAGACCAAAACCGTGCCGCTGAGCCAGGTGCTTGCCAGTGCGGATGTGCAACCGGCGACGCCCTCTTCAGCAACGCAACCAGAAAACGCACCGCAACCAGACAGCCAACTGCCCTTTTCCGCATTGTGGGCATTGCTGATAGGGATTGGCATTGCGTTTACGCCATGCGTTCTGCCGATGTACCCGCTCATTTCCGGTATCGTGCTGGGCGGCAAACAGCGCCTCTCAACCGGACGCGCCCTGCTGCTGACCTTTATCTACGTTCAAGGGATGGCGCTGACCTACACCGCGCTTGGCCTGGTTGTCGCGGCTGCCGGATTACAGTTTCAGGCCGCGTTGCAGCATCCTTACGTCTTAATCGGCCTGGCGGTGATGTTTACCCTGCTGGCGCTGTCGATGTTTGGCCTGTTTACACTACAGCTCCCCTCTTCGCTGCAAACGCGCCTCACGCTGATGAGTAATCGTCAGCAGGGTGGATCGCCTGGCGGTGTGTTTGCGATGGGGGCGATTGCCGGGCTGATCTGCTCGCCGTGCACCACTGCGCCGTTAAGCGCTATTTTGCTGTATATCGCCCAGAGCGGAGACATGTGGTTCGGTGGCGGTACGCTCTATCTCTACGCGCTGGGAATGGGGTTACCGCTGATTCTGGTCACCGTCTTCGGCAACCGCCTGCTGCCAAAAAGCGGCCCGTGGATGGAACATGTCAAAACGGCCTTTGGGTTTGTCATCCTCGCGCTACCCGTGTTTTTGCTCGAGCGAATCATCGGTGACGAATGGGGCCTGCGTCTGTGGGCGCTACTGGGCGTTGCCTTCTTTGGCTGGGCATTTATCACCAGTCTGCAGGCAAAACGGCGCTGGATGCGCATGGTACAGATTATCCTGCTGGCCGCAGCGCTGGTCAGCGTGCGTCCGTTGCAGGACTGGGCGTTCGGTAACGCAACGGCGCAAACGCAGGCGCATCTGAACTTTACGCCTGTCGCCTCAGTCGATGACTTAACGCAGGCGCTGGCGCGCGCCAAAGGCAAACCCGTGATGCTGGATCTGTATGCCGACTGGTGCGTCGCCTGTAAAAAGTTCGAGAAATATACCTTCAGCGATCCGCAGGTACAGCAGGCATTAGGTGATACCGTGCTGTTACAGGCCAATGTCACCGCCAACAACGCGCAGGATGTGGCCTTACTGAAGCATCTCCATGTGCTGGGATTGCCCACAATTTTATTCTTTGACGCGCAGGGGAATGAACACCCACCAGCGCGGGTAACGGGCTTTATGGATGCGGCGACCTTTAGCGCACATTTGCGCGATCGGCAACCGTGAGCGACACTTGCAAAAGGAAAAACAGAGGAAATTACCGTGCAACGTGAAGATGTCCTGGGAGAAGCCCTAAAATTACTTGAGACTCAAGGGATAGCAACGACCACGCTGGAGATGGTCGCCGAAAGCGTTGATTATCCGCTCGACGAACTGCAACGTTTTTGGCCGGATAAAGAGGCGATTCTCTATGATGCGTTACGTCATCTGAGTCATCAGATAGAGACCTGGCGCCGTCAGCTTATACTGGATGAAACACTGAGTGCAGAGCAAAAGCTCCTGGCGCGCTACAGCGCCTTGTCAGAATGTATGATTAATCACCGCTATCCAGGCTGCCTGTTTATCGCCGCCTGCACGTTTTATCCTGATCCCTCCCATCCCATTCACCAACTGGCGGATCAACAAAAACGGGCGGCGCACGATTTTACCCACGAGTTGCTGACCACGCTGGAAATTGACGACCCGGCCATGGTCGCCCGGCAGATGGAGCTGGTGCTGGAGGGGTGTCTCAGCCGTATGCTGGTGAACCGCAGCCAGGCCGATGTCGATACTGCGCATCGCCTGGCGGAAGATATCCTGCGGTTTGCTCAGTGCCGTAAGTCGGGCGCGCTGACCTGATCCACCTATCGCTCCCCTTCTGATGCGCAGATAATTTCAGCAATACTGATACATAAAGGGAATTATATGCGCTGTCTCCCCCTCATTGCGGCAGCAGGATTGTTTTCAATCCCGCTCTTTGCCGCACCGTTAACGGGTTTTTCGTTTGACCACAAAGACTGGGAACTCTCCTGCGACAATATCGGCACCTGCCGTGCCGCAGGCTACGGCGTCAATACCGGAGAAATCAGTGTCTTATTGACCCGTCAGGCAGGCCCAGGGCAGCAGGTCACCGGACTGATGACCTTCGCACAAACCCAAAACGACATCCCTGCCAATGCCAGCGTGAGTATGTTCATTGATGGACAATCACAGGGAACACTCACGGCCAAAGACAGAGAGCATTTTCGTTTCAACAACTCGCAAATCACCGCCCTGCTTCAGGCGCTGATTCAGGACAAAAAAATTGAGATTGCGCTAAATGGGCAGCGCAAAACGCTCTCCAGCGCAGGTGCCAATGCCGTGTTGCTGAAAATGGATGAATTCCAGAAACGCATAGGAACCCAGAGTGCTCTGCTGCGTAAAGGCAAGGCCAGCGATGAAAACGTACTGGCGGGTGTTCCGGCACCTGTCATTATTGCCGCCCCCGTAACGCCCTCAGCACCAACAACGCCACTCACGGCAAATCAACGCACGTTATTAGAGAAAAAACTCACCAATGACTGCGATGACTGGAATAACGAGAATATCCCGGCCAAAGACCGCCAGTTAACGCTCACCGCCATTGATAAATCGCATACCCTGATCCAGGGACTCTGCTGGCGCGCCGCGTATAACGAAGGCTATGCCATGTGGGTGGTGGACAACACACTGACCAGCGACCCACAGCTCATCACGACCGATGCCACCAGCTATGCCGATGGCATGATTACATTCTTCAATAAAGGTCGCGGTATCGCCGACTGCGTCAGCGGAGAAGAGTGGGTGTGGGACGGCAAAACATTTGTGCCTAGCCTGAAATACACCACTGGCGACTGCCGGGAAATCGTCCTCGGCGGTACCTGGATGTTACCGACCTTTGTGAGTCAGGTTAAAGCGGCGCAAAAAGTCAGTGAGCATGACAACGCGCGGTGATTTTAAGCAAAATAATCCAATCAGCGACAGAATCGCCGCAAAGATAAGCAATCAGACAACAAAACGAGAAATCTGGTTGACGGGGGATACAGATTACGGTTTAATGCGCCCCGTTGCCCGGATAGCTCAGTCGGTAGAGCAGGGGATTGAAAATCCCCGTGTCCTTGGTTCGATTCCGAGTCCGGGCACCACTATTCTAAAGAACCCGCCCAAAAGGCGGGTTTTTGCTTTCTGGGGTTTCGGTAGATTTCTGTTCAGCGATGCCACCTGAAGCCAGTTCACTGACACCGACAAACGGTTTTAACATTCCCCCTCAGCATTCCACCTTCCTCCCTGGTCACCATGCCCCGGTTTGTTGGTCTGTAAGTTACCTCAAAGCACTATTCCCAACCTGTATACCTATCTGGTGGATTCATCACCACAAGGCAACCTCCGGTCATTGTCCGGTCTGGAGAAGGGAAGCATTCGCATTTCCCTTCTGATCTGGCAAAGCATTAGCGCAACAGATTCATATCCAGATTTTCGTGAATTGTCAGAATCACTTCACGCATGGTTGCAAAAATACTGTCTTCACCACGATCATAGAGTTTTGATCCTACTCACGTAACATCGATACTGAATGTCATTACAAATCATGAACCTATCACCAGGAAAAAACCGTTCTCGGATAAAAAGCTCACTAAAACATTTATTTCAGCACTTAAAAACAAGCTGGTGCAGACTGAGAGTCAGGCACAAAGGAAGCGAGGTTACACATCGTGGCGAGAGTTTTGTAGCGTGCGAACACGGCATTGTTCATCGAAAGGTCAACAATTTGCGCTTTCATACCATGCTGGCAGGCGCGATAAGCATATCCAAGCTGGAAGGTTCGGTTGCGCATTTGGCACCAATAACACTGATGTTTGGCTTCATACGTGAGGATTAAATCGCACCTTCCCTGGACTCGTCGCTTTACGCGGCGAGTCTTTTTAACTCATCTCACTATCCCTCGCGCCGAGTGCTCCCAAAACCTCTCAAATACAGTAGCGATGGCATAATCACTGAACAATGCCTTAACTGCTACCTTCACCTCATCAATCGATAAAGACTGCTGGTAAAGCATACTGTAAAGAGAAAGTACAAAATCCTGCTGTTCGAAGTCTAATGCCAGAAAGGCGAGTGCATTAACATTTATTCCTGCAGGTTTCGCATGATTCCCCCCCGCCATCACAAACGGTGGCACGTCTTGCACCACACCAGATTGGTCGACAATCTTTGCATGAGCACCCAGTACACAGAACTGGTGAATGGCACACATAAAACCAACCTGTGCCCCATCATCAAGCCTTACGTGCCCGGCAAGACCGCTGTGCTCCCCCACCAATGTACCGTTACCCACCACACAATCATGCCCAATATGGACGTTATTCAAAAGGCGGTTATCGTTACCAATCGTCGTGCAACTCAATCCCTGTATCGTCCCTCGATGTATCGTCACATTTTTGCCGAAGTGATTTCTGTCACCAATCACCACACAGGTGGATTCATTCTCGTATTTAAGATCCTGATTAATCTCACCTATAGAAGAAGATTGCCCAATCGTATTGTCGCGGCCAATGATCGTGCGACCATTAATGACAGAATACGCCCCAACTACAGTTCCTTCACCAATAACCACACCGGTGGAAATAATACAAAATGGACCAATGTTCACATGGGCACCAAGCACCACACCTGGCTCAACCACGCTATTACGGGCCACCCTAGCTTGCGGGGACATTAACATCAATATTTCCTGATGAAGACACAAGATGTACCGCATCATCATCGGTTAATTGTTAATCCAATCAGTGGATTAACAAACAGGGGACGTGAATGGAAAGAAAGCTTCGCCATTCGGAACATCGTTAAGGAGGGTAGATCCAGTGAAGGGCTTATCGACAGCGTTAGCATAATGAAATGTTATTCACATTACGCCATTTATTTTTTATTAATTTGAATGAACTTTATGAGTTTCGCGAGTGGGTAATGACTCTTCTTTAGGCGTTATTGAAAAAATTGAACTTTTGCCGGGTTGCAGGCTCAGATCACTCATCATCCTGATAAAACCGGCTATCCCGTGGCAAAGCAAACGTTCAGAATGGCCAACTGGAAGAACGACAACAAGACCCTCATCAACCGTGGCACTCACTTTCTGGTTGGACGAACCGGTCATTCAGGCTTGGTACGAAAGCGGCACGCCGTCATCACGGGACCGCCCGCAGCACTACTCTGACCTTGTCATCTCCACCGTACTGATGATCACTTGTTCAGACCTGTCATTAAACAATGTCACTGATGCAGAGGCGCTCCCTGGACTCATCCGCCAGACATACCGAAAAATCAACGCGGTTGCCGCCGATGGTGCTTACGATACGCGGCGTTGTCACGATGACCTTCGCCAGAAGAAAATCAGGGCACCTATCCCTCCCCGTACCGGAGTAATGCCGATTAGTTAAGGATCGATTGACCGATCCAGTGGCTGTGTAAAAATTCGGAAATCGTCCTTGTTTCTGAATTTTATATGCGTATCGCTCAGGTTCTTGAACTTGCCTCCCATGATGACTCATACCATAACCACATGACTTCTTTGTGGATTATCTCGACCCTGAACTTATCTCACGTTGCCAGGAAGAAACCGGGGCAGTCACGCTGCCTCAACGCCGCTTCCCGACTGGTGTGGACTGACGCTGCCTGGTGTATTCTGGCGCACCCCGGATATCGCCCCGTAATTCATGACGTTCTTCTCCCGGCTAATCAGTATGCGGCATAAAAAGTTCATCATGCCCTGGGGCGTGAAGCAAACACAGTGCCTGCAGCAGAAATGGCTTAGAAGTGTCTGATTATCTCTGGTAATTCATTATGGGTATGGCAGAGACCCTTTTACCGTTATGTTCTTTTTTTTCGTAAGCGTACGCCGTGCCGCCTCACTGATACCATGACACCATAGTGGAGGCGTTTGCTGAATTAATTCCGACACCGAATGCTTGACCAATAATTTTCAGTCGTAAAAATGAGAAAGCCCCAGCAATAAAACACCGGGGCTTTTAAGATACTTTCAAATTAATATTTAACATTCATCAACTTAATTATTTAATACTACTGCTATAGATGTACATGTTTTTACAGGATATATCGGTACTTCAGATGCTGCTATCCTCCTAAAATCCTATTAGATAAATTTCTATCCTGTTTATTTCATTGAGAATTATCCTGACGACTTTTCTCAATAAGTACATCGCCCGCGCGATATATACTCTTTGATGCGTTGCCTTACTATCTTCGCCGTCTTTTCGATGCCGTATCTGCTAGCTATCTAACCGCGAAATAACCATCAACAACAAGGCCTTACATCATCGCGCCATCATCCACATTATGCGATTGTAGAGATATACTACGTGACCTTAAAACCTCTTCACACGGGGCATAAACTTTCTGCTCAATATTGAAGAACCCAAACAAAAAACACTTCGTGGCCTTTATCGCATCTAACTTACTTAGCCTGGTAAGTCGTACCGCTTAATAACACTTTAACTTAATCCCACATCAGATATAAGGTCAATCTACTCGTTATTAATCGCCTGTCAACACTGTATTTTAATACAGTATTTATAAGATAATTCGTACCCGCATCACACGAAATAATCAAGACTCACTGACCTTTGGTTTGATGCACCCACAGCAAGACTGATACGGGAATTACGGGTGCAGATAGCGGTATTAATTCTAGTCAAATCAAGCACGCGTTTTGAAAATCCCCGTGTCCTTGGTTCGATTCCGAGTCCGGGCACCACTATTCTAAAGAACCCGCCCAAAAGGCGGGTTTTTGCTTTTTAGCGATCAGCCAGATTTCTGGTCGTGCTGTCCATAGGTTCTACCGCTTCCCCCTGCACTACATCCGAGTACTTTCCCTTAGCAACACACCGCTCCTCCGGTCCCTCTGCCCCGTTCTGCTGATTTTCAGACAGGGAGCATCACGGTTTGTCCGAGGTTTCTTTTTTTGCCTTATCCGTGGCCTTGTTGGTATGTTTCGGGGCGACGTCACTGAGTGAGTCCTCTGCGTCTTTCTCTTTACGCGCGACTTCGTCCATGATGAGTCGATAGGCGATGTAGTACTTGTAGATGTTACTCACGTAGGTGACCGTCTCAGCACCTATCTGCTCAGCGGCCAGATATTCCACGTTGCCAAACCAGACATCAGGATCAAAGCCGCGCGTCTTTGTTTCGGCGCGTAGCCGGGCAATGCGGGCTGCCCCCGCGTTGTATGAGGCAAACGAGAAGAGCGCCTTATCAAGCTGGGTCATCGGCTCATCACCGTAGTAATTGTCTATCATCCAGCGCATGTATTTCACCCCAGCATGAATGTTGGGATCCAGCTTCCGGATATCGCCCACTTTCATTTCCTTGCCCGTACGCGGCATCACCTGCATCACGCCAATGGCCCCCACATGGCTGCGGGCTGACTGGTTGAGCCGCGACTCCTGATAACCCTGAGCGGCCATCAGCAGCCAGTCCACGTCATAGCGATCGCCGTACTTTCTGAACAAAGCCACCATATTCAGCAGTTTGCGACGCTCCTTCTCCGCTGCGGCACTTTTGACATACTTTGCGCTCTTCAGATAGCGAAACAAAAGGATGTTACCCAGTTTGCTGCCCTGGCCATTTTCCTTAACGAAGTCATTCAGTAACGCGAGAAGTTCAGGGCTATTTTTGCGTACAGCCCACGCGATATTGGCATCGTCGCGCAACACGATATCCTCGTGTATCTGAATTTTTGGAAACACCTGTTTCCAAAACTCTGCTTTATGCCGATCGACGACGATCAGCGGGATAAGACCGGCATTCAGCATCTCGATAAGATCTTCATCCTCAAGTGATTCAGGGGCTTCCTCGAGAAAAACGGGGGGACGTGAGGCTTTAGCAAAGCGTGCATTAAGCGCCTTCAGGCTCTCGTAATAGCTTGATGAGGGACGCACAAACACCGTCTTACCCGAGAGTTGATCCAGGGTCTCTACCTTAGGGGAGTTGGGGCCCGAGAGCAGCAGTTCTTTGACATTGAGATACAGGGGGATGGTGAAATCCACGAGTTTCTGACGATCCGGGGTAATCGTCAGATTCGCAGCAGCGATATCTCCCCGCCCCTCGTTGAGGGCCATAAACAGCTGATCACGCGCCACCAGCACGAAGATAATGCGGACTTTGAGGTGACGTTGTTTTAGCTTGTCCTCCTTCAGTAACCTGGCGTTGAGTTCGCGCTCAAACGCCATAAACACATCATGGGTGGCTCCGCGCTGTGTTCCCTTGTTGATGAAGAAAAACGTCTTACTGTAAGTCGTCAGTACCCGGATCACCCGGCGATCGAGCATCCCTGGCAGATCCCCCACCCAGGGTTGCAGCAGTTCATCCATGTTGACTTCGAGCACCTCTCGCTCCTCCTGCTGAGGCTGATCACCTTCAGCAGAATCAGCGTTAGACTGGCCTTGCTCAGCAGTTACAGCAGGCGGCTGATTTTGCTCAGCAGAAGCAGCATACACGGGGGCGACGAGCAGCAGTGCGGTAATAAGGGCGATGAAAAAACGGTGAAACGAGAGGGCATTCATGGCGAGAGACTCCGCATGGCGCATCCTTTCATTTTAGCCAACACCGGAACTCTCTGACGTATATCTGGTGCACTTCGACAGTTTCCAGAAACTGCGTTACGCCAGTGATGACGCGTTTAAAAACCCAAATCTTGCGCCGCTCGGCAGAAATCATTGTCCTGACTTGCATTTTTATCCCTTGTGCACTGCACTCAAATTCAGGAGACAATCGACAACGCCGGGTGAGAATGATGGGGATCAGCGACGCAGCGTGGGAGGGAACGTATCGGCTTCCGGGAGGCATAAACCCCACCCGTTGTCATGGCATACACCTGAATAAACAAGGAATGTCCTTGTGAGCCTCGCCATTGAATTTGTCGGTATCTGCAAAGCATTTGGCCCGGTGCGCGTGTTGCATGGGGTGAGTTTTACGCTGGCGCCGGGAAAAATATATGGCCTGTTGGGGGAAAACGGCGCCGGTAAATCAACCCTGATGAAAATTCTCGCCGGTTACGAACAGGCCAGCGAGGGAGAAGTGCGTATTGACGGTACGGCCCGTCACTTCCGTTCTTCGCGTGACGCCGAACAAGCCGGGGTGGTATTGATCCATCAGGAATTCAATCTTGCCGAGCACCTCACGATTGCCCAAAATATTTTCCTCGGCCATGAATACAAACGGGGTTGGCTGCTGGATGAGCGCGCCATGGAACAGGCGAGCGCGCGCTGTCTTGCCGACGTCGGTCTCAGGATCTCCCCGAATACGCTGATACGGCGGCTGATCGTCGCAGAGAAGCAGTTGGTCGAGATAGCCAAAGCGTTATCACGCCAGGCGCGTTTGTTAATCATGGACGAACCCACCGCCACGCTGACCCCAGCGGAAACAGAACGATTATTCGCCCTGATAGGCAAGCTTAAGGAAGATGGGGTCACCATCATCTATATTTCTCACAAACTGGATGAGGTCAAACACCTCACCGATGAGGTCATCGTGATGCGCGATGGCCGCTTCGTTACCCGCGCCGCCACCGCCGATCTCACGCGCCAGCAGATGGCAAACCTGATGGTTGGGCGTGACATGTCCGACATGTTTCCCCCGAAGCGTTCACCTGCCAGAGAGGCGCCCATTGCCCTGGCCGTCGAGGGGCTGTCAGTACCTGGCTGGATCGACGAGCTCAGCTTTAACGTTCGCGCGGGCGAGATCCTCGGTTTCGCCGGTCTGGTCGGCGCCGGACGCACTGAGGCTTTTGAAGCCATCGTGGGGCTGCGGCCACGCAGTGCCGGTACACTGACGCTGGGAGGAAAAAAAGTTCGGCCCGGCAACCCACGCGACGCCATGCGTCATGGCCTCACGTATATGCCGGAAGATCGCAAAGGTAAGGGCTTGCATATCAATCTGGGGTTGAGTGAAAACCTGACGCTGATGACGCTGGAACGCTACGCCACGCCTTTACTCAATCAGCGCGCTGAGCGGGAAGCGCTTGAGCAGGCGGTAACGGTCTTTGGGCTAAAAGTGGGTGATCTTAGCGCCAGGGCGCGCATGCTCTCCGGGGGAAATCAACAAAAACTGGTGCTGGCCAAATACCTGCACCCGGACCCAAGCGTCATCGTGCTCGATGAGCCCACCCGTGGCGTTGATGTGGGGGCCAAAAGAGACATCTATTTTTTGATCCAACGACTTGCCACAGAAGGACGCGCCGTGATCGTCATCTCCAGCGAGTTGATAGAACTGATCGGTTTGTGCCATCGCGTACTGGTGTTACGTGCGGGGCGGTTGCAGGCAGAGCTTTGCGCTGAGAATCTGAACGAAGAGGAGCTGATCACCTATGCAACCGGCACCCGCTGATCTTTTCGTTGTCTTCCGTCGCACCTGGTCGCACCTTTCGGGATTTGGCCCACTGATTGGGTTGATTCTGTTGTGTATCACCGGCACCCTGCTTAACCCGGATTTTGCCACCCTCGACAACCTGATGAATGTACTGACCCGCACTGCGTTTATCGGCATCATCGCGGTGGGCATGACCTTTGTCATTATGTCCGGTGGTATCGATCTTTCGGTGGGCTCCATGGCCGCACTGATCGCAGGCTGTGTGATCCTGTTTATGAATCACTTCACCGGTAATCCCCTGACTGGCGTGGTGTTAGGGGCGTTGTTTGCTCTGGTGCTGGGCGCACTGTTTGGTTCCTTGCATGGCTTGCTGATTACCAAAGGGCAGATCGAAGCCTTTGTCGTCACCCTGGGCACCCTGGGTATCTTTCGGGCTTGCCTGACCTGGCTGGCGGATGGGGGTGCGCTCACGCTCGCTGACACTCAGGCGGATATCTACAGTCCTGTCTATTATGGCAGTTTGCTCGGCGTGCCCATCCCGGTGTGGGTATTTGCCATCGTGGCACTGGCGGGCGGGCTGCTACTCAACCGTACCGCTTTTGGCCGCTATGCGCAGGCCATCGGATCTAACGAGCAGGTCGCGCGTTATGCCGCGATCCGCGTCGATCGCATCAAGATCCTGACCTATGCGCTACTCGGTTTCTGTGTGGGGATCGCCACCTTGCTGTATGTTCCACGGCTGGGTTCCGCCACCCCGAGTACCGGCTTGTTGTGGGAGCTGGAAGCCATCGCTGCCGTGGTGGTGGGCGGAACGACCCTCAAGGGAGGGGAAGGACGCATTGTCGGTACGGTGATCGGCGCTATCCTGCTTTCCGTGATCAGTAACATTCTTAATCTCACCAGCATCATCAGCGTTTATCTCAACGCCGCCGTTCAGGGGGTGGTCATTATCATCGTCGCTTTTCTGCAACGCGGGCGCTGAGGGAGTGGTAACAGAGGAAATCCGCGGGCACGCGGGCAAACCGTTTGATTTACTGGAGATAACTTGATGAATAAAGCGCTTCGCATTATTGGTGCCAGTGTCCTTGCCTGCTCGCTCAACACTAGCTGGGCGGCAGAGAGTGTAACGCTGGGTGTCTCTATCCCCACGGCCACCCACAGCTTCACCTCCGGGATCGTCTGGTGGGCCAACAAGGCCAAAGCAGATTTGGAGAAAGAACATCCCGATCTCAAGGTCATCGTGAAAACGGCCGCCAACGCCCCCGAACAGGCTAATCAATTGCAGGATCTGTTAACGGTTAACAAAATGAACACCCTGGTGATTTTCCCCTTTGAATCCGCAACGCTGACCAAGCCGGTGGCGCAGGTGAAGGATAAAGGCGTGTACGTTACGGTCGTTGACAGAGGGTTGACTGACACCAAAGCCCAGGATGCTTACGTTGCCGGCGACAATACCGCATTTGGCAAACTGCCTGCCGAATATTTGGCGAAAGTCATGGACGGTAAAGGCGAACTGGTCGCCTTGCGCGGCATTCCGACCACGCTGGATAACGAGCGTTTTGACGCCTTCACTGCCGTTATCAAACAACACCCTGAAATGAAAATTCTTGATGCCAAATACGGCAACTGGAACCGGGATGACGCCTTCAAAGTGATGCAAGACTTCCTCACGCGCTATAAGCATATTGATGCCGTCTGGGCTGCCGATGATGATATGGCGGTGGGCGTGCTCAAGGCCATTGACCAGGCTAAACGTGATGACATCAAAATCGTCTTTGGTGGCGCCGGTGCCAAAGGGGCGATCAAAACGTTGATGGAGGGAAGCGATCCGCGCATCCAGGCGAATGTCTCCTATTCACCCAAGTTTATCTACGATGCGATCAAACTGACCGCAGAGGCGCGTCTGCAGGGCAAGGAACTGCCTGCCAAAACCATTATTCCTTCGGTGTTGATCACCAAAGAGAATGCCAAAGATTTCTACTTCCCTGATTCACCGTTCTGAGTTTATGTATAAGCGGGGTGTGTAGATCACCCCGCAACACCCACTTTCACCGCATGATGAAGGAGTTGCGCATGAAAACCCTCAAAGGACCGGCTGTCTTTCTTGCACAATTTATCGGTGACCGCCCTCCCTTCGATACGTTGCAGGGGCTGGCTGGCTGGGCCGCTGGTCTGGGGTTCAACGGGGTGCAGCTCCCCACCAATCATCCCCATCTGTTCGATTTGAACCTGGCGGCACACAGTCAAACCTATTGTGACGAGGTCGCCGGACAGCTTGCAGAGCATGGGCTCGCCATCACAGAGCTTTCTACTCACCTGCAGGGACAACTGGTAGCGGTGCATCCGGCCTATGATTCCCTGTTTGATCAGTTCGCTGCGCCAGAAGTGCGGGGGAAACCGACTGCACGTACCGAGTGGGCGGTGAATCAACTGATGGCGGCGGCGAAGGCCTCCCAGCGTCTGGGGTTAACGGCACATGCGACCTTTAGCGGCGCCCTCGCCTGGCCTTATCTTTATCCCTGGCCCCAGCGACCGGCAGGGCTTGTCGATGAAGCCTTTGCCGAGCTGGCACGTCGTTGGCGTCCTGTCCTGGATGCGTTTGATGAGCAGGGTGTTGACGTTTGTTATGAGCTACATCCCGGTGAAGATTTGCACGATGGGGTGACGTTCGAGCGTTTTCTGGCGGCACTGGATGCGCATCCGCGCGCCAATATCCTCTATGACCCCAGCCACTTCTTATTGCAACAACTTGATTATCTGGCGTTTATCGACATATACCATCAGCGGATCAAGGCGTTTCACGTGAAAGATGCCGAGTTTCGCCCCTCCGGGCGTCAGGGTGTGTATGGAGGGTATCAGGATTGGCTGGACCGTGCAGGGCGTTTTCGCTCACTCGGTGACGGCCAGATAGACTTTACGGCGATTTTCTCGAAGCTGACCCAGTATGACTATTCAGGCTGGGCCGTGCTGGAGTGGGAGTGTGCCCTTAAACACCCAGAGAGCGGTGCTGCTGAAGGGGCGCAATTTATCCGCCAGCACATCATTCGGGTGGCAGAACATGCCTTTGATGACTTTGCCGACAGCCGTCTCGATCCTGCTCAGTTGTCCACCTTGCTGGGACTGGGAGCAAAAACATGAATCGCCGTCTGCGTCTTGGCATGGTGGGCGGTGGACAAGGTGCCTTTATCGGTGCCGTACACCGAATGGCCGCACGGCTGGATGATCACTACGAACTGGTGGCGGCGGCCCTCTCTGGCGATCCCGACAGAGCGGCGGCCAGTGCGGCTGAACTGGGACTCCCGCGCAGTTACAGCGATTTTCGCGAAATGGCGCGGCTAGAGTCTGCTCGTCCGGACGGCATAGAAGTTGTCGCTATCGTGACACCGAATCATCTGCATGCCCCTGTAGCAACCGCTTTTCTTGACGCGGGTATCCATGTGATCTGCGATAAACCGCTGGCGCTGACGCTCGGGGAAGGAGAAGCACTGGCCGCACTGGCAAAACGGCAGCAGCGGCTGTTTGCCGTAACGCACACCTACAGCGGATACCCAATGGTGCGCCATGCCCGCGCTCTGGTGGCTGCAGGTGAACTTGGCGAGCTGCGTTATGTGCAGGTGGAATATCTTCAGGACTGGCTGGCAGAACCTCTGGAAGCCAGTGGTCATCGACAGGCGGCCTGGCGCACCGATCCCACGCGGGCCGGTCAGGCAGGTTGCCTGGGGGACATCGGTACCCATGCCTGGCATCTCGCCGCCTTTGTCAGTGGTCAGTTGCCGGAGGCGCTCAGCGCCGAGCTTCACACCTTTGTCCCCGGCAGGCGGGTTGACGATCATGTTCAGGTCTGGATGCGTTATCCCAATGGCGGCCGGGGTTCACTGATTGCAAGTCAGGTCGCCAGCGGCGAGGAAAACCGACTAGTGCTGCGTCTCTACGGCTCTCTAGCCAGTTTAGTCTTCAGTCAGGAGGAGCCGAACCAGCTTTGGTTTACCCCACTTGCGGGTCAGGCGCAACGGCTGACACGGGGACGCAGCGTAAGTCCTGCGGCAACACATGCCACTCGCGTACCAGCGGGTCATCCGGAGGGTTATCTGGAAGCTTTCGCTCAGCTGTATACCGATGCAGCACTGCGCATTCATGCCATGCAGGCTGGAGTTGCTCCCCCGCCTGAGACAGACGATCTTCCCTGTGTGGAAGAGGGGGTGAACGGCATGCGTTTTATTGATGCGGTGTTAGACAGTCACCGTGCAGGTGGTGCCTGGATACCGCTATAAATCCATTCCTCACCGAAATGGTGAGCTTCTGGACAGATGGTTTTCAACCGTAGTGTGCATGAGTTTTGGAAGAGTGGTTTTGTATCGTGCCAGATGGCACTGCACTTATCAGACTCACAGGCCGGATAAGACGCATAAACACCGCCATCCGGCATTTTCCGCAGATCGCAGACGCAAAAAAGCCCTGTACGTCAGTACAGGGCTTTTTGCTTATTTGATGCCTGGCAGTTCCCTACTCTCGCATGGGGAGACCCCACACTACCATCGGCGCTACGG
>NZ_JBWKVL010000021.1:0-61347 GCF_059421685.1 Citrobacter sp. GW821-FHT02E08 | reverse complement strand
ACAACGGTGGGTTGACACCCACCGAGATGGAAAGACAAAGAACCTCTGGCTGTGTCCAAATTAAGTAGACCACTTCAGCCCCGACCCGAAAGGCAGACGGAATAAGGCGAATGTATCGCGAAGCGACGATTTTCCCGCCGGGAGCCAGGGTTGCAAGGGAGGTGGCGGTGAACCTCCCTTGCACGTTCACAGGTGGGGTGATTGTAGAGAGGCTGTGGACATAAGGTGAACGTCACCCTTCATCAGAGTGACAGATTCTCCCTCATTTCTTAACTGACCAGCATTAGGCTGACCGTACAGCTTTACGCGTCAGCGCCCAAATTTCCACCATGCTGTCAATATTTGTTGACAGACTCCTTCCTGCTAACCGAATAGTGGCTTATCATCTGTTTAATAGTTCATTGATTAGGTGAAGGTTCCCATGCGTCTGGAAGTCTTTTGTGAAGATCGTCTAGGTCTGACCCGTGAATTGCTGGATTTACTGGTACTTCGCAGCATTGATTTACGTGGTATTGAGATTGACCCCATCGGGCGGATTTACCTTAATTTTGCTGAACTGGAGTTCACCAACTTCAGCAGCCTGATGGCGGAGATTCGTCGCATCGCGGGCGTCACTGATGTGCGCACCGTGCCGTGGATGCCCTCCGAGCGCGAGCATCTGGCGCTTAGCGCCTTGCTTGAGGCGCTTCCGGAGCCGGTTCTGTCGCTGGACATGAAAAGCAAAGTGGAGATGGCGAACCCCGCGAGCTGTCAGCTTTTCGCGCAAAACCCGGAGCGCATGCGCAATCACACGGCGGCGCAATTGATCAATGGTTTCAACTTCCAGCGCTGGCTGGAGGGGAATCCACAAGGCTCCCACAACGAACATGTCGTGATCAACGGTCAGAATTTCCTGATGGAAATTACGCCAGTCCATCTTCAGGGCGAGAACGACGAACATATGCTGACAGGCGCGGTGGTGATGCTGCGTTCCACCCTGCGGATGGGGCGTCAGTTGCAGAACCTCAACACCCAGGATCTGAGCGCCTTTAGCCAGGTGATTGCCGTTAGCGCCAAAATGAAACATGTGGTTGAGCAGGCTCGTAAGCTGGCAATGTTGAGCGCGCCGCTGTTGATCACCGGGGATACCGGGACAGGGAAAGATCTCTTTGCACATGCCTGTCATCTGGCGAGCCCGCGCGCAGCAAAACCGTATCTGGCGCTGAACTGCGCGTCCATCCCGGAGGATGCGGTTGAAAGTGAGCTCTTTGGCCACGCGCCGGAAGGCAAAAAAGGGTTCTTCGAACAGGCGAACGGCGGCTCGGTGTTGCTGGATGAAATTGGCGAGATGTCGCCGCGTATGCAGACGAAACTGCTGCGCTTTCTCAATGACGGTACGTTCCGTCGGGTGGGCGAAGATCAAGAGGTTCACGTGGATGTCCGGGTGATTTGCGCCACCCAGAAGAACCTGGTGGAACTGGTGCAAAAAGGACTGTTCCGCGAAGATCTCTATTACCGCCTGAATGTTCTGACGCTCAACCTGCCGCCGCTGCGCGACTGCCCACAGGACATTATGCCGCTCACCGAGCTGTTCGTGGCGCGTTTTGCCGATGAGCAGGGTGTGCCAAGGCCTAAACTGGCGGCCGATCTTGGAACGGTACTCACCCGTTACGGTTGGCCCGGTAACGTGCGTCAGCTCAAAAACGCCATTTACCGTGCGCTGACTCAACTGGAAGGTTACGAGCTGCGCCCACAGGATATTTTATTGCCGGATTACGATGCCGCGACCGTTGCTGTCGGAGAAGATGCGATGGAAGGGTCACTGGATGATATTACCAGTCGTTTTGAGCGTTCTGTGTTGACGCAGCTTTATCGCAATTATCCCAGCACGCGTAAGCTGGCGAAACGGCTGGGGGTGTCACACACCGCGATTGCCAATAAATTGCGTGAATATGGGTTGAGCCAGAAGAAGAACGACGAGTAATTGCAAAAATGAAAATGCCTCCAAATCTGGAGGCATTTTTGTATCCGCGAGGATTACGCTTTCAGGACGTCCAGCGCGGCGGTGTAGTCAGGTTCGTTGGTGATTTCATTCACCAGCTGGCTGAAAATGACGTTGTCGTTTTCATCGACCACCACCACGGCACGCGCGGCCAGACCCTTCAGAGGGCCTTCGGTGATTTCCACACCGTAGTTTTTCAGAAAATCACTGTTACGCAGCGTGGAGAGGGTGATAACGTTGCTCAGACCTTCCGCACCGCAGAAACGAGACTGGGCAAACGGCAGGTCGGCAGAAATGCACAGCACGACGGTGTTGTCGATTTCTGTCGCGAGTTGGTTAAACTTACGTACCGATGCCGCACATACGCCGGTATCAATACTCGGGAAAATATTCAGCACTTTACGTTTGCCAGCAAACTGAGTCAGTGCGACGTCAGACAGGTCTTTTGCCACGAGGGTAAAAGCCTGCGCTTTGCTACCAGCCTGAGGAATGGAGTTGGCGACTGCAACGGGGTTGCCCTGGAAATGAACGGTTTGTGACATGGTTATCTTCCTGTTTACATATAGTTAACGTCGCGGTTAGTTTATGCCATCAGTAGTTAACACAGCAAACGCTATTTGTGGTGAATCGCACACCGCCGCAACATAAGGAGCACGAATGAGATCGGTGAAGGTGTATGAGGAAGCCTGGCCACTGCATACCCCCTTTGTTATTGCGCGAGGGAGTCGGAGCGAAGCGCATGTGGTGGTTGTGGAGCTGGAAGAAAACGGTGTGAAGGGGACGGGCGAGTGTACGCCTTACCCCCGATATGGCGAAAGTGATGCCTCAGTGCTTGCGCAGGTCATGAGCATTGCCCCGCAACTGGAAAAAGGATTAACCCGCGAAACCTTACAACAGCTGTTACCTGCTGGCGCGGCGCGTAACGCTGTAGATTGCGCATTGTGGGATTTAAGCGCCCGTCAACAGCAGCAAACACTGATCGAGTTCGTTGGTATCGAGTTGGATTCACCGGTGATTACGGCGCAAACCGTGGTGATTGGAACGCCAGATCAAATGGCGGCCAGCGCGGCGGCCCTGTGGGAAAACGGGGCGACACTTCTGAAAGTGAAGCTCGATGATCATCTGATCAGCGAACGTATGGTGGCGATTCGTTCGGCGGTTCCTGAGGCGACGCTGATTGTCGATGCCAATGAGTCCTGGCATGCGAGTGGTCTGGCGGCCCGCTGTCAGCTACTGGCCGATTTGGGGGTGGCGATGCTGGAGCAGCCATTACCGGCGCACGATGATGCCGCGCTGGAGAATTTCGTTCACCCGCTGCCCATTTGCGCAGATGAGAGTTGCCATACCCGTAGCAGCCTGAAATCGCTGCAAGGGCGCTATGAGATGGTCAACATTAAGCTGGACAAAACCGGAGGGCTGACGGAAGCATTAGCATTAGCAACCGAAGCCAAAGCGCAAGGTTTCGGTTTAATGCTGGGCTGCATGTTATGCACGTCGCGTGCGATCAGCGCAGCGTTACCGCTGACGACGCAGGTGAGTTTCGCCGATCTCGATGGCCCGACCTGGCTGGCGGTGGATGTCGAGCCAGCACTGCATTTTACGACCGGAAAACTCCATCTTTAGGATGCCAGCGAAGTAGATTCGACATTGCCAGCAGATACGTCTCGCTGGCTTCGTCGGAAGAAATAGGCGGAAACTCGGCGGTGATGCAGTGCAGGTTGAGATCGGCACACCAACTGCCAAAGGATCCTGGCGTCTCGTAACCTACGCTTGTCACCAGTGGCAATTCGAACATCTGCGCCAGCCACGCACCCAATTCACTGTTTTTTGGATCTTCAATGCAGGCCAGCGGATCGTGGAATGACACGACCCAGGCAGGGTGAATACGGTGTATGAGCTGGCACAACGCCTGGGTTTCCGGCTCCGACCCCGAATGTTCTCCGGTAAGTAACACAACATCGCGCTCTTCTGCGGCGCTGTTCCAGCGATACACCGTTTCGCCCGCCCTCCAGTTTGCCGCCGGAAAGTTACGATTTAAATCGACACCGTTGGCATTGGCGCGCAGCCCGAGCTGGCAACCATCCGGATTGACGGCCAGCACCACATGATGACGACGTAAAGACGGGGTGAGGGTGCGCAGCGCGCAGGAGAGCGTGACCATCGATGAATTTTCATCACCGTGGGTGCCCGCTAAAATCAGACCGCTTTCACGATCGGCGGCAGGAGCCGGGAACCAGATCAACGGCGCCCCTAAGAGTGAACGTCCATAGTGTTCTGTGCCAGGCGGAAATGCGCCGCGTTCGGCGCGAGGGCGAGTAACGGTCATAAGCGTCTCTGAATGCTGGAGTTATTATTCGCAGTGTTGTGCAAATTTCGCGGATAATCAAATCGTTTTCATAGACTTCTTATTCTCGTTGTAATATCAATTTTGTGCGGGAAGTTATTTGCTTTTCCCATAGTTAAAACAAATAATTACGCCGTCATTTTATTCAGGATTAACTTATCGATTGGGGTACCTTATGAAGCTCTCTGTTTCAGTAACCTGTTGTGCGCTGTTGGTTAGCAGCATTTTTCAGACACATGCTGCCGATGTTCCCAACGGAACGGTTCTGGCAGAAAAACAAGAGCTGGTGCGCCATATTAAAGATGAGCCTGCGTCGCTTGATCCGGCTAAAGCCGTTGGATTACCAGAAATTCAGGTGATTCGTGACCTGTTCGAAGGCCTGGTCAATCAAAACGACAAAGGTGAAATTATTCCGGGTGTCGCCACCCAGTGGAAGAGTAATGACAACCGTGTCTGGACGTTTACCCTGCGCGACAACGCCAAATGGGCAGATGGAAGCCCGGTTACGGCACAGGATTTTGTCTATAGCTGGCAGCGTCTGGTGGATCCGAAGACACTGTCACCGTTCGCCTGGTTTGCGGCGCTGGCGGGAATTAATAATGCGCAGGCCATTATCGATGGGAAAGCCACGCCAGATAAACTGGGCGTGACTGCCGTTGATGCGCGAACCTTAAAAGTCCAGTTGGATAAACCGTTACCCTGGTTTGCGAATCTGACCGCCAACTTTGCCTTTTATCCGGTGCAGAAAGCCAACGTAGAGAGTGGAAAGGACTGGACTAAGCCAGGCCATTTGATCGGCAACGGCGCTTATGTTTTAAAAGATCGCGTGGTCAATGAAAAGCTGGTCGTCGAGCCGAACACGTATTACTGGGATAATGCGAAAACCGTCATCCAAAAAGTGACGTTCCTGCCCATCAACCAGGAATCATCCGCGACCAAACGTTATCTGGCGGGTGATATTGATATCACGGAGTCCTTCCCGAAAAATCTGTATCAGAAATTGATGAAGGATATTCCCAATCAGGTTTATACCCCGCCGCAACTGGGGACGTATTATTACGCCTTTAACACACAAAAAGGACCTACCGCGGATTCTCGTGTGCGCCTGGCATTAAGCATGACCATCGACCGACGTATTATGGCTGAAAAAGTGTTAGGCACCGGGGAAAAACCGGCCTGGCATTTTACCCCGGATGTGACGGCAGGATTTACACCTGAACCTTCACCGTTTGAGCAAATGAGTCAGGAAGAACTGAATGCGCAGGCCAAAACGTTACTGAGGGCGGCAGGCTACGGTCCGAATCGTCCGTTAAATCTGACGCTGCTGTATAATACGTCTGAAAATCATCAGAAAATTGCGATTGCCGTGGCATCGATGTGGAAGAAAAACCTCGGTGTGGATGTGAAACTGCAAAACCAGGAATGGAAAACCTATATTGATAGCCGTAATACCGGTAATTTTGATGTGATCCGTGCGTCCTGGGTCGGGGATTACAACGAGCCGTCTACTTTCCTTTCGCTGCTGACCTCAACGCATTCCGGTAATATTTCTCGTTTCAACAACCCGGCATACGATAAGGTTCTGACTCAGGCAACCCTGGAAAATACCGCGCAGGCACGTAATGCGGATTATAATGCCGCGGAAAAAATCCTGATGGAGCAGGCGCCGATTGCGCCAATTTATCAGTACACCAATGGTCGCTTAATTAAACCCTGGCTTAAAGGTTATCCCATCACCAACCCGGAAGACGTGGCCTACAGCCGGACCATGTATATTGTGAAACACTGATATACAGTCAACAATAAACCCAACGCTGGCGCTATAATCGCGCCAGCGTCTCTTTATCCGTTCAACCTTTGACTACTGTAATAGTTCGGCAAATTTTGCTAACCATTGTGGATGTGCAGGCCAGGCGGGGGCGGTGACCAGATTGCCGTCAACATGTGCCTGGTCGATACCGATGTCAGCATACTGCCCGCCGCTGAGCCGGACTTCCGGCGCACAGGCCGGGTAGGCGCTACATGTGCGTCCTTTGAGTATTCCGGCGGCAGCCAACAATTGGGCGCCGTGGCAAACGGCGGCAATAGGTTTACCCGCCGCGTCAAACGCCTGCACCAGTTTGATGGCTTTATCATTTAAGCGCAGATATTCCGGCGCCCGCCCACCGGGGATCAACAGCGCGTCATAATTCTTTTCTTCCGCCGCCGCAAAGTCGGCGTTGAGCGTAAAACGGTGACCGGGTTTCTCGCTGTAGGTTTGGGCACCATCAAAATCATGAATCGCCGTCATGATATAGTCGCCTCTGGTTTTGTCAGGGCAGACCGCATCAACCTGATGACCAATCATCTGCAATGCCTGAAACGGTACCATGGTTTCGTAATCTTCAGCGTAATCACCCACCAGCATTAGAATTTTCTTGCCCATCCTCACCACCCCTGTATGAATAAAGATGTCTAAGATATAGCCTGGAGGACGCGGGAATGCGAACTACTGGGACCGAAGACTGGCATCATCGATATACAGCGTCTGGCTGGGAAACGCGAAATCAGCGCCGTGGCTCTGCACGATATCAATAATGTTCAAATAAACATCTTGCTGGACTGCGAGCCATTCTTTCCATACCGTGGTTTTGCTAAAACAATAGACCAGAATATTCAGTGATGAATCGCCGAACTCGTTGAGATAAACCAGCAGCGTCTGCTTTTGGTCAATATCAGGATGGTGTTGAAGCATACTTGTGACTGCCTGGACAATCTCGCGGACTTTACCGGCATCCTCATAACGTAACCCGATCACCGTTTTGATGCGTCTGTTGGTCATTCTGCCTGGGTTTTCTACGCTAATTGAAGAGAATATCGAGTTCGGAACGTACAGTGGACGGTGGTCGAAAGTATTAATTTTGGTGATCCGCCAGCCAATTTCAGCCACTGTGCCTTCGATGTTTCTGTCGGGAGAACGGATCCAGTCGCCGATGCTAAACGGTCTGTCGAAATAAAGCATGATGCCAGAAAAGAAGTTACTGAGAATATCTTTACCCGCCATCCCGACGGCGATACCGCCGATCCCGCCAAAGGTCAGCAGACCGGATAAACTCATGCCAAAATGTTCGCCGTACAGTAAAACGATCGAAATAATAATTGTGATCTTGATAATACGTGACACGATTCTGGCGCTGGTGACATCCCGGCCTTTATCGATCTGCGCTTTCTCAAATTGGTTGATCACTAAAAACAGTTTTATCGTCAGGATAAGCGCAATCAGTGAGGTGCAGATAAAGTCGATCACGCTGGCTGAAATGAACGTTAGCCTGTAGCTCTCGATGGCGTTATTGATGATGCAACCCATCGTACCGATGATAATCGCGTAAATAAAGAACTGGGCCGCGTGAAAAATAAAACCTTTCTGCCATTTTAATTTACGGTAAAGCCAAAATCGCATCATGACCAGTGCGGCGCTACAACTGAAAATCACTGCCAGATTGAATGAATTTTTTAAAATGAGATCCGCAGTCATAGGTATCGTTGTTGTTCCTGGAGGAGTATTTATGTATTACGGCCAATCTGAAAGGATGACATTTTATGCAGCATAGACGCATCGCGGATAATGGAATGGGCGAAAAAAATAGCGCATTTAGCGCTAATTGTAGAAGAATGCCGATAATGTGAACGTAATGTCACGGTTTCTCGGGCAGACAATCGCGTATTGTCATGGTATTGTTACGCGCAAGTAACAGGGTTTTCATCAGCAAAAGGACGATACTATGATCATGGCAACGCTGAAGACAGCAAAGGGGAAGAAGTTTCTGTTGTGCCTGCTGGGGGTATTTATCATCGCGGCGTCAGTGGTGACGCGAGCGACCATCGGAGGGGTGATAGAGCAATACGATATCCCGCTGTCTGACTGGACGACGTCAATGTATGCCATTCAATCTTCGATGATTTTCGTCTACAGCCTGGTCTTTACGATCTTGCTGGCGATTCCGTTGGGGATCTATTTCCTGGGCGGTGAGGATAAACACTGAGCAGAAAAAGGCCCGACGCATCGGCCGGGCCTTGATAGCAGGCCGGAAAGGGTGTTTACACCGCCATCCGGCATTTTCATTAGCTAATTAATCGTCTTCTTCGTCGTCCAGCTCAACCGGCGTCTGATACTGATCGGGTTTGATGACCAGCAGGTCACAGCGCAAATGGTCGATGACCTGTTCCGCCGTATTACCGAGGAACGCTGCGGAGAGCCCCGTGCGTCCGACCGTACCCAATACCACAATCCCCGCTTGCAGATGTTCTGCTAAATCAGGAATCACTTCTTCCGGCAGGCCTTTTTCAACGTGCGTGACATCCTCATTAATACTGAATTTCTGACGCAGCGCCTTCATCGCCAGCAGGTGCTGTCCGCGGATCGCATCGTTATAAACGCTCGGATCAAATTCAGGCAATTCAATGGCAATATTGATAGGCGTAACAGGATAAGCGCCAACCAAATGCACTTCGGTATGGTTGACCTGCGCTGCGAGTTGTATCGTCTCTTTGACCAGTTTTTCGTTCAACGCATTATGGTACGGTTCTTCACTTGCCAGATTTACCGCAACCAGTGCCTTGCCACCTTCTGGCCAGGGCTGATCTTTCACCATCCAGACCGGACTTGGACATTTCCGTAACAGATGCCAGTCAGTAGGGGTAAAGATGACGGCTTCCAGTCGGTCGTGCTGGTGCGCCATTTTCAGAACCAGGTCGTGCTTGTTACTGACGACTTCCTGGATAATCGCCTCAAAGGGACGGTTGTGCCAGACCACTTTAATATCAACAGGAATGCCTGCATCAATATAGTATTTTGCTTGTTCACGTATCCATGCTGTTCGCTGGCTGATGACGCCCTGACGCATTGCCGTGCGCTCATCAGGCGACAGCAGGGTAGTCATCTCATAGGAAAAGTCATAGATCGGCAGAAAGGCTTTGATTGTTCCACCAATCCGTTGATGCAAATAAACAGCTCGCCGTAATGCTGGTTGATCGTCCTGGTTCGGATCGATGACCACCAGCATGTTTTGATACATAGCCATACAGGGTCTCCTTACAACTGTCACCGCAGTTTGTATTTAAAAGAGTAACCCATATATGCTAATTGAAACAGGGAAGAACCTTCTGCCAGATCAATAAATCGGGGAAATCTACCGATTTGACAGAAGGATAACTGACACGTTTGCGAAATGATTAGGCAACGTTACGCGTATGACCCGCCAGAACTGCCAGCGCATCGCTGTTTTCGATCGTAATGTATTTACCTTTGACCGCCAGCATGCCGCTTTTCTGAAAACGCCCCAGCAGACGGCTAATGGTTTCAACCGTTAACCCAAGGTAATTACCGATATCGCCACGCGTCATGGTCAGGCGGAATTCACGCGGTGAGAAACCACGTTGCGCAAACCGGCGAGACAGATTGTAGATAAAGGCAGCCAGACGTTCTTCCGCATTTTTCTTCGACAATAACAGGATCATATCCTGATCGCCTTTGATCTCGCCACTCATCAGACGCATCATCTGTTGACGCAGATTCGGCATTTTGCCCGACAGGTCATCCAGCGTCTCGAACGGGATTTCGCATACCATTGAGGTTTCCAGCGCCTGGGCAAAACTCGGGTGATGACCGGTACCAATGGCGTCAAAACCGACCAGATCCCCTGCAAGATGAAAACCGGTGATCTGCTCATCGCCTTGTTCGGTGATGGTGTAGCTTTTAATCGTGCCGGAACGGATAGCATAGAGTGACTTCAGCTCATCACCTGCTTTGAACAGCGTCTGGCCTTTTTGAATAGGCTTTTTACGCTCGATGATATTATCAAGCTGGTCAAGCTCATGCTCGTTAAGTGTGAACGGGATGCAAAGCTGGCTGATGCTGCAATCCTGGCAATGGATAGCACAACCGCCAGACTGAATGCGCCGTATAATTCGCTTTTCCGGGATCATAGGTCTGCTCAAGCCGTAATTGATATTTGTCAATTTTAACATCTTTTTGGTGAGCACGTAAGTCTGAGCTACTCCCAATAGGGGATAATTCAGACATAAGTGGAGTGAATATTTATATCTCTTTGAAAAACATTAAAATATCTGCAGTTACTTTACAGTAAACTGTGAAGTAGATGGCACGAATTGCCTGGATTTTAAAGTAGCAGGTAACCTTCATGGCGCAGTAGCCACTCTTTTCGCTGCACGCCGCCGGCATACCCGGTCATCGTGCCATTACGTCCAATGACGCGGTGGCAGGGCACAACAATGCTGACGGGATTCGCGCCATTGGCGGCACCGACAGCGCGTGCGGCGCCAGGACGACCTAACTGTTCGGCTAAATGACCGTAATGCATGACATGGCCGCACGGAATGGACCGTAGCGCCCGCCACACCTCACGTTGAAAATCGGTGCCGCCGGTGGCGGTTTCCAGCGTATCGATAATGCTGAGATTGCCCTCAAAATAGTCAGCGAGTTTATCGCTCAGGCCGCCGGGATTTTTGGCGACAACACGCTCGTACCCTTCGCTGCGGTAGTGAATATCCAGCAATTGCTCCATACGCTCGCTGTGCTGCTCCCACTCGATAGCGCGCAGGCGAAATTGTTCATCGCAAATCACCCACAGCGGCCCCAGCCGGGTCGCAATGTTGTCTTGAAGTAATTTCAGCATCCGTTTCCCTTATTCTGAACGGGGATATCACCGACACGGTCGGTAAAAAAGACAAGATATCATGCGACGATGATCGCCATCTATACCCTAAAAAGAGAAGGTGGGGTCGCTCTGCGCCCCACACTGCGGTGCATCCAGACCTGTTATTGGAAACAACTGTAAAGCGTTGTCGGCATAATACCGTGCGGTTATGATAGTACAGAGGCTAAAGCTGGAGGATGAATCATGAACCTTGACGACACATCGCTATTTCTTGACGCCATGGAGGATGTCCAGCCGCTAAAGAGTTGCACGGATATACACTGGCAGCCCACGCGTAATCAGCGCGCCCCGCAGCGTCTGGATACGCTCCAGCTTGATAATTTTCTCACCACCGGTTTTTTGGATGTTATCCCGCTCAGTCAGCCACTGGAATTTCGCCGGGAAGGTTTGCAGCAAGGGGTAACCGACAAACTGCGTTTAGGTAAGTACAGCCAGCAGGCGAGTCTGAATTTGTTGCGCCAACCGGTTGAAGAGTGCCGCAAGATGCTGTTCAGTTTCATTTTACAGGCACTGCAGGACGGCTTACGTAATGTACTGATTATCCACGGTAAAGGACGGGAAGACAGTTCACATGCTAATGTTGTTCGCAGCTATGTCGCCCGATGGCTGACAGAATTCGACGATGTACAGGCCTATTGTTCGGCGTTACCGCATCATGGCGGTAGCGGTGCATGCTATGTTGCGCTGCGCAAAACCGCGCAGGCGAAACAAGAAAACTGGGAACGTCACGCCAAACGCAGCCGCTAGTATTATCACGGTAAAAATGCGCCTGCGCCGCCAGGGGCGGGCCGCAACGTCAGGACAGAATAACCAGCGTCTTCCAAGACGCATCAACAGTTTCACGCGAAGTCAGGCGGCGAGTACCCTGTTACGTCCGTCATTTTTGGCTTTGTATAGCGCATCGTCCACGCGTTTAAACAGCTCATCGATACTTTCATTCTGTTCATGTCGCGCCACACCAATACTGACCGTAAAACGCGGTAAGCCAGCGATACTGATTTTGGCGACACTGGCGCGCAGGGTTTCGGCAATGGTCATTGCCGTATCCAGTGGTGTTCGCGGCAACAGCAACACAAACTCCTCGCCCCCCCAGCGAAAAACCAGATCGCCTTTACGGGCATGGGCTTCAAGCGTGCGTGAAAGGGCACACAACACCTCATCGCCTTTCAGATGGCCATAAAGATCGTTGATGCTCTTAAAGCGATCGGTGTCGATCAGCAGCAAACTGTAATCCTGTGTCAGCGCTAAATGGGGCGTCTGGCTCTGCTCGGTAAGCTGGTAAAACTGCCTTCGGTTCAATAAACCGGTGAGCTCGTCATGCATTGCAGCTCGCTCCAGTTCCTGCTCAAGCCGCTTTTGTTCGGTGATGTCGTGGATGATGCACAACATCAGCCGTTCGCCGTAGATTTCGATTGGGCCGGCATACGTTTGTACATGACGGGTGGAGCCGTCAGCCAGTTTGTGCACGAAATTGAGCGGCTTATGCCCTCCGGGCAGGCGCGCGACTTCATGCATAACAGGCAACACATGACGGCCTAATTCATTAATTTCCCACGTATGCTTTTGGCATATCACCTCGTGGCTGTAGCCGTAGAAGTTCATGGCCGCCAGGTTTGCATCCACAATCAGCCCCTCACGTGAAGGATCGATAAGCAGCATGGGCGCGGTGTTTGTCTGGAAAAAACGGGCATAGAAGCCCTGTTTCTTGCGTTGATAGTTTGCCGAACGGCTAGCCTTGAGTCCCTGAACCGCCTGCACTTCGAACCCCTCAAAGACAATCACATCGTCCTCAGTTGCGAGTGTTTTGATGGAAAGTCGGCAGGTCAGCGCATTTTCCTGACCATGAGAATTCACTGTCAGGATTTCGACAATATCCCGCTTATTTCGTAGGTCAGTGATATACATGGACAATTCAATTTGCGCATGTGCCGAAAATAACCCTTTTCGCAGTTGGCTGAATGTATTTTCCTGCATCAGTTCCCGCGCTGCGGTATTGGCAAATACCAGCGCTTCTTTATGTGGTGAGACAATCCAAACAGGAACGGTTAATAAATCAAGGGCATTGAATTCGTGTGCAATCATCGATAATCCTGTTATCTTCACATGCTGTGCAGCCAATTATTGGCAGATCATTTTTATCATCAATCTCTTACAGCGAAATAGTTTGCTGCGGAGTTAATGGGGACACAGCTTTCAACTGCTTTACGATACTGTCTCTTTGGATCAATTCTGGGATTCTATTCGCTGGAATCGGTTTTGCAAACAAAAAACCTTGCAGAACGCCGCAGCCCATGCGGGTTAACAGCATTTCTTGCTCAGGGGTCTCGATACCTTCAGCGACCACGCGCATATTCATGGAATGCGCAATGTCGATAATAGTAGACACTATTTTCATATTCTTGCTGTTTTCAGCGAGATCTTTAATAAATACCCTGTCAATTTTTAACTCACGGGCCGGAAGTGATTTTAACATCAACATATTTGAATAACCGGTCCCGAAATCATCAATAGAAACGATGATCCCTGCTTCAGAAAATGTATTCAATATTTCCACGCTGCGCGTTAAATTTTTAAAGGCAACACTTTCAGTGATTTCCAGCGTTAATTGCGTCGGCGAGAGGTGATAACGTTTCAGCGACTTAGAAACAATGTCGACGATATCATGTTGCTCAAATTGGGTAGGGGAAAGATTGATGGCCAGTGACCATTCTGGGTGCCCTTGTTGTTTCCACTGATGAAGCTGGAAACAGGCTTGCTGAATCACCCAGTTTCCTACCGGGATGATAAGCCCTGTATCTTCCAGCGCTTGCAGGAATACACCCGGCAACAGCAGTCCTTGTTCAGGATGCCGCCAGCGAAGTAGGGCCTCAAAACCGGTGAGAGCATGGTCCCCGGCCGTGTATTTAGGCTGAAACCACAACTCAAATTGCTGTTGCTCGAGCGCCAGAGGGAGGCCCTGCAGGATCCCTGCCGCGGAGGCCACAAGGGCCTCCATTTCAGGCGTATAAATCGCCCAGCCATTTCTGCCTTTCTGCTTAACATGATACATGGCCACGTCGGCTTTCACTTTGAGGTCGTGCAGCGTGGAACCATGTTCAGGATAAAAACTGCTCCCGGCGCTCAGCGAGACACGAATCATGTGCCCGGAGAGCGAGAAGGGGGTATTGATTTCCCCGGCAATCCGCGTCAGTAAGGAGGATAGCGATGCTTTCGTGCTCCCCGGCACGAGCAGAATAAACTCGTCCCCACCCAGTCGGGCTAGCGTCATCGTGTCGTCGAGGCATTTTTGGATCCGCTGTGCACTGGCAATCAGTAGCTGATCGCCAATGTGATGGCCCCATGTATCATTCACCATTTTGAACCGGTCTAAATCGATAAACACCAGGGCAAAATGTTGCTGGTGCAGGGCACAATGGTGCAGACAATCTTGCAGGCACATATCGATTTGTGTGCGGTTAGCAAGACCGGTGAGGGCATCAAACTGGGTTTGGTATTCAAGACGGGAATTTAACTGATGTAAATTGTCTGCCAGTCGCGAGGTTCGCAACTGCGAATCGACCATCGAAATAATCAGCATAATACCCAGAATCATCAGCGTAATGGCAGAAACCCAGACCGACAACTCGACCGTATTGATGCCGGTGTGCTGTGTATGCGCATAATGCGTAAATGTGGCTGCCCCCATGCCTGTGTAATGCATCGCACAAATCGCCAGCGCCATCACCAGCGCGGCGATAAGACGATTGATGAGTACTCTGCGGGAATGTTGTCGTAGATGAAATGCCAGCCATAATCCGGCGCCGGAGGCGAGCACGGCAATCACGACGGAGAGCAAAATGAGGCTCGCATCCCAGATAATCGCGGAATGCTCCTGAATGGCGGCCATCCCGACATAATGCATACTCACCACGCCAGAACTCAAAATTCCTGTCGCCACCACGAGCCTTTTCCCTGAAAGCGTATCGCCGGAAATGGCGATAGTGATAGCCAGCGTGGCGGCCACCAGGGCGATCAGCAACGATAACGCGGTGAGGAGAAAATGATAATTCATTGGCATGCTCATTTTCATCGCCAGCATCCCGATGAAATGCATTGACCAGATGCCCATGCCAAGTGTCGCTCCACCAGAAAAACGCCAGAAAGCCGAACCACGACGACTGGAGATCGCCACTTTACCTGCACTGTCGAGGGCAACGAAAGAAGCGATAAAAGCGACTAAAAACGAAATGCCAATCAGAACGGGGTCCCAGGCAACGTGCAACATCTGGCTCTCCATTGAGAGAATATCGTGCAGATAAATCTAGCAGTAATTTGTGTCACCGACCTGGCAAAACACGCCACGAATAACATTTTTTTCACATAGAACAACCACATTACACTCACTAAACCGGTAGAAAACACGGATCCAGAGGGGATGCACAAGCGAAGGGATCCCTGCTGGCGAGTTGAGCGATATTTCTGAATCATTTCAGCACAATGTGATAATGAGATATTGCTTAACATGCGCCGAAGGCTAGACTATCGGTGAGAATGAATGACTGTGGAGGCGTTGTGGAAGCCATTAAGGGATCGGAAGTTAACGTACCGGATGCTGTCTTTGCCTGGCTGCTGGACGGCAATGGCGGCGTGAAGCCGTTAGAAGATAACGACATTATTGACAACGCACACCCCTGCTGGCTGCATCTTAATTATACCCATCCTGACAGCGCGCAGTGGCTGGCGACCACGCCGTTACTGCCCAATAGTGTGCGCAACGCGCTGGCGGGCGAAAGCATGCGTCCAAGAGTGAGCCGGATGGGGGAAGGGACGTTAATCACATTACGCTGCATCAACGGCAATACCGACGAACGCCCCGACCAACTGGTTGCGATGCGTCTCTATATGGATGAGCGTCTGATTGTCTCCACCCGGCAGCGTAAAGTTCTGGCGCTGGATGATGTGGTGAGCGATCTGCAGGAAGGCACTGGCCCAGAAGATTGCGGCCGCTGGCTGGTGGATGTTTGCGACGCATTAACCGACCACGCCAGCGAGTTCATTGAACAGCTTCACGATAAAATTATCGACCTGGAAGACAACCTTCTCGATCAGCAAATTCCACCACGAGGTTTTATGGCGTTGCTGCGTAAACAGCTGATTGTGATGCGCCGATACATGGCGCCGCAGCGAGACGTTTACGCGCGGTTATCCAGCGAACGCCTGCCGTGGATGAATGACGATCAGCGTCGTCGGATGCAGGACATTGCCGATCGCCTGGGAAGAGGGCTGGATGAGATTGACGCGTGCATCGCGCGCACAGGCATTATGGCCGATGAAATTGCGCAGGTGATGCAGGAATCACTGTCTCGCAGAACCTATACCATGTCATTGATGGCAATGGTTTTCTTGCCAAGCACATTTTTGACCGGTTTGTTCGGTGTTAACCTTGGCGGAATACCCGGAGGGGGGTGGCGATTTGGGTTTTCCCTGTTTTGCATTCTGTTAGTGGTGCTGATTAGCGGTGTTACTTTATGGTTGCATCGCAGTAAATGGTTGTAACATCAACGATTTTTTGCCCTGTGTGAGTGTAAAAACGCCGTATAGTTTGAGCGAAGTCAATAAACCATCTACCTATTCGGGGCAATATCTCTCTCGCAGGTGAATGCAACGTCAAGCGATGGGCGTTGCGCTCCATATTGTCTTACTTCCTTTTTTGAATTACTGCATAGCACAATTGATTCGTACGACGCCGACTTAGATTAGTCGGCTTTTTTTTGCCTGCGGGACTACCCTAAAAGTGTCAGCCTCAACGACCGGAGGGTAACATGAACCGCTTTTTAACCCTACTGCACCTACAAACGCGTCAGCCGGAACCCCTGCCAACCGATCCGATACCGATGCCCGACCCCATTCCTCGTCCGCAGCCCATGCCCGATCCGCCGCCAGATGAAGAACCGATTAAAATGTCGCATCGTAAGCTGAGATCTGCGAGGATACGCGCCTGCTGATTACCAGCCATTTACGACGAGATTTTATTGTGACCGCTTTTTCAACCCTGAATGTTTTGCCCACCGCTCAACTCGAGAATCTTAACGAGTTGGGTTACCTTGAGATGACGCCGGTACAGGCTGCCGCGCTGCCAGCCATTCTGTCCGGGCGTGATGTCCGCGTGCAGGCAAAAACCGGCAGTGGTAAGACGGCCGCATTTGGCCTTGGGCTTTTGCAGCATATTGATGCGGGTCTGTTCCAGACGCAATCCCTGGTGCTTTGCCCCACCCGCGAACTGGCCGATCAGGTCGCGGGAGAGTTGCGTCGTCTGGCCCGTTTTCTGCCCAACACCAAAATTTTAACGCTCTGCGGTGGGCAGCCTTTCGGCGCTCAACGTGATTCTCTCCAGCATGCGCCGCATATCATTGTGGCAACGCCAGGGCGCTTACTCGATCACCTGCAAAAAGGCACCGTTTCGCTGGATGCCCTGAATACTCTGGTGATGGACGAAGCCGATCGTATGCTCGATATGGGATTCAGCGACGCCATTGACGAGGTGATCCGTTTTGCCCCCGCCTCACGCCAGACGTTGTTGTTTTCTGCCACCTGGCCTGACGCTATCGCCGCCATCAGTGGGCGGGTTCAGCGGGACCCTCTCACCATCGAAATCGACTCTGTCGACGCACTTCCCGCGATTGAGCAACAATTTTTTGAAACCTCTTCGCACGGCAAAATTTCGCTGCTGCAAAAATTGCTCAGCCAGCATCAGCCAGCATCCTGCGTGGTGTTCTGTAACACCAAAAAAGATTGCCAGTCAGTTTGCGATGCGCTGAATGCCGCAGGGCAAAGCGCGCTGGCATTGCACGGCGATCTTGAACAGCGCGATCGTGACCAGACGTTGGTTCGCTTTGCAAACGGCAGCGCCCGCGTGCTGGTAGCAACTGATGTCGCCGCCCGTGGTCTTGATATCAAATCGCTGGAGCTGGTGGTCAACTTCGAACTGGCATGGGATCCGGAAGTTCACGTACACCGTATTGGTCGTACCGCCCGTGCGGGTAACAGCGGGCTGGCCATTAGCTTTTGCGCGCCGGAAGAAGCACAACGCGCGAATATTTTGTCCGAAATGCTACAGCTTAAACTCAACTGGCTGGTGACGCCGGGAAGCAGCCCGATTGTACCCCTGGAGGCTGAGATGGCGACGCTGTGTATCGACGGCGGCAAAAAAGCCAAAATGCGTCCTGGCGATGTGCTGGGGGCGTTGACCGGTGATATGGGTCTGGATGGCGCCGACATTGGCAAGATTACCGTGCATCCGGCGCATGTCTACGTGGCGGTTCGCCAGTCGGTCGCGCACAAAGCGTGGAAACAATTGCAAAACGGCAAGATTAAAGGCAAGAATTGCCGGGTTCGTTTGTTGAAATAAGCGTTAAGAGGGCGTCTCAGGTATCACACCTGAGACGCTGAAAGATCACTTCACTTCGACGACATTCAGTCGTAATTCATCCAGTTGGTTTTCGTCTTCTTCTGGCTGCCAGCCTGCGGGTTGCAGCGGAATTTCTTCGCGGTCAAACGCCAGATCGCCACCGTCCACGACGTCGGAACCGTGCTTGATCCCTTTGAAGTCAAACAGATTGATATCGCTCAGGTGAGAAGGGACCACATTTTGCATTGCGCTGAACATGGTTTCAATTCGCCCTGGGTAACGTTTATCCCAGTCGCGCAGCATGTCGGCAATCACCTGACGTTGCAGATTAGGCTGTGAGCCGCAAAGGTTACACGGAATAATCGGGTAACCTTTGGCCTGCGCAAAACGTTCAATGTCTTTTTCGCGGCAATAGGCCAGCGGGCGAATGACAATGTGTTTACCATCATCGCTCATCAGCTTCGGTGGCATACCTTTCATTTTGCCGCCGTAGAACATATTCAAAAACAGTGTCTGCAGAATGTCGTCACGATGGTGACCAAGCGCAATCTTTGTCGCGCCAAGTTCAGTCGCCGTGCGATAAAGAATCCCGCGGCGCAGACGTGAGCAGAGGGAACAGGTCGTTTTACCTTCCGGGATTTTCTCTTTTACGATCCCGTAAGTGTTTTCTTCGACAATTTTATACTCTACACCTAACTGCTCGAGGTACTCCGGCAGAATATGCTCCGGGAAACCCGGTTGCTTCTGATCAAGGTTAACGGCAACCAGGGAAAAACTGATCGGCGCGCTTTGCTGCAAATTACGCAGAATTTCCAGCATGGTGTAGCTGTCTTTCCCGCCGGAAAGGCACACCATAATACGGTCGCCGTCTTCAATCATGTTGAAGTCAGCAATCGCTTCGCCCACGTTACGACGCAAACGTTTTTGTAATTTGTTCAGGTTGTATTGTTCTTTCTTTGTTACTTCTTGATTTTCTTGCATTATTTACTGTCTCAGACACCAAAAGCGGGCGCGTTATTATGCCCATCTGGTTAGTGATAAATGACGGGTTAGCTCCGGCTGGCAAAAGCCAACAGGCAAAAGTATGTCGCGTATGGTACGGATTACGGCGACGAATGTCAGCACGTTTTATAGCAACGTTCTATCTTGCACCAAGGCGACTGCGCGCCGTGTAGGGCTTTGCCTTTACCTGTGTTCTCAGCGCATCAAATATGCTGATAACGGGTCTTTTCAATATTTATTGATTAATCACACTTTTTTCCTGAAAGCAGGCTATTTTTACGATTCAGGAAAGCTATAAAAAATATCCCAAACTGGAAAGCCATTATGCGAGCAACGCTGGTCTCCTTACTCTGTGGTTTCGTGTTTTTTATTGTCGGTGTTACGGCGCTGAACTGGCAACTCTGGCGCGCGGCATATACAGACAGAGTACAGGAAGCAAAACTGTCGGTATCCCTGGCAGACAGTATGGTGGATGAGGCCATAAAAGCGGTTAGCGTTGTTCGTCCGCTGACGGCCGGTTCCTGTACTACCGATGCACAACGGATATTGAATCGCGAAGCGGCAATGGGACCACATTTACGTTATGTCGTTCTGATCCGTAATCACGAAGTATGGTGTTCCTCACTGCTGGGGAGTCAGACCCAAAAAATTCACGAAGATAAATCGACGGCGGCCAGTCTTACGCTCTATCCAGGCGATGAAATCACCGGGGGAACCCCAGTGCTCTTTTATCTGGCGCCGGGCATTTCTGGTTATGTGGGGGCGAGTATTGGGTTTGTACATCTCAACACCGCGCTGAAGACCGCGTCAAACCGAATACAGCTTACCCTCGTGGTAGGTAATAAAATGTTAGATTACAATGATGTTGTCAGACCTTTCACGTCAGTTCGGCAGGACAAGGCGCATCAGCAATCGTTGCGTTATCCTTTCAGAATTGAATACGACCCACCGCCATTTTTTAGTCTGGGACGTTTGATCTCCCAGGGCGGTTTTCTTACCGCTATCCTTGCGATCATGTCGCTAATCACCGGGTGGATACTCCATCGTTACCTGAGTAAATATACGACCCCTGAAGAGAACTTGCGCCGGGCCATCGACAAAGGAGAGATCGTCCCTTTTTATCAACCGGTGGTGAATGGGGCGAGTGGAAAAATTGACGGTTTCGAAATACTGGCTCGCTGGAAGCACCCTGAAGCGGGCTTTATACCGCCTGACGTTTTTATTCCTCTAGCAGAAAAGACCGGTCTGATTATCGAACTGACACATAAGCTCATGATGCGGGTTATTGAGGATCTTACTCCGGTGATGCCGCACTTACCGGAAGGTTTGCATATTGGTATCAATATCAGTGCGGCGCATGGGCAAAGCGAAGTGCTGGAGTATGACTGCTTGCATTTACTGGATGCATTGTCCGCCAAAAAAATCACGCTGGTACTGGAAGTGACAGAGCGGGAACCGATGGCCTTGACGCCGAAAACCCTCTCGATGTTTGCTCGTCTGCGTAGCCATGGTGTACTGGTGGCGCTGGATGATTTTGGTACCGGCTATTCTGGCATTTCTTATCTCAACGAATTTCCTGTTGATTTCATTAAGATTGATAAAAGCTTTGTGCGACGGATCAGCAACTCCCCGGATTCAACTCTGTTGGTTGACTGCGTTATTGATATGGCGAAAAAGCTGTCGTTAAAAATCATCGCAGAAGGCGTTGAAACGCAGCATCAGGCTGACTACTTGAATTCAAAAGGGATTCATTTTTTACAGGGGTATTATTTCTGGCGTCCAGTGCCTTTTTATCGACTGGCGCCCGCGCTGTTATTTGGCTTTCACCGGATTTCTTTGTAACGAAAATCGCTTAAAAGCCCGCAACGCCGTTGCGGGCTGCCATGTTTAGCGAACAACCAGCACGGAACACTCCGCGTGACGCACCACGGCGGCGGCGTTGGAGCCAAGCAGATACGTGGTGATATCCGGGCGATGCGAGGCAATAATCACCATCTCGGCCGGTAACTTTTTCGCCATTTCCAGTATTTTATCTTTCGGAGAGCCTTCCTCAACATGCAGGTGCACTCTGTCTCTGGGGATAGTGAACTTCCTGGTAATGTCTTCCAGCTGAGATTTTGCTTCGGCTTTCAGATCGTCCATCGCGGGTAACTCAGCCGAATAAGCCAGACCTAACGAGGCGTAGTAGGGCAGTGACGGGATCACGGTCAAAAAATGGACCTGTGCATCGTCAATTTTTGCCTCCGCTTCGACATGGGCAATTACGCGTTGAGTTAATTCTGAATCTGAAATATCGATAGGGACAAGAATCATTCTGCTCATAAAATCTCCTGTTTAAGTATCCGCCTGGATTCTACCCCCTAATGGCACTTTATGTATAATGACGGGAGTCACATTTTGTGTCATTTCAATTTCCGTTCCGGGAATTTTCCTTTGATAACGCCGTCATAAAATCGCCCTTTCGAGACAACGCTAAGAAAATTATGAAATATACGGGCGGGAACATCATGGTATTGCAGAACGGCATCAGTGTGATGAAAAAGAATTTCCAGCGTGCGGGATGTTTCATCATAACCGACGGATGCAATGCGCGATGATTTTACAGGATGATGGTGCATGGCAGGCGTCCTTTATGACAGGTTCTTATGCCAGCTATCATCTATCAGGCAGGGATTTTTACGCAACAGATATATTGTTTTAGCAGAAATAAAACAGTGTTATGAAGGGCAGGGAAGGGAGAGTAGCCCGCTGTTTCCAGCGGGCCGGTAGACTTAGAACTGGTAAATCAGACCCAGTGCTACGATGTCGTCAGTGGCGATGCCGTTGTCAGCATAGAAGCTGTCGTCTTCGTCCAGCAGGTTGATTTTGTAATCAATAAAGGTGGACATGTTTTTGTTGAAGTAGTAACTCAGGCCGATTTCAGCATAATTTACCAGATCCTGGTCACCGTCGGTGCCCAGATCCTTGCCTTTAGACATCAGGTAAGAAATGTTCGGACGCAGACCGAAGTCGAACTGGTACTGAGCAGTCACTTCAAAGTTCTGTGTTTTGTCGGCGATGGTGTTGTAGCTGTCACCATACGGGGTCATGTTACGGGTTTCGGAGTACATTGCAGCAAAATAGATGTTGTTCGCATCGTATTTACCACCGACAGTCCATGCGTCAGCTTTGTCGCCGCCTGCAGTAGAGAATTCAACCTGCTCGTTAGTACGGTCAGAAGAGGTATACGCCGCACCCAGCGTTACACCCATACCGAAGTCGTAAGAGGTGGAGATACCGAAACCGTCACCGTTGGAGTTTTTGATATTACGTTTGTCGTTACCGTTACCAGTACCTTCCTGGATCTCCTGGCCATTTTCGTCAGTAACCTGGCTTTCGTTAGCGCCCTGGAACTGCAATGCGAAGCTCAGGCCGTCAACCATACCGAACATGTTGTTGTTACGGTAAGTGGCAACGCCGTTGGCACGGCCGGTCATGAAGTTATCCGCTTTGGTGTAAGAGTCGCCACCGAATTCTGGCAGCATATCCACCCAGCCTTCTACGTCGTACATTACGCCGTAGTTACGTCCGTAGTCGAATGAACCGTAGTCACCGAATTTCAGACCCGCGAAACCCAGACGGGTGAAGTTGTTGCCGTGGTCGCTTTCAGTGGTGTTGGTGTTAACCTGGTATTCCCACTGACCGAAGCCGATCAGTTCGTCATTGATCTGAGTTTCGCCTTTGAAACCCATACGCATATACGACTGGTCGCCATCACTGCTGGCGTCGTCAGACATGTAGTGCAGACCGACTACTTTACCGTAAAGATCTAATTTGTTGCCGTTGCTGTTATAAACTTCAGCGGCGTGGGTAGCACCTGCGGCTAACATGGCAGGAATAACGAGGGCCAGTACTTTTCTTTTCATCGAAATAATCCTTTAGTTTTTTTTAATTACCTGTGACTACCCATATGAGGGAGTGAAAGCATGCTAAATGAGAAGTTCCGTAAATCGATAAGTATGAATTGTTACGTGTTAAGTAAAATCTTAAATAAATAATTCAGTTGAAATGGTGATAATTTTCGTGAATGTATTGGTGTGATATATACAAAATAAAAATTATACAAGCGAAACTTGTTGCGATATTCTGCGCGGGTTATATGCCTTTATTGTCACTTTTTGCTTTTTTCGTTGGCCATTGCGATGGGTATTTATTTCCCAGCGAATAAATTGACAAGCCCGAACGATTGTTCGGGCTTTTTTTTATCTGAAAGCTAATTTTTTACTTTCAGGATCACTCCGTATCACTCTTTTCTGCCTTCCCGGCTAATTGGGCAAGGAAGTCATAGCGTTTTTGCAGATCCGCTGCGGCATCTTTCCACAACTGCTCGGCCACTTCCGGCTGTTGGGTATTCAGGCGACGGAAGCGCTGCTCGTTGAGCAACGTCTCGGCCAGCGCGTCTGACGGCGGGCGAGAATCCAACGCCAGCGGTCGTTTACCTTCATCGGCCCGACGTGGGTCAAAGCGATACAGTGGCCAGAAGCCGGTCGCGGTTAGCTGACGCATCTGCTCGTGACTTAACGCCAGGTCGTAGCCATGCTCTTCGCAGGGGCTGTAGGCAATGATCAGCGACGGTCCCGGATAAGATTCGGCTTCCTGAATCGCCTTCACCGTCTGGTTCAGTTGCGCGCCCAATGAAATCTGTGCGACATAAACATGACCGTACATCATCATACTGACGCCCAAATCTTTACGTGCCTTACGTTTCCCGTGCTCGCCAAATTTAGTCACTGCGCCCAGAGGTGTCGCTTTTGACGCTTGCCCACCGGTATTGGAGTAACACTGGGTATCCAGCACCAGAATATTGACGTTTTCGGTCAGACTTAATACATGGTCAAGACCGCCAAAGCCAATATCATAGGCCCATCCGTCACCGCCGATAAGCCAGATCGATTTTTCTACCAGCGCATCGGCATCGGTTAACAGCTCACGCGCAGCGTCTACATCTTTAAGATGCAGGCGTAAAGCGGCGACCTGTTCGCGGCGCACTTCCGGCGTTGCATCGGCATGCAGCGCATCATTTAATTCTGCGGGGATCTGCTCTGCAAACTGTTCCAGCAGGCGCAAAACGCGTACCCGGTGTTGATCCACCGTCAGACGGAAGCCCAGGCCAAACTCGGCGTTGTCTTCAAACAATGAGTTCGCCCATGCAGGCCCGCGACCATGAATGTCGGTGGTGTAAGGCGTTGAGGGCAGGTTGCCGCCATAGATTGAAGAACAACCGGTGGCGTTGGCGATCAACATTCTGTCGCCGTACAACTGCGTCAGCAGTTTGATATACGGCGTCTCACCGCAGCCGGAACAGGCGCCGGAATACTCGAACAGCGGTGTAATCAACTGCGAGGTACGGATATCGATACGTTCCAGTTTGCTGCGATCAATCTCCGGCAGGCTGAGGAAGAAGTCATAATTTATTTTCTCCTCTTCAACGTGCTCAAGGCGCGACATCATGTTGATGGCCTTGATATCCGGATTTTGACGATCTTTCGCCGGGCAAACTTCAACACACAAATTACACCCGGTGCAGTCTTCAGGCGCAACCTGCAGAACGTATTTCTGACCGCGCATATCGCGTGATTTCACATCCAGCGAATGCAGACTGGCCGGCGCGTTTTCCAGGGCCTCAGGTGACACCACTTTGGCGCGGATGGCCGAGTGAGGGCAGGCGGCGACGCAGTGGTTACACTGGGTACACAGCTCTTCTTTCCAGATGGGGATCTCTTCCGCGATGTTGCGTTTTTCCCAACGGGTGGTGCCCATCGGCCAGGTGCCGTCCGGCGGCAGCGCGGAAACGGGCAGGGCATCGCCAAGACCGGCGAGCATCGCGGCGGTGACCGTTTTCACAAAATCAGGCGCAGCGTCGGAAACGACCGGAGGACGATTTGCGCTGTGCGGATCCACAGCCTGTAGAGGAACTTCGGCGACCGACTCACGGGCCAGCGCCAAAGCCTGCCAGTTACGCTCCACCAGATCCTGACCTTTGCTGCTGTAGCTTTTCGCAATCGCGCCCTGCAACTCTGCCAGCGCACTGTCGCCCGGTAAAATTTGCGTCAGATGGAAGAACGCCATCTGCATGACGGTGTTGATACGTGCAGCCAGACCGCATTCACGGGCAATTTTGACGGCATTGATCACGTAAAAGCGGGCTTTTTTCTGGTTAAGAACCGCCTGCACTTCCTGCGGTAGCCGCGACCACACCTCATCGGCGTGGTAGGGGGTGTTAAGCAGGAAAATACCGCCCGGTTTCAGACGCTCTGCCATTTGATATTTATCGATAAACTGCACCTGGTGACAGCCGACGAAATCCGCCTGGGACACCAGATATGCAGAGCGGATCGGCTGCTCGCTCACCCGCAGATGCGAAACGGTCAGGCCACCCGCTTTTTTGGAGTCGTAGACAAAATACCCCTGCGCATACCACGGCGTTGAGTTACCGATAATCTTGATATTATTTTTGGTTGCTGAAACGCTACCGTCGCTGCCTAAACCATAAAACAGCGCTTCGAGTTTTGCGCTGCCGGGAAGGGTGTTTTCAGGCAAGTGAAGTGACAGATTGGTCACATCATCATAAATACCTACCGTAAAACGCGGTTTCGGTTTAGCGCTGTTCAGTTCGTTAAAGACGGCCAGTACACAGTCCGGGCCAAACTCTTTTGAAGAGAGACCATAACGGCCACCGATGACGCGCGGTAAGGTTTCGCGCTCACCGGCATTGAAGGCTTCGGCCAGGGCCGTCATGACATCCAGATACAACGGTTCCGCCTGCGCGCCAGGTTCTTTGGTGCGATCCAGCACGGCAACGACACGTGCGGATTCCGGTAAAGCCTGCAGTAAATGGCGAGCGGAGAAGGGGCGATACAGGCGGACTTTCAGCACGCCGACTTTTTCGCCGCGTGTAAGCAACTCATCCACGACCTCTTCACAGGTGCCGATCGCGGAGCCCATCAGAATGATGACGCGTTCGGCCTGCGGGTGACCGTAGTACTCAAACGGTTTGTACTGACGCCCGGTGGCGGCGGCGAAGTCATCCATCGCCTGTTCAACGTGGTCGTAAACGGCGTTATACCACGGGTTGGTCGCCTCGCGAGACTGGAAATAAGTGTCCGGGTTGGCTGACGTACCACGGATCACCGGATGCTCCGGGTTCAGTGCGCGGGCGCGGTGCGCATCAATTTCAGCCTGCGGCATCAGGTTGAGGATCGTGTCATCGGCCAGCGGGACAATTTTATTGATCTCATGTGAGGTACGGAAACCATCAAAGAAATGAATAAACGGCACGCGGCTTTTCAGGGTAGCAATGTGCGAAATCAGCGCAAAATCCTGGGCTTCCTGAACGCTGCTGGCACACAGTAGGGCGCAACCGGTCTGGCGAACGGCCATCACGTCGGAATGGTCGCCGAAAATAGACAGCGCGTGTGTAGCGAGGGTTCGGGCAGCAACATGGAGGACAAACGGGGTAAGCTGACCCGCCAGTTTGTACAGCGTCGGGATCATCAGCAGCAGACCCTGCGAGGACGTAAACGAGGTAGACAATGCCCCGGTCTGTAATGCGCCGTGAACAGTGGCGATTGCGCCGCCTTCCGACTGCATTTCTACGACGCGCGGGATGTCCCCCCACACGTTTTTAAGCCCGTCTCCGGCCCAGGCATCTGCCAGCTCAGCCATTGTCGAACTTGGCGTAATCGGGTAGATGGCGATAACTTCACTGGTACGGAATGCGACTGAAGCAACCGCGCCATTACCGTCAATAGTAATCATATGACACCCTTACATTGCGCAAAATAAAGGGACGCGCGAAACATCGGCGAGTCCTGTAGTTATCCTCTAATTTTAGCAAACTCCGTCGGGCCGCATTTTCGCTTTTGTGTCCATGCATTAAAAAGAATGAAGTGTTTGATCAAACAGACGCGAAAAAAATTGCCAGAAAATGTAACCAGGGCGCATAAATGCGCACATTGCCTCTCGACGCCGCAGATTCCGCTGCCTATTATTTATGGCGGTGTTGTCCTGGGTAAATTTTTAGAGGGGAGAGAAATGCGCGCAGCATTTTTGGTGGGGTGTGCCGCCTTATTATTGTCGGCCTGCAGTAGTGAACCTGTTCAGCAGGCAACGGCAGCGCATGTGACGCCCGGTTTAAGAGCGGCAATGTCCAGCTCTGGTGAGGCTGGCTGCGCCATGATTGGCGGTTCGCTCTCAGTAGCTCGCCAGCTTGATGGTTCGGCCATCGGCATGTGCGCATTACCCAACGGCAAACGCTGTAGTGAACAGTCGCTCGCCGCCGGGAGCTGCGGCAGCTATTAATCGCAGCCGATTTACTGCACTAAATCTGACAGTTTATACGTTAACGTCTGTTCCGCCGTCGCCAGTGTCAACTGGTTGGCGGTTAAGTCTACCTGCGCGCCTTTCCTGAGCATGGTGCTGATGGTGTTATCCAGTTCGTTTAACTGCGGATCGGCACACATCATGCGCGTCATCGCCATCTCTTTCACTTTCAGTTCGCCGTCAGACAGTTTGCCTTCGCCGGAGAAGCGATTACACATTTTTCCCGAAACCGTCATCTTTTCACCAAAACTGAGTTCCGGGGGATTTTTACTGGCGGGGAACGGCTTACCGTTAACGCTCTCAAGAACAAAACGGTGGTGCTGAAGCTGATCGCTGTTAACGGACACTTTGCTGTTACTCACACAACCAGCCATTAGCATGCTGAGTGCTACCAGCGTGACGATTTTTTGCATGACGGTTCTCTACATTCGATAATGGGGAATATTTACCATAATAATAATATGGTCAGATAAATCATTGGTGATTATCTGAAAATGCTCCCCTGACGGCAGGGGAGCGAAAAGGTTAGAACAGTGCGTTCGGGCAGGTTTCGCCGTTGGAAAGTTGATTCAGGTTCTGTAACGTCGTTTCAGAAATGCTGATCAACGCTTCAGCCGTCAGGAAGGCCTGATGTCCCGTGAACAGCACGTTATGGCAGGCTGAAAGGCGACGGAAAACGTCATCCTGAATCACATCATTCGATTTGTCTTCAAAGAACAGATCGCGTTCGTTCTCGTAAACGTCCATCCCCAGTGAACCAATTTTCTGGTTTTTCAACGCGTCGATTGCCGCCTGGGAATCGATCAGCGCGCCACGACTGGTGTTAATGACCATCACGCCATTTTTCATTTGATCAAATGCAGCGTGGTTGAGCAAATGGTAGTTCTCCGGCGTTAACGGACAGTGCAGGGAGATCACGTCCGATTCGGCAAACAGCGTGGGCAGGTCGACGTACTCGACGCCCAGTTCAAGGGCTGCTGCGCTGGGATAGGGATCAAACGCCAGCAGACGCATGCCAAACCCTTTCAGAATACGCAGCGTGGCAACGCCAATTTTCCCCGTACCGATTACCCCGGCGGTTTTACCGTGCATCGTAAAACCGGTCAGACCTTCCAGAGAGAAGTTCGCATCACGGGTGCGCTGATAAGCGCGGTGGATACGACGGTTGAGCGTCATCATCATGCCTATCGCATGTTCAGCCACGGCTTCAGGAGAATAGGCCGGGACACGCACAACCTGCAGCCCCAGTTCTTTTGCCGCATCCAGATCCACATTATTGAACCCGGCACAACGCAAGGCGATGTACTTAACGCCATGCTTTTTCAGCTCTTCCAGCACCGGACGGCTGCCGTCATCGTTAACAAAAATACACACCGCTTCGCAGCCATACGCCGTTTTTGCTGTTTTTTCGGTCAGCAGAAAGTCAAAAAATTCAAGTTCAAAACCAAATTCCTCGTTAACCTGCTGCAAGTACTTCTTGTCGTACTGTTTAGTGCTATAGATAGCGAGTTTCATAAGACTTTCTCCAGTGATAATGGCTTCACATTAACATGATTAAAATTATCTTACAAAATCTAAAAAGTAATTGATAGACATAGACATAATGAATAATTCTAGAGCATCTGTAGTCCATGCACGTAGCTCATTAAAATCAGATCGCGTTCTTTACTTTCGACACCCAGAGAAAGCGCCACAGGCATTCGTTGATGTGATTCGGGTTGTTGACGGAGGGGGAAGGTGAGCCTCCATTCAGGAGAATGGAGGCTGTGGCAAATTAACTATCACACGGTGCTTTGCGACATCAGGGCCTGGGGAAAGACGACAGCCTGATTGCGCCCCTGGTTTTTTGCCATATAGAGTGCGCGATCTGCCCAATCAGCGAGTTGCTCGGCAGCCACCGCACAATCACCAGAAGAAACGATACCCAGGCTGACAGTGATGGTTCGTGGGAAATCACCGTTCGTTGTTGCAGGGGTTGCCTGCTCTATCTGTTTTCGCATCCTTTCGGCAATATTTTGCGCACTTTCTGAATCACAGTCAGGGAGTAGAATCGCAAACTCCTCACCCCCAATTCTGGCAACGATATCGCGCTCCCGAACCAGACTTACCATTAATTCTGCAAGTTTGATAATGACTCTGTCTCCCTGCAAATGCCCCCACGTATCATTCACTGATTTGAAATGATCAATATCGCAAAAAATGATACTGAGTGGCTTTTGTGGGTGAACGCTTTTGATTTCATGGCTTAGCGAATTATAAAAAAATCCGCGATTAAACAGGCGGGTCATGGGATCGCGAACTGAATTCTCGTACGAAAGCTCATAGGCCTGGCGTGACGCTTTAAAGCGATGGAATATATCGGACATTAATACGGTCATCACCGCCATTGAACTCAGGCATTCCACTCCCCGGGCCAGATACCAGCCAGCTGAGTTCATATAGGAATATTTAAATAACGTAGTAAAAATCAGTAGGTTGCTCAACGCCACGAGAGACATGCTAAGCCAGAACTGGTTTTTTAGTTGAGTCAGGCTGAGGATAAAGTACACGATACCTACCCAAAGTGAGATAAAAAAGCAGATAACCAATCCGTGCCAGGGAAATAACCACTCGAAGGTGACAGGATCGATCAGTAGTAAAGACAGTGGCAGTGTATTGGTTGAATAAAGAACAGCGACTACCAGATGTAAAATGCACCAGAGGAAAACGGAACAAACAATAACTTTTTGATATTTTTGTTGGTTTTTTTCTTTTTTATATAAATATAGGGCGACGATAAACAAACCGGTAGTGAGCGTTGTTCGCAGAGTATGTAATATAGCAATGTCATTAAAAATGATACTCTTAGGAACTGAATGTGCGAAATAAATGTAGAGTGCAATAAATAAAAGTATCCCTGAACTATGAAACGCGCATGCCAGGGGCAGTAGATGTTTGTTTTTACGGTAGCTTAAATAATTCATTATCATAAAGCTACCTATCTGGATGTACAGGGCACCCGTAAAAGTGGCAATGATTGGGTAGAGTGAAAGCGCGTAATGGTTGTTGTTTAAAGGCGTGAGCCACAGAAGCAAGAATGCACTGATAGATAATAGTGAAAAAAGCGTTATATTATTTTTGTGTTTTGTTTGCAATGAAGTGATCATGATGATGCTCAATAAAAGATATCATAATATTATGTCAATTTTACATATTACATTTTTGATTAAATTTGCTTTTTTTTCGGACTAAATTAAGTTTGCTATCTGTATAAAAAGATGCTGAGGCATCTGTGGATCGTTTGTTTGTTTTTTTGCCCTTATATATTAAAGCGATACTGAAACCAGACGTGTTCAGAATAACGCCTCCACCACTCGCCGTCGTAGCGTCTTAATCCGCCTTGTACGGTTTACTCCCTTCATAGCGAGTCGGGTAAAGATGAGAGATGGGCTACGTGGTACTCACAGGCAACCGATTCCGGAATGAATGATAAGCAGCCCAAAAAACTGATCGAAGAATACTCCTGCGACTGTATCGCTCAGTGTACATCCCGCGGCGCTTGCGTTGATGTTCACCGTCAATGAGAGAATTGGGGTTCTGGAAAGCGCTTCAGGAATCGCACTTATCTGGCGTCAGATATCCAGATTCTGGGGGTCTCTGGGGGGCTTGTGGGGTATTTGGCAGCAAAATTGCACACTATTGCCGCGAGGGCCTTAAGTGCTATGTACCTGATTAATTAGATATCTTTATGAAAAATCTGTATTCTATAAATACTACATATAATTCAAGAGCATCTATCCTTATTAGTGGCGCCTTGTTCAAGTGAACCATCAAACATGCCACAATACGGGCCTTAACCGGCTATATTTTTCGCTAAATCAGGACATTAACTACCCATGAAGGGTAAATATAAAGCCGTTCTCGCACTACTTCTATTATTGACCCTGATACCGCTGACGTTGATTATGACGCTGGGGTTATGGGTTCCCACACTGGCAGGGATCTGGCTGCCCGTGGGTACGCGTATCGCGTTGGATAAGAGTCCGCGTCTTACGCGTGATGGATTACACATTCCTGAACTGCGCTATCTGGTCGGCGACTGCCAGTTAGCGAAGGTGACCGAGGCCGGGCTTTCTCACCCGAGCCGCTGGCGGTTAAATGTTGGCGCAATCGAGCTTGATTCAGCCTGTCTGGCAAAACTCCCCGAGGCCACACAATCACCGGCTGCCCCCAAAACGCTGGCTGAATGGCAGTCGATGCTGCCCAATACCTGGATTAATATCGATAAAATTATCCTTTCGCCCTGGCAGGAGTGGCAGGGGAAACTGTCGGTCTCTCTGACGCCCACTCTCCAGCAACTTCGTTATCAGGGCGATAAAGTCACATTCCAGGGTCACCTGCGCGGGCAGACGCTCACCGTCAGTGAACTGGAAGTGTCGGCTTTCGAGCAGCAGCCGCCGGTGAAACTGGTTGGGGAGTTCACTCTGCCGCTCGTGCCCGATGGGCTGCCCGTGAGCGGCCATGCCGTGACCACACTCAGTTTGCCGCAAGAACCCTCGTTGGTGGATGCCGAAATTGACTGGCAGGACAACGCCGGTCAACTGGTGGTGATGGCGCGCGATAATCCGGATCCGCTGCTGGATCTTCCCTGGGAAGTGACGCGTCAACAGTTCACCATTAGCGACGGGCGCTGGGCGTGGCCGTACCAGGGCTTTCCGCTCAGCGGGCGGATGGGACTCAAAATAGAGAACTGGCAGGCCGGACCCGAAAATGCGCTCGTGAGCGGGCGGTTGAATGTGCTGACCCAGGGCGATGCGGGGAAAGGGAACGCGGTGCTGACGTTCGGACCGGGGAAACTCAGCATGGATAACAGTGAGATGCCCTTGCAGGTCACCGGGGAAGCGAAACAGGGCGATCTGATTTTCTACGCCATTTTGCCTGCACAACTCACCGGGAGTCTGGCCGCGCCGCAACTGGACTTCGCGCCAGGCGCATTGCTGCGTTCCCGTGGCCGGGTCATCGATTCTCTGGATATTGATGAGATCCGCTGGCCGCTGGCGGGCGTGAAGGTGACGCCGCGTGGGGTCGACGGCCGTTTGCAGGCTATCTTGCGCGCACACGAAAACAAAATGGGCGATTTTGTTCTGCACCTGGATGGCATGGCCAATGACTTTCTTCCGGATGCGGGGCGTTGGCAGTGGCGCTACTGGGGAACGGGCAGTTTTACCCCGATGCATGCCCACTGGGACGTCGCCGGTCGTGGCGAGTGGCATGACGAAACGATCACCCTCACCGATCTGTCTACCGGATTTGACCAACTGCAGTACGGCACCATGAAGGTGGACAGCCCGCGTCTGATCCTTGAACACCCGGTTGTGTGGGTTCGCGACGCGAAGAAACCCGCCTTTAGCGGCGCATTGTCCTTTGATGCGGGGAAAACAACCTTTACCGGCGGCAGTGTGTTACCGCCTTCAACGTTGAAATTCAGTGTCGAAGGCCGCGATCCGACGTTTTTCCAATATAAAGGCGATCTGCACGCGGGGGCAATCGGCCCGGTACGGGTGATCGGGCGCTGGGATGGCGTGCGTCTGCGCGGGCAGGCCTGGTGGCCAAAGCAGTCACTGACGGTCTTTCAGCCGTTAATACCGCCTGAATGGAAGATGAAATTACGCGAAGGCGAGCTGTATGCGCAGATAGCGTTCTCCGCCGCGCAAGAGCAGGGTTTTGAAGCGGGCGGTCACGGCGTGCTGAAAGGCGGTAGTGCGTGGATGCCTGACAACGAAATCAATGGCGTGGATTTTGTGCTGCCGTTTCGTTTTAGCGCAGGCGTCTGGCAACTGGGTACGCGGGGGCCGGTGTCGTTGCGTATAGCAGAAGTCATCAACCAGGTGACGGCGAAAAATATTACGGCCGACCTGCAGGGGAATTATCCCTGGAGCGAAGAGGATCCTCTGCTGTTAAGCGATGTCAGCGTCGATGTGTTGGGCGGGAAAGTCACCATGCAGCAGTTGCGGATGCCACAGCACGAGCCGGCACTCCTGCGGGTACAGAATATCTCGTCAAGCGAGCTTATCAGCGCGGTCAATCCTAAACAGTTTGCCATGTCCGGTCCGGTGAGCGGTGCGTTACCGCTGTGGTTAAACAATGAAAAATGGATCATCAAAGATGGCTGGCTGACGAATCCTGGCCCCATGACTTTGCGAATTGATAAAGACACTGCCGATGCCGTGGTCAAAGACAATATGGCTGCGGGTGCCGCGATCAACTGGCTACGTTATATGGAAATTGCCCATTCCTGGACGAAAATCAATTTAGATAATCTGGGAGTATTAACCATGCAGGCGACGATTGCAGGCAGCAGTCGCGTTGATGGAAAAGTGGGACGGGTAAATCTGAACTACACCCATGAAGAAAATGTGTTTACGCTCTGGCGCAGTCTGCGTTTTGGCGACAATTTACAGGCATGGCTAGAACAAAATACAGCGTTGCCAGAAACCCATTGCCCGGAAGGCAAGGAATGTGAGGAACCACAATGAAAATGATGACTGCCATGCTGGCGCTGTGTGCCTCTGCGTTAGTGACCGGCTGTACGCCCCGTATTGAAGTTGCCGCGCCGAAGGAACCGATAACCATTAATATGAATGTCAAAATTGAACATGAAATTCATATCAAAGTGGATAAAGACGTGGAAAGCTTACTGAAGTCGCGCAGCGATTTATTCTGAGGTCATGATGAAAAAACAGCTAACACTGACGGTGCTTATTCTGAGTTTGCTGAGCGGCAATGTGATGGCGTTGACTCTCAACGATGCCCGAACCCAGGGGCGCGTCGGGGAAACGTTGAATGGCTATCTGGTCGCGCTGAAAAACGACGCGGAAACGCAAACGCTGGTGAAAAAGATCAATGAGGCGCGCAGCGCCAGCTACCAACAACTGGCCGAAACCAATCATATTCCGGTTGATCAAGTGGCGAAAATGGCAGGGCAAAAACTGGTCGACCGTGCGAAGCCCGGCGAGTATGTTCAGGGCATCAACGGGAAATGGTTGCAAAAATAATCAGCGATAGCGCTTACGGTATTCTCCCGGCGAAATGCCGAAGCGCTGCTTAAACGCCGTCGAAAAATGGCTATGATCTGTAAATCCCCAGGCATAGCCAATACCCGCCAGCTTCTCTTCTCCGTTGGCCGTACGCAGCATTTGGGCGCAAAGATCAAGACGGCGATTTTTAATGTATTGCGCCACCACCAGACCTTTATCCGCGAACATGCGGTATAAACTGCGTACCGACATACCACTCTCGGTGGCGACCCATTCCGGGCGTAGCGTCTCTGACTGAATATGCGCGTCGATCAGCGACAATACATTGCGAAACTGCCGCTCTTTACGCGGCTGCACGGTCTCCTGCTGTTGCAGGACCGGCCGTAACAGACACACTATCGCTTCCAGCGCCGCTTCGCTTTCTGTCTCGCTCATGCCCGTGTTGCTCATGCTTTCCTGCAAAAGTCGGTGACTCAGTTGCACGGTAGGCAGATCCCGCGAGAGCTTTTGCGCACAGCTGACTTCCTGAAAGCGAAAGTGTTGTTCGAGCATCTGCCGTGGCAGCAACAGTGAAACCTGACGGGCTTTTGCCGGCCAGTAAAAAGAGCAGGGGCGCGAGGCGTCAATGAGCGTAATGTCGCCGGTTTCAAGTTCAATCTGGCGATCGTCCTGTTCCATCACGGCCTTACCGTCGAGCTGGAACACGGTATAAAACCAGGCGTCATTGCTGTGCTTAATTTCCTGGCGGGTTCGGAACAGATTTACCCCTCCCACCGTGACCGTGCTTAACTTCAGATTGTTCGCAAAACTGGATTCCAGTTCGCCAACAAATTCTCCCGCCAATGGGCGGGCGGCAAAACTGCCGCAAACCTGATTGATCTGCGCCAGCCACTGTTCGTATTGGTCTTTCTCGCTCACACCAGCCATTTTTATCTCGCTGCCTTATGCATTGTTTTATTTCTGTTGCGTTAATGTTGCAAATAGCAAGGGCGTTGTGGGTGACTATAGGAAATAACGCTCGCCGGGCATAGCGTTTGTAAGGGTTATTCTTGGTATTTGCGGAGCCTGTCACAGCAAACAAAGCGATTGTCACAGAGCAAAAAGCCGGTTTCGTGAAGGCGGCATAGACTGTCTGGACAACCTGCAATACTAAGGAGAATGTATGTCTGATACACAGGTCACCGTCCTCGCAGCGGTACAACACTTTCTGGACAGGCAGCATGGGCTCTGGATTGATGGGCGCCAGACGCCCTCCGATGGCGATAAGCGGCTTAGTCTCTACAACCCGGCCACCGGTGAGGTAATCGGCTCAACGGCAGACGCCAGCATCGCCGATGTCGATCGCGCGGTGATGTCCGGCTGGCGTGCTTTTGTTTCTCGCACCTGGGCAGGAAAATTACCCGCTGAACGTGAGCGAATCCTGCTGCGTTTCGCCGATCTGGTCGAACAGCACAGCGAGGAGCTGGCGCAGCTCGAAACGCTGGAGCAGGGGAAATCGATCGCGATTGCCCGGGCCTTCGAAGTCGGTTGCACGCTGAACTGGATGCGCTATACCTCCGGGTTAACGACCAAAATTGCCGGTAAAACGCTGGACCTTTCGATTCCGCTGCCGCAGGGCGCGCGTTATCAGGCCTGGACGCGCAAAGAGCCGGTGGGGGTGGTCGCCGGGATTGTGCCGTGGAACTTCCCGCTGATGATCGGAATGTGGAAAGTGATGCCTGCGCTGGCGGCAGGATGCTCAATCGTTATCAAACCTTCTGAAACCACGCCGCTCACGCTACTGCGCGTCGCGGAACTGGCGACAGAAGCGGGGATCCCGGATGGCGTCTTCAACGTGGTAACTGGCAGCGGCGCGGTGTGTGGCGCAGCGTTAACCACCCATCCGCATATCGCGAAAGTCAGCTTTACGGGTTCTACGGCGACGGGTAAAAACATCGCGCGTTCGGCGGCAGACCGGCTGACGGGCGTGACGCTGGAATTAGGCGGTAAAAACCCGGCGATTGTACTGAAAGATGCCGACCCGCAGTGGGTGATTGAAGGTCTGATGACCGGAAGCTTCCTGAATCAGGGACAAGTGTGTGCGGCCAGTTCGCGTATTTACATTGAAGCCCCGCTATTTGACACACTGGTGAGCGGCTTTGAGCAGGCCGTCAAATCGTTGACCATCGGGCCGGGAATGTCGCTACAGGCGCAGATTAACCCGCTGGTTTCCCGGGCGCACTGCGACAAAGTACAGACCTTCCTCGATGATGCCCGTGCCAACCACGCGGAACTTATCTCTGGCGCGACTGTACCGGACGCGAAAGGCTACTACGTGACGCCGACGCTGGTGGTGAACCCGGATGCGAAACTGCGCCTGACGCGAGAAGAAGTGTTCGGCCCGGTCGTTAACCTCGTACGCGTGGCGGATGGCGAAGAAGCGCTTCAACTGGCCAACGATACGGAATACGGTCTGACGGCGAGTGTCTGGACGCAAAATATCAGCAAAGCGCTGGAATACACTGACCGTTTACAGGCTGGAACGGTGTGGGTTAACAGCCATACGCTGATCGATGCCAACCTGCCGTTTGGCGGAATGAAACAGTCCGGTACCGGGCGTGATTTCGGCCCTGACTGGCTGGACGGCTGGTGTGAAACCAAGTCGGTGTGCGTACGTTATTAATCTCTGAACGGGTGCCCGGTAGCGTGTAGTTTACCGGGCACCTAACCCTTTTTGAAGCTGGTATATTCCTCTGCCATTACCATCCTGAGAAAGTCGTCCCGCCAGGTGTTTTTTATTTTTGCATTCCATGCAACGCCGATATGCCATCGAATTTGTTTTTCTGCAGGCTTAATAAGTTTTACTTCCGCTGGCAAAAAGTGCCGGACACTCTCAGGTAAAAAGGCGATTCCGTTCCCACCCGCAACCAATGCTAAAAGCGTCGTCATATCATCCGTTACCGGGACTGGATTTGCATTAAGCTGATTATTTTGCAGGAACAATGCGGTTTGCTCTGCAAGACAAGGACTGGTAGATGGATCTAACTGGAGCAACGAATATGTTGATAGGAGATCCTGAATATTCATAAATTCAATATTACTCTCTGACGGTACCGCGAGAGCGAGTATTTCTTCATGAATAATATGCGAAGACAGACCTTCAGTAACCGGCATTCGAACAAATCCGACATGGAGATTTCCTTCCAGCAGCATCTCCATCTGTACACTGGAGTGAAGTTGATTAATGACCACTTCACATTCAGGAAATTGTTGGCGAAATCGATTTATCCATACGGGAACCTTATGAAAGGACGAAATCCCAAACCCCATTAATAACTTTTCATTATTTTTTATAGTGATTTCTTTGGCATAACTCAGAAAATCAGCATGGGCTTGCAAAAGCGTATTCGCCCTGGGCAAAAGCTGTGTTCCGAATACGGTCAACGTTGCACCGTGGCGGCCGCGCAGGAAAAGCGGTCCACCAGTCAATGTTTCCAGCATCTGTATCTGCTTTGACAGCGCGGGTTGTGTAATAAAAAGTGCTTTCGCAGCATCACTGTAACGACCTTTATTCGCTAACGTAACAAAAGCACGCAACAGTTTTATATCTATTCCTTTCATTTATCGAATCCTGAAAAAATGGAATTATACCCGTACCCATAATGAGCACATGATATCAATCCAGGCTGATCAAGAAATCTGTTCTTTCGTCTCTGATTTTAACAACGTTGTCGCTACAGCCTTATAGAAATAAGTGATACTCCTAATAAGGGATTTATTCATGAATAATTATACAACCAGCATTGTAGCCGTACTATTTGATATGGATGGAGTGCTCATCGATTCAAATGCGGTTATAGAAAGAGCCTGGAGTGAAGCGGCTGAAATGTATGGGAAAACAATTTCCGCAGACGATATGGTCAAACATATTCACGGACAACCCGGTCCCCATACTCTTCAGACGCTTTTTAACGACCTGCCACTGAGCGATCGGCAAAAAGTTCAGGCTCATATTATTCATACTGAAAATACAGCAAACTACGACCCCATCCCTGGCGTGGCAAAACTCATTACAGCATTGCACGCGGCAGGAATTTGCGTTGGCATTGTGACCAGCGGCTGGAGAGAGAAAATTGATCGCGTGATGGACATGCTGCAGATTCAGTCCTGCATTTCAGTTATTGTCGAACGGGATGATGTCACACGGGGAAAGCCATTTCCTGAACCATATCTTCTCGCCGCTAAACGCCTCGCTATTCCAGCCGGGAAAACAATCGTATTTGAAGATTCCAGAAGTGGTGTAACTTCTGCTGTTTCAGCAGGCACTTTTTGCGTTGGAATCGGTAGCGAGGAACTAATTGCCTGCGGTGCCAAACTTGCGATACCTGATTTCACTGGGGTTGACGTCATACCACGACGGGAGGGTGACGTGGCTATTTCATTTTGTCAGGGGCATGTTTTGATAATGGAAAAATTAGCCGCACCGCGCTGAGGTCAAAAAAGGAAAATACAAATGAAAACAGTATTTCCTGTCACATCTTTTTTCTGTTGCCGATAGGGATATCATTTCAGGGCTGGCAGAGGGACATGAACCGCGTTGTTTTGAGTGAAGTGACCGCCGGGGCGGTCACTTCGCCTGACTTACTTCTCTTTCTTCGCCCCTAACGACGGCGTTTCGTCAAAGAAGTTCCACGGTTTCAACAGGGTATGAACCCACTCGGTTGGCATAATCGGCCACTCTTCCGCGCGGGCAACGTGGGTAGTGCCGGTTGTCATCCAGACCACGGTGTCGGTATTGTCCAGCGACTCGTTGTCTTTGGTGTACTCGCCAAGCCCCGTATCATGCGTTGAACGGTTCGGGTATTTGCCTTCCGGGAAACGTTCATCGGCATGGTAACGCGTGACCCACAGCTGTTTGTCCATAAAGCTCAGACGGTGGTAGATCCACTCATCCGGGGCGAATTTCGCGCCTGTCGCCACAGGGTGGGTACCGCCAGCGTAAGGAATGATCTGATAGGAGACCGGGTTGCCCATGCGGTTTTCTTTGTTGGTGTTACTCAGTAAACGGATGGTGCCTGGGTCAAACTTCTGCGCGGCATCTTTCTCATTACTGATATTGTACTGATCAATCTGCATGGTGCTGGTACGCGGCCCGCCAGCGGTGTTGGGTTTCACCACCGGATCCATGGCCACCAGGCTGTTATTCTCGCCATCGACGTCTAAGTCCAGGCGGAAGTTATAAATATGCTGATGGGTGGTACCGACAATATTGTGATCGATAAGCGTCCCGTAACGGGTATCGTCTTTCGCGCTCGGATCGTGCATCGTTTTCGCTTGTACGCCTTTCACCGCTTCAATCCCGGTGGCGCCAGCATCAATACCGATAGTGCCGTTCTGATGGAAAACCCAGTCAAAAATGTAGTCATAGTTGCCGACGGTACTGATCCAACGCACCACCAGTTCACGACGTTCAGTACTGACGTTAGGTTGCCCCATCTCCTGGTGCTTATATTCCGGGCCCGCGTAGCGCTCAAAAATAGCCACGGCGCGCGGGATCTCGGTCGGTTTACCGGTATAGTCCGCGATAGTTTCATTCAGCAGTACGGCGTTGCCTGGCGCATCTTTACCGCGCTCGATAGGCGAGGTCAGTGTCCCCATCCCGTAATCGCCGGAATCAAGATAGGCTTTAAAATACCAGCCAATGTCCGGGTCGCCGTAAGGCACGATCATGCCGCCGAGCGATCCTTCGTACATCACTTTGCGCTTCTTACCATTATCGTTAAACGTGACGGTTGAAATGATCGGTCCGACGCGCGAATTCAGGCGCAGGTGGAAGTCCCAGTTTTGCCAGTGGATCATGTCGCCAGTAATGGTGTAGTTCTTGCCTTCAGGTTCGACGATTTGCAGCGGTTTTACCGTCGGGGCATGGCGATCGCGACCGTCATACGCACGCGGCGTCAACGGAACCGGAATCACCGGGCCATCTTCAATTTTGATGATTTTCTTCTGCTCAAGATCGACCACGGCGACGAGGTTTTCAATTGGATGCGCCCAGTAGTTACCGTCGCCGACATCCAGGTAGCTGATCACTTTCAGTAAACGTGCATCCTGTTTTAAGCCATCTTTACCGTCAAAGTAGCCGACGGTCAGCGGGGTGGTGATCACTTTTTTCGGGTCGGTGATGCCGTGTTTTGCCAGCGCCTGGGCATACTCTTCGCTGCCATTAATCACGTTTTGTACGGTAGCGAAATCGTCCAGCAAGACCATGCCGTGGGCATCTTTGATGGGAGTCCAGGATTCAATCTTTTTGTCATCCAGGGAGACCACGCCTTCAATGATGTTTTTGCCATCCAGCATGATGACATCGGCCTTACGGGGCTGTTTCACCGGGGTTCCGTTCAGGGCGAAATCCCAGACTTCCTCTTTATTCGGCTCACGCAGTGAAATTTCGGTAAAGCGGGTATTCGGTTTGAAATCAGGCGAAGTTTTGACGATCTCGACGGCCTGTTTGATCTCGTCGGCGGTCAACGAGTTAAGCGGGTGGGGGCGCTTCTCGACCTGGAAGGTTTGATCCAGATCGGACTGAAAAACTTCATTAATGAAGCCGTCGGAGATCCAGGCTTTTTTATTCTTCATCACCACCGGAACCTGTAACGTCAGGGATTTACCATTGACGATGGCCGTTTTCGCTCCCGGCTTAACTTTAACGAAAGCGCCGTCTTTGCTGATGGTAAACATCTGCGCGTAGTCATCCCACTGCACATCTGCGCCAAAATCCTGCAGGGTTTTTGTCATTGGCAGCATATGTGCTTCACTGCCATGTGCGAATGCCTGCGACTGCCAGGAGCACAGCAGGGCGACAGCCAACGCCAGCGCTGTTTTGCGGGGAGTCAGGTCCATATATAACCTCGTCTTGTTGTGTTGTTCTGCGTTTGTGACCGCTTTTGTGCGCGGTTTATCTATCGCTAACATAGCAATATGGCTGTGGAAACGGTTTGCTTGCATTTGCCAGGTTATTTGTCAGATTTGCCAGATACCGGCCAACCGATGGCAGACGCGGGACGATGACGCTCACTTGTTATCATTTTTTTGCGAGTCATTTCGGAAATACTCACCGCCAGGGTGAAAAGCGTTAGCCCATTGTTAATACTTGATACACTATAGGGAAGTCTATCAATTATCAGGGAAAGGTAATGACGCTTTATCAGATAAAACCCGCGTTTCAGGCACTTCTGCGTCCACTGATGTTCTGGCTGAACCGACGCCATGTGACGGCGAATCACGTTACTCTTGCCGCAATGGCGCTTTCCCTGGTCACCGGGGCGATATTGAGTTACTTCCCCGAGCCAAAACTGTTTTTCCTGCTGCCCGTTGTACTGTTTGTCCGCATGGCGCTCAACGCGCTGGACGGTATGCTGGCGCGAGAATGCCATCAACAATCTCGCCTGGGCGCTATTCTTAATGAAGTGGGCGATATCGTGTCAGATATTGCACTTTACCTGCCGTTTCTGTTTCTGCCCGCCAGTTCTCTGGCGCTGGTGTTGATGATGCTGTTCTGTGCAGCGATGACGGAATTCTGCGGCGTGCTGGTGCAAACCATTAACGGTGTTCGTAGCTACAGCGGTCCGTTGGGCAAAAGCGACAGGGCATTGGTGTTTGGCGCGTGGGGGCTGGCGCTGGCCATCTGGCCCCAGCTTGTGCAGTGGAACAACCTTGTCTGGGCGCTGGCGATAGCGCTGCTGTTGTGGACGGTGGTGAACCGTTGCCGGAGCGCATTGCGTGAAGAGGGGGCGAAATGATGTTGCTGGAAAAATCACTGGCGGTCATTTTTGCTCTGTTATCGCTGGCAACGGTGGTGAACATGTTGCTGGTGTGGCTACGCCCCGGCAAAGACTGGCGCGAGCTTACGTTACGTATCCGCACCTGGTGGGTCATTATCATCCTGTTTTCGCTGGCGATGTTAAGTCCGCACTGGCTGGCGCTGACCTTTTTCGCAATCGTCAGTTTTATGGCGTTAAAAGAGTTTTTGACGCTGGTGCCTTCGCGTCATTCCGATCGTATGCCGCTGTTATGGATGTTTATCGCCATTCCCATTAACTACTGGCTCATCGGCATTGGCTGGTACGGCATGTTTGTGGTGTTTATTCCGGTGTATGTCTTTTTATTTTTACCGGCGCGGATGGTGATTGCCGGTGATACGCAGGGATTTTTGCGTACCGCTTCTCAGCTTCACTGGAGTCTGATGACGACTGTGTTCGCCTTCAGTCACGTCGCCTTTCTGCTGGTGCTGCCTGCTGACGACAAACAGACCGGCGCGCTACTGGTTCTCTTTCTGGTCGGTTTAACGGAGTTTAACGACATCGCCCAGTACCTGTGGGGGAAATCCATCGGACGCATCAAGGTGACGCCGAAAGTCAGCCCCAATAAAACGCTGGCAGGACTGGTGGGCGGTGTGGCCACCACGGCGCTGGTGGCGCTGCTGCTCGGGCCATTACTCACGCCGTTAAGCTGGCCGATGGCGCTGCTTGCCGGGGTGATCATCGGGGTGACCGGTTTCTGTGGCGATGTGGTGATGTCGGCTATCAAGCGTGATATCGGCGTGAAAGACAGCGGGACGTTATTGCCCGGCCATGGTGGGATCCTCGACCGACTGGACTCGCTGATCTTCACGGCGCCGGTCTTTTTCCATTTTATTCGTTATTTTTGTTACTAACCTATGATGACTAAACTGCTTAGAACGTTGTTTTCATTGTGCATCGTCTGGCCGGTGATTTGGTTGTGGCTGGGGCTGCGGGTTAAACATCGTCAACGCTTACCGCAAAACGGACCGGCGATCATCGTGGCAAATCACAACAGCCATATGGATGTGTTTGCACTGTTGTCGCTGTTTCCGTTACGCCGTCAGGCGCAGATCCATCCGGTCGCGGCTGCCGACTATTTTCTGCGCAACAAATGGTTGGCCTGGTTTGCGCTCAATATCATCAATATTATCCCCATCACTCGCCAGGGGGGCGAAGCCAATCCGCTGGCACAGTGTGAACAGGCGCTTCGCGACAACAAAATACTGATTATCTTTCCGGAAGGGACGCGGGGCGAGCCAGGTAAACTGTCGCCGCTGAAATCCGGGCTGTGGCATCTGAGTCAACGGGTGCCGGACGTTCCGATTATTCCTGTCTGGCTGCGCGGAACAGAACAGGTGATGGCACGGGGAAATCGTATTCCTCTCCCGCTTTTTATTGACGTCTGTGTGGGTGAGGCGCTGCCTTGTCACCCGGAAAAAAACGTGTTTATGGATGAACTGAAGCAACAACTGTTGGCGCTTCAGCAACAAACAACAGGAAACAACGCTCATGAACCCACATCGCACGCCGGATGAACGGCATTTTCTGACCAGCGACAACTGCGAACTGTTTTACCGCCACTGGCCAGCACAGACGGAAGGGACAGCCGCCAAAGTGATTGTCCTGTTTCATCGTGGACACGAGCATTCCGGGCGTCTGCAGCATATTGTCGACGAACTGGCGATGCCAGACACCGCGTTTTATGCCTGGGATGCACGGGGGCATGGGCGTTCACCCGGCGTGCGAGGATACAGTCCGTCGCTGGCGCGTTCGGTGAAGGATGTCGATGAATTTGTGCGTTTTGCCGCTGCCGACAGCCAGGCGGCGCTGGAAGAGGTGGTGGTCGTCGCGCAAAGCGTTGGCGCGGTGATGGCGGCGACCTGGGCGCATGACTATGCCCCGCGCATTCGCGGGATGGTGCTGGCATCTCCGGCGTTTAAGGTGAAGTTGTACGTCCCGTTTGCCCGCCAGGGGCTTGCGCTGATGCACCGCCTGCGCGGACTTTTCTTCGTAAATTCCTATGTCAAAGGCAAGTATCTGACGCACGATCACGAGCGGGTGGCGAGTTTCAATCAGGACCCGCTGATTACCCGCCCGATTGCCGTCAATATCCTGCTCGATCTCTACAAAACGGCGGAACGTATTGTCAGCGACGCTGGCGCGATTACGTTGCCGGTACAACTGCTGGTCTCCGGCGAAGATTTCGTCGTGCACCGTCAACCCCAGATCGATTTTTATCAGCGTCTGCGCAATCCGCTCAAAGAATTGCATGTGTTACCCGGTTTTTATCACGACACGCTGGGCGAAAAAGAGCGTCATCTGGCCTTTGACAAAATGCGCGATTTTATCGATACGCTCTACACCAGGCCGCCACAATTCTTCGACTATCGTCACGAAGACCGCTGGAGTCCTGGCGCTGACAACTGGCGGATATTAAGCGGCGGGCCAGAACCGTTCTCCGTCGACGATCTCGCGTACCGCAGTTTGCGCTACGGCATGAAGATGCTGGGCACGCAATCTGCGGGCGTTCGGGTGGGGTTTGAAACCGGTTTTGACTCGGGCAGTACACTGGACTACGTCTATCGTAATCAGCCGCAGGGCAGCAGTGCGCTGGGGCGTCTGATTGATAAAAATTACCTCAACAGCGTCGGCTGGAAAGGCATCCGCCAGCGTAAAGCCCATCTTCAAACGTTGATCCAACAGGCAGTCGCGCAACTGAACGCGCAGGGAACGCCCGTGCGGGTGGTTGATATCGCCGCCGGTCACGGCCGCTACGTGCTCGATGCGCTGCAAGGCGAAACGGCGGTGAGCGAAATATTACTGCGCGACTACAGCGAGCTGAACGTGCTGAAAGGCCAGGAGATGATTGCGCAGCGCGGGATGGCGGGAAGAGCGCGTTTTGAACGAGGAGATGCCTTTAACCGTACGGAACTGGCCTCGCTTGAGCCGCGTCCGACGCTGGGAATTGTCTCCGGTCTGTACGAACTGTTTCCAGACAACACGCTGGTGCGAAACTCGCTTGCCGGGCTGGCGGATGCCATAGAACCGGGCGGCATTTTGATCTACACCGGACAGCCCTGGCATCCGCAGCTAAAAACCATCGCCTGGTCGCTTACCAGCCACAAAGACGGTAAAGCGTGGGTGATGCGCGTGCGCACCCAGGGGGAAATGGATGCGCTGGTGCACGAGGCGGGGTTCGATAAATGCGCTCAGTTGATTGATGAGTGGGGCATTTTCACTGTCTCAATGGCGGTGCGTCGCACATCATGACGGTTCAACGCCCCATTTTTGTTCAGGGTATCGGCTGGCTGCTGTTGCTCGCGCCGTTTTTCTTTCTGACCTACGGGCAGGTCAATCAATTCACCGCCGGACGAGACGGCATTGGCAGCATTGTTTTTGACTGGGAGTGGCATATTCCGTTTGTGCCGTTCACCATCATTCCCTACTGGAGTCTGGACCTACTGTACGGCCTGTCGCTGTTTATTTGCACTTCGCTGAATGAACAACGCCGTCTGGTCGGGCGACTGGCGCTGGCGTCGCTGATCGCCTGCGCCGGTTTCCTGCTGTTTCCACTGCGTTTTACCTTTGTCAGACCGGAAATTAGCGGTCTGGCAGGCTGGTTATTCGGTCAGCTTGAACAGTTTGATTTGCCCTACAACCAGTCGCCTTCACTGCATATTATTTTATGCTGGCTGCTGTGGCGGCATTTCAACCGTCATCTGAGCGGCGGCTGGCGGACGCTAAGTACCGGCTGGTTTTTGCTGATCGCAGTTTCTGTGCTGACGACCTGGCAGCATCACGCCATTGATGTGCTAACGGGTCTGGCGGTCGGTATGCTGATTGACTGGCTGATCCCCGCGCAGGGCAAATGGCGCTGGCAATGGGCTGGCGGAAAACATCTCACGCTGGCAGGGCGCTATTTCACGGGCGCGCTGGTCTGTCTGGCGGGAACCCTGGTGACGTACTGGCTATGGTGGCCCGCCATTGCCTTGCTGATTGTTTCACTCGCGTATAGCGTTTTGGGCGTCGACGCGCTGCAAAAAGATGAAAAAGGGCGGTTAAGCGGCGCGGCCTGGTGGCTGCTGTTACCCTGGCGCGCAGGCATGTGGCTTTCCATGCGCCTCTACACCCGCCGTTTACCCACCATCAGCCCGCTTGCGGACGGGGTCTCGCTGGGCGTGTACCCGCGAACGCCGCCAGCGCCGCGCGCGGTACTGGATCTGACCAGCGAGTTTCCGCGTTCACGCGCCGTGCGCGATCATGCTTACCAGTGCGTCCCCCTGTTGGATCTGGTGAACCCGGACCCGGCAACGCTGCGTCTGGCGGTAAATACGCTTGAAGCGTTACGTGCCGCGCACGGAAGCGTGCTTGTCCACTGCGCTCTTGGGCTTTCGCGTAGCGCACTGGTGGCCGCGGCATGGTTGCTGTGGCGCGACCCGACACTGCACGTCGCACACGCGGTAGCACGTGTGCGCGAAGCCCGTCCGCAGGTGGTCTTCACCCCTGAACATCTGGAGTTACTGGAACAATGGAAAACAAATGTGACAGTGTAACCAGTGGAGACGATGTAGCGTCGCCCCTGCTGCAACACACCCTGTCGAGCTGGCGATTCTTGCTGCTTTTTATCCTCCCGCCGCTGATGTGGGTGGTGTTTGTCGGGCTGGCCGGGATATTCCGCGCGGTGATCGCATTGCTGTGCGGATTCGCTTTCTTTGGCTGTTGGCGAGTCTGGCTGGATGCACATTATTTAGCGGTGATCAATCAAGAGAATAATGAACAGGCGGGGGCTGCGCTCTTTTTCATCTGGCGGCGCGAACGGCTGCAAAGCTTAACGCTAAACGAGCGGCGTCAGGGGGCGCTTAAACAGTTTCGCAAGGCTTTGGGGTGGATTGCGCTGCTGTGGGCAGCCTGGCTGATTGCGCTGCTGTTTTACTAAAAAGAACCGGGCAGCCCGCAACAGGCCGCCCGGTTAACCATTATCAGGACGCGAAATCCCCGTGCTGACGTGCGACCAGCGTCAGAATAGAGTAGAGCGCGACCGGTGTCTGGTGCTGGTTAAAGACTTCGACCGCCCATTCGACGACGCCCGTCGGTTTCTCTTCCGCTGAACGCTGTTTTTTGAGCGTTTTGCGTTTGCAGGTCAGACGAACCTGAATTGTATCGCCAGGTTTCACCGGCTCGATAAAGCGCAGGTTCTCCAGCCCGTAGTTGGCGATAACCGGCCCGACGCCAGCGTCGACAAACAGCCCTGCAGCGGCAGAAAGCACAAAGTAACCGTGTACGACGCGCTCGCCAAAAATGGATTCTGCCGCGCCGATTTTGTCCATGTGCGCATAGAAGTGATCGCCACTCAGACAGGCAAAATTAACGATGTCTGCTTCGGTCATGGTGCGACGTGGCGTCAGCAAACTGTCGCCCGCCTGCAACTCTTCGAAGTATTTGCGGAAAGGGTGGATCCGGTCTTCAAGAACCTGCGCGCCACGGACCCACTGTTTGCCGATGGCGGCAAGCATGGTTGGGCTGCCCTGAATTGCGGTGCGTTGCAGGTAATGTTTCACTGCACGCAGACCGCCCAGCTCTTCACCACCGCCAGCACGTCCTGGACCGCCGTGAACCAGTTGCGGTAGCGGCGAACCGTGGCCGGTGGATTCTTTGGCGGATTCTTCATTGAGGATCTGAATACGGCCGTGGGCACGGGCGGCCCCGGCGATGAACTGACGCGCCAGCGCAGGATCTGCCGTCACCAGCGTTCCCGCCAGACTGCCGCCACCTGCACGTGCCAGCGCCATCGCGTGGTCGGCGTGTTGATACGGCATCAGCGTTGCAACAGGACCGAAGGCTTCTGTGGCATGTACCGCCGGGGTTTCATCCGGCTGAGGGCAGAACAGCAGCGTCGGCGGGAAATACGCACCCGGCGCGGTTAAATCCGCCTGGCCGCCAAGACGCACTTCACAGCCTGCCTCGACAAGCAGGTTCACTTTTTCCTGAACGTCGGCACGCTGTTCGGCGTTGACCAGCGCCCCCATTTTGACCCCTTCCTGAGCCGGGTCGCCCACCACCACTTTACCGAGACGGGCGATTAACGCATCGCTGACCGCTTCAACCTGTGAATTTGGCACGATGATACGGCGAATGGCCGTACATTTTTGCCCGGCTTTGGCGGTCATTTCACGGACCACTTCACGGATGAACAGCGCAAATTCCGGGCTTTCTGGCGTCACGTCTTCACCGAGGACGCAGCAGTTCAGCGAGTCGGCTTCCATGGTGAAGGGGATCGAGTTTGCCACGATGTTCGGGTGAACTCGCAATGACTGACCGGTTGAGGCGGAACCGGTGAAGGTGACCACATCCTGGCTGTCGAGCTGGTCGAGTAGATCGCCTGCGCCGCCGCAAATCAGGCTAATAGCGCCGTCGGGCACCAGACCACTATCAACAATCGATTTCACCATCGCCTGTGTCACCTGGGCGGTGGCGGTTGCCGGTTTAATGATTGCCGGCATCCCGGCAAGCCAGGTAGGCGCCAGTTTTTCGAGCATGCCCCAGCACGGGAAGTTAAAGGCGTTGATGTGGACTGCCACGCCTGATTTTGACGTCAGCACATGACGCGCGGCGAAACCGCCTTCTTTGGAAAGGGGGATCAGTTCATCTTCTGGCCAGAGGGTATCGTCCGGCAGTTCACGGCTGCCCATGCTGGCATAGGCAAACAGCGTACCAATACCCCCTTCAATATCGACCCAGCTGTCTGCCCGGGTAGCGCCGGTTTGTGCGGAGAGCGCATAGAAGGTCTCTTTTTCGCCGAGCAAATGTTTGGCAACGGCTTTCAACAGGGCGGCACGTTCAATAAAGGTCATGGCCTGAAGCGCATTTCCCCCTTTATCAATGGCATACCGGCGAGCTGCGGCCATATCGAGGCCCTCGCTGGTGACTTCCCATAAGGCTTCGCCGTGGATGGCGTGATGAATCGTACGGGCGCGGCCCCGGCCAGATTGCCAGGCACCGGACAAGAAGCTGGCTAGTTGCTGCATCTCTTCTCTCCAAATGTTACGTGATCTCGCTGTGAATAGTTGATTTATGAATCATAAAAATCAAGCCTTGTTTTAATATTTTATTAACAATGTGATCGCGGAGCATTATGCGCAAACCTTTATAAGCCTGAATATAAAGGGAAATGATAAATCACCTGCGAATCGCGTCACAAATTACACAAACAAACCTTGGGGTTTTAATTAACTATTGTGTAACGTTTGTAAAACAACGTGATTCATTTTTTGTTTTAAATCACGAAAACTGGAATCGTAAAGGTGATGACGTGACCGAAGAACAACGCTTTGAGCAACGCATAGCGCAGGAGACGGCAATCGAGCCCCAGGATTGGATGCCCGAGGCCTACCGTAAAACGCTGATCCGCCAGATAGGTCAGCATGCGCATTCCGAAATTGTCGGTATGTTGCCGGAAGGCAACTGGATCACCCGCGCGCCGACGCTGCGTCGTAAAGCCATTTTACTGGCGAAGGTGCAGGACGAAGCCGGGCACGGTCTGTATCTCTATAGCGCGGCGGAAACCCTGGGCTGCGCCCGGGAAGACATCTATCAGAAGATGCTCGATGGGCGCATGAAATACTCCTCCATCTTTAATTATCCCACCCTGAGCTGGGCGGACATCGGCGTGATCGGCTGGCTGGTTGACGGCGCCGCGATTGTGAATCAGGTGGCGCTGTGCCGTACCTCCTACGGACCGTACGCCCGGGCGATGGTGAAAATCTGTAAAGAGGAAAGCTTTCACCAGCGTCAGGGATTCGAAGCCTGTATGGCTCTGGCACAGGGGAGCGAGGATCAGCGTCAGATGCTACAGGACGCCATCAATCGTTTCTGGTGGCCGGCGTTGATGATGTTTGGACCGAACGACGATAACTCGCCGAACAGCGCCCAAAGCCTGGCGTGGAAAATCAAACGTTTTGGTAACGACGAACTGCGTCAGCGTTTTGTCGACAACACCGTCCCGCAGGTTGAAATGCTGGGCATGACCGTACCGGATGCGGATCTGCGCTTTGACGCTGAAAGCGGCCACTACCGCTTTGGCGAGATCGACTGGCAGGAGTTCAACGAGGTGATCAACGGCCGCGGCGTGTGTAACCAGGAACGTCTGGATGCCAAACGCAAAGCGTGGGAAGAGGGGGCGTGGGTGCGCGAAGCCGCACTGGCACATGCGCAAAAACAACACGCCTGCAAGGTCGCTTAAGGGGAAACACAATGAGCAAAGTTTACTGGCCGTTATATGAAGTTTTTGTTCGCGGTAAGCAGGGATTATCGCACCGCCACGTGGGTAGCCTGCACGCAGCCGACGATCGGATGGCGCTGGAGAATGCGCGTGACGCCTACACCCGCCGCAGCGAAGGGTGTTCGATTTGGGTAGTGAAGGCGAGCGAAATCGTCGCCTCCCAGCCGGAAGAGCGTGGTGAGTTCTTCGACCCGTCGGAAAGTAAGGTATATCGCCATCCGACGTTTTACACCATCCCCGATGGCATTGAGCACATGTGAGGCAGGGAATGAAAACGTTAACCGCTTATACCCTGCGTCTGGGTGACAACTGCCTGATTCTGTCGCAACGCCTTGGCGCGTGGTGTGGACATGCGCCGGAGCTGGAGATTGATCTCGCGCTCGCCAACATTGGTCTGGATTTGCTGGGCCAGGCGCGCAACTTCTTAAGTTATGCCGCCGAACTGGAAGGCGCGGGCGATGAAGATACGCTCGCCTTTGGCCGCGATGAGCGCCAGTTTCGCAACTTACTGCTGGTCGAACAGCCAAACGGCAACTTTGCCGACACCCTCGTGCGCCAGTATTTCATTGATGCCTGGCACGTGGCGCTGTTTACCCGTCTCACACTCAGCCGCGATCAGCAGCTTGCTGCCATCGCCGCCAAAGCGATTAAAGAAGCGCGTTATCACCTGCGTTTTAGCCGCGGCTGGCTGGAGCGTCTGGGCAACGGTACTGACGTGTCAGCGCAAAAAATGCAGCAGGCGGTCAACAATCTCTGGCGCTTTACCGCCGAATTGTTCGACGCCGATGAGATTGATATCGCCCTGAGCGACGCCGGTATTGCCGTTCATCCCGCGCAATTACGTGCGGAATGGGAAGCGGAAGTGTTCGCCGGGTTGCGTGAAGCAACGCTCACGACGCCAGAAGAAGCGGCGTACCGCACAGGCGGTAAAAAAGGGCTGCACACCGAACATCTGGGACCGATGCTGGCGGAAATGCAGTACCTCCAGCGCGCTTATCCTGGTCAGCAGTGGTAACGGAGGAGTCGTCATGCAACGTCTGGCAGAGATAGCCCCGGCACAAATACGCGAAATCTGGAATCTGCTTAGCGCGATCCCGGACCCGGAAATTCCGGTGCTGACCATTACCGATCTCGGCATGGTGCGCAGCGTCGCACAGCAGGGAGACGGTTGGGTCATCGGCTTTACGCCAACCTATTCCGGCTGCCCGGCGACGGAACATCTGATAGGCGCTATCCGCGAGGCGATGACGACGCACGGTTTTACGCCCGTTCACATTGTACTGCGCCTCGATCCTGCCTGGACTACCGACTGGATGACGCCGGATGCCCGTGAACGCCTGCGCCAGTACGGCATCAGCCCGCCGGTCGGACACAGTTGCCATGCGCATCTTCCGGCCGAGGTGAGTTGCCCGCGCTGCGGCAGCGTTCACACGTCGCTTATCAGTGAATTTGGTTCAACGGCCTGCAAGGCGCTCTGGCGCTGCGACAGCTGCCGTGAACCCTTCGATTATTTCAAATGTATTTGAGGTTGCCATGACAACGTTTCATTCCTTAACGGTGGCAAAAGTAGAACCCGAAACCCGCGATGCGGTGACCATCACCTTTGCGGTGCCGCCCGCATTACAGGACGCGTATCGCTTTCGTCCAGGTCAGCACCTGACGCTGAAAGCCCAGTTGGCAGGGACGGAGTTACGCCGCTGCTACTCCATCTGCCGTAGCCTGAATCCGGGCGAGGTAAGCGTAGCGGTAAAAGCGATCGAGGGCGGGCGTTTCTCCCGCTATGCCCGCGACGAGATCAAACAAGGTATGACGCTTGAGGTAATGGTGCCGCAGGGCCATTTCGGCTATCAGCCGCAAGCCCAGCGCAGCGGACGCTATCTGGCGATTGCCGCAGGTTCCGGCATCACGCCGATGCTGGCGATTTTGTCTGCCACCCTGCAAACCGAAACCGCCAGCGAGTTCACGCTGATTTACGGTAACCGTAGCAGCCAGAGCATGATGTTTCGCCAGGCGCTGGCCGACCTGAAAGACAAATACCCGCAGCGTCTGCAACTGGTCTGCGTCTTCAGTCAGGAGACGATGGACAGCGATCTGCTGCACGGGCGCATTGACGGTGAGAAATTGACGGCGCTGGCCACTCATCTGGTCGATTACAGCCAGTTCGACGAAGCCTTTATTTGTGGTCCGGCGGCGATGATGGACGAGGCGGAAGTCACGCTCAAAGCGCTCGGCATGCCGGAAAAGGCCGTTCATCTGGAGCGCTTCAACACCCCAGGTTCGGCGGTAAAACGCACGACCAGCGTCCAGACGGAAGGGCAGAAAGTGACCGTTCGTCAGGATGGCCGTGACCGTGAAATCACGCTATCTGCCGATGACGAAAGCATTCTTGATGCGGCGCTGCGTCAGGGCGCTGACTTACCGTACGCCTGTAAAGGCGGGGTATGCGCCACCTGTAAATGCAAAGTGGTGCGTGGAAAAGTGGACATGGTCACCAACTACAGCCTGGAGCCGGACGAACTGGCGGCGGGTTATGTTCTGAGCTGTCAGGCGCTGCCGCTGACCAGCGATGTGGTTGTCGACTTTGACGCGAAGGGGATGGTATGAACGAACTTATTGTCACCCGTCACGACCGCGTATTGCAGCTGACGCTGAACCGTCCGGCGGCGCGTAATGCCCTGAACAATGCCCTGCTGGCGCAACTGGCGAGCGAACTGGAAACCGCCGCGAGCGACAGCAGTATTTCTGTCTGCGTCATCACCGGCAACGAACGCTTTTTTGCCGCCGGTGCCGATCTCAATGAAATGGCGGAAAAAGATCTGCCCGCCACGCTCAACGACGCGCGCGTCCATCTGTGGGCCCGAATCAACGCTTTTAATAAGCCGTTGATCGCCGCAGTCAACGGTTACGCGCTGGGTGCCGGTTGTGAACTGGCCTTGCTGTGCGATGTGGTGATTGCCGGGGATAACGCCCGTTTTGGTCTGCCGGAGATTACGCTGGGTATTATGCCGGGCGCCGGTGGAACGCAGCGTCTGATTCGCAGCGTCGGGAAATCACTTGCCAACAAAATGGTGCTGACCGGTGAGAGCATCACCGCGCAGCAGGCGTTGCAGTCGGGGCTGGTCAGCGATGTCTACCCGGCAGCGCTGACGCTGGAGTATGCCTTAAAGCAGGCGGCGCTGATGGCGCGCCATTCGCCGCTGGCGCTGCAGGCGGCAAAGCAGGCGCTACGCCAGTCGCAGGAAGTCCCCCTCCAGGCAGGACTGGCGCAAGAACGCCAGCTCTTTACGCTGCTTTCGGCAACGGAAGATCGCAGGGAAGGGATCGACGCATTTTTACAAAAACGCTCACCGGTTTTTAAAGGACGCTAATCATGGATTTCATTCTGAGTCATGTAGAACAGGGCGTGATGACGATTACGCTCAACCGCCCGGAGCGTCTGAACAGTTTCAATGACGTGATGCACCAGCAATTGTCCGAGTGCCTGAAACAGGCCGAGCGCGATGACACCATCCGCTGCCTGCTGGTGACCGGGGCCGGTCGCGGTTTTTGCGCCGGACAGGATCTTAACGACCGTAACGTCGACCCTACCGGACCCGCTCCTGATCTGGGCATGTCGGTGGAGCGTTTCTATAACCCATTGGTGCGCCGTCTGGCAAAACTGCCTAAACCGGTCATCTGCGCAGTGAACGGTGTCGCGGCGGGCGCTGGGGCAACGCTGGCGCTGGGTTGCGATATCGTTATCGCTGCCCGCTCGGCAAATTTTGTGATGGCGTTCAGTAAATTAGGTTTAGTGCCTGATTGTGGCGGCACCTGGCTGTTGCCGCGCGTAGCGGGGCGAGCGCGTGCGATGGGACTGGCGCTGCTGGGCGACAAGCTGAGCGCAGAGCAGGCGCACAACTGGGGCATGATCTGGCAGGTGGTGGACGATGAAAAACTCTCCGACACCGCACAGCAACTGGCGCTTCATCTGGCGGCGCAGCCCACCTTTGGTCTGGGATTGATCAAACAGGCTCTCAACCACGCAGAAACCAGCACGCTGGATGCACAGCTCGATCTGGAGCGCGATTACCAGCGTCTGGCGGGCCGAAGTGCCGATTACCGGGAAGGCGTCAGCGCATTTCTCGCCAAACGTTCGCCGCAGTTCACGGGGAAATAAGATGATGACACGTGTACAGACCGTTGCGGTGATTGGCAGTGGCACGATGGGGGCGGGGATCGCAGAAGTTGCCGCCAGCCACGGTCATCAGGTGCTGCTGTATGACATTTCGGCGGCCGCCGTTTCTCGCGGTGTTGACGGTATTCGCCGTCGCCTCGAATCTCGCGTGGCGCGCGGCAAATTAACGGCGGCAGCCTGTGAGACGACGCTGGCGCGACTGGTTCCGGTGACCGATATCGACTCGCTGGCGGCGGCGGATCTGGTGATTGAAGCGGCGTCAGAACGCCTTGAAATCAAACAGGCGCTGTTTTCCCAGTTGGCGGAAATTTGCCAGCCTCACACGCTACTGACCAGTAATACATCGTCGATCTCCATTACGGCGATCGCCGCCAGCGTTAGCCATCCTGAACGTGTCGCCGGACTGCACTTTTTCAATCCCGCACCGGTGATGAAGCTGGTTGAAGTCGTCAGCGGATTAGCGACTTCAGAGGCGGTGGTGGAGCAACTGTGCAATCTGGCGATGAGCTGGGGTAAACAGCCGGTACGCTGCCAGTCTACGCCTGGATTTATCGTCAACCGGGTGGCTCGCCCGTTCTATTCGGAAGCCTGGCGCGCGCTGGAAGAACAGGTTGCAGCGCCGGAGGTCATTGATGCCGCGCTGCGTGGCGGCGGTGGTTTCCCGATGGGACCGCTGGAATTGACCGACCTGATCGGTCAGGACGTCAACTTTGCGGTGACCTGCTCGGTGTTTAACGCGTTCTGGCAGGAACGCCGTTTTCTGCCTTCGCTGGTTCAACAAGAACTGGTAATGGCGGGGCGTCTGGGCAAAAAAAGCGGTCACGGCGTCTATGACTGGCGTACCGAACGTGCCCCCGCCGAGGTAGTCGGGACGGTGAGTGCAAGCTACGGCCCGGTGAAGATTGAAAAGAGAAGTGACGGTGTCACTGAGCTTGACGATGTGCTGCTGATTGAAACGCAGGGCGAAACCGCCCAGGCGCTGGCCTTGCGCACCGGGCGTGCGGTGGTGGTGGTGGATCGCATGGAAGGCGATGTGGCGATTGTCGCCGCCGCCGACAGCAATCCACGCTCAGCGACGCAAAAAGCCATTTATTACCTGCAGCAGCAGGGGAAAAACGTGCTGCACATCGCGGACTATCCGGGGTTACTGGTCTGGCGTACCGTCGCGATGATCGTGAACGAAGCGCTGGATACGCTGCAAAAAGGGGTCGCCAGCGAACAGGACATCGATACCGCCATGCGGCTTGGCGTTAATTATCCGTGCGGGCCTCTCGCATGGGGGGAACGTCTCGGCTGGCAACGCCTGCTGATTCTGCTGGAAAACCTGCAACGCCATTACGGTGAAGAACGTTATCGCCCTTGTTCACTGCTGCGCCAGCGTGCGCTTCTGGAGTCTGGTTATGAGTCATAACGCCTGGCAAAATGCCCACGCTATGTACGAGAACGACGCCTGCGCAAAAGCGCTGGGGATCAACATTACTGAGATGGGTGACGGCTTTGCTGTGTTGACGATGACCGTCACGCCGCAAATGTTGAATGGGCATCAGAGCTGCCACGGCGGGCAACTGTTTTCCCTGGCGGATACCGCGTTCGCCTACGCCTGCAACAGTCAGGGTCTGGCGGCGGTGGCCTCGGCCTGCACCATTGATTTTTTACGCCCGGGATTTGTGGGCGATGTTCTGACGGCGACCGCGCAGGTTCGCCATCAGGGCAAAAAAACCGGTGTTTACGATATCGAAATTGTTAACCAACAGCAGAAAACGGTCGCGCTGTTTCGCGGTAAATCTCACCGCACCGGCGGCACCATTACAGGAGAAGCCTGATGCGCGATGCATTTATTTGTGACGGAATCCGTACTCCCATTGGTCGCTACGGCGGCGCGTTGTCTGGCGTACGTGCTGATGATTTAGGGGCCATCCCGCTGCGTGAACTGCTGGTGCGTAACCCGACGCTTGACGCGCACTGTATTGATGACGTGATTTTCGGCTGTGCCAACCAGGCGGGCGAAGATAACCGCAACGTGGCGCGCATGTCGTCACTGTTGGCGGGTCTGCCGCAAACCGTTTCCGGTACCACCATCAACCGTTTGTGCGGTTCTGGTCTGGACGCGCTGGGCTTTGCCGCGCGCGCCATTAAATCGGGCGACAGCGACCTGCTGATCGCGGGCGGCGTGGAGTCAATGTCGCGTGCACCTTTCGTGATGGGCAAGGCGACCAGCGCATTTTCGCGTCAGGCAGAGATGTTTGATACCACCATTGGCTGGCGATTTGTGAACCCGCTCATGGAGCAGCAATTTGGTACTGACAGCATGCCGGAAACGGCAGAGAATGTAGCTGAGTTGTTAAGGATAACGCGCGAAGATCAAGATGCCTTTGCGTTACGCAGTCAGCAACGGACGGCGAGAGCGCAAGAGATGGGTATCCTGGCGCAGGAAATCGTTCCGGTCGTGTTGAAGAATAAAAAAGGTGCTGTAACAGAAACACAACATGACGAGCACCCGCGTGCGGAAACGACCCTCGCGCAGCTCAACGCGCTAAAAGCACCGTTTCGTCGTGATGGCGTCGTTACCGCAGGTAATGCGTCAGGCGTTAACGACGGTGCCGCAGCGCTGATTGTCGCCAGCGAACAGATGGCCATTGCGCAGGGGCTGACGCCGCGGGCACGTATTGTCGCGATGGCGACAGCCGGGGTTGAGCCGCGCCTGATGGGACTGGGTCCGGTGCCTGCCACTCGCAAAGTGCTGGAGCGCGCCGGTCTGAGTATTCACGACATGGACGTTATCGAACTGAATGAAGCGTTTGCCGCCCAGGCGCTGGGTGTGCTGCGTGAGCTGGGGCTGGCAGATGATGCCCCGCATGTTAACCCCAATGGTGGTGCGATTGCGTTAGGCCATCCGTTGGGGATGAGTGGTGCCCGGCTGGCGTTAGCCGCGACACACGAGCTGCATCGTCGCAACGGTCGTTACGCGTTGTGCACGATGTGTATCGGCGTGGGTCAGGGCATTGCCATGATTCTGGAACGTGTTTGAGCATAACAACCTGCGAGTACCCTACAATGACAACGAAAACAACAACACAACTGGATCCGATTGAAACCGCGTCTCTGGATGAATTACAGGCGCTGCAAACCCAGCGCCTGAAGTGGACGCTGAAACATGCTTACGACAACGTTCCGATGTATCGCCGCAAATTTGATGCCGCTGGCGTGCATCCTGACGATTTCAAAGAGCTGGCCGACCTGCGCAAATTCCCGTGTACCACCAAACAGGATCTGCGTGATAACTACCCGTTCGACACCTTTGCGGTACCGATGGAGCAGGTGGTGCGTATCCACGCTTCTTCAGGAACCACCGGTAAACCGACGGTTGTCGGCTATACCCAAAATGATATTGATACCTGGGCGAATATTGTCGCGCGTTCACTGCGTGCAGCAGGCGGCACCGCGAAAGATAAAATTCATGTCGCCTACGGTTACGGACTGTTCACCGGCGGGCTTGGCGCGCACTACGGCGCGGAGCGTTTAGGGGCCACGGTGATTCCGATGTCCGGTGGACAAACCGAAAAACAGGCGCAGCTGATCCGTGATTTCCAGCCCGATATGATTATGGTGACGCCGTCCTACTGCCTGAACTTAATTGAAGAACTGGAGCGCCAGATGGGTGGCGACGCCAGTCAGTGCTCTCTGCGTGTCGGCGTGTTTGGCGCGGAACCGTGGACGCAGGCGATGCGTAAAGAAATTGAGCGCCGTCTGGGGATAACCGCGCTGGATATTTATGGCTTGTCCGAAGTGATGGGACCTGGCGTGGCGATGGAGTGTATCGAAACGGCGGACGGTCCGACAATCTGGGAAGATCACTTCTACCCGGAAATCGTCAACCCGAATGATGGCACGCCGCTGGACGATGGCGAGCAGGGCGAATTACTGTTCACCACCCTGACCAAAGAGGCGTTGCCGGTGATTCGTTACCGTACCCGTGACCTGACGCGTTTGCTGCCGGGCACCGCCCGCACAATGCGCCGTATGGACCGCATCAGTGGCCGCAGCGACGACATGCTGATTATTCGCGGCGTGAACGTCTTCCCATCGCAACTTGAAGAAGAGATCGTCAAGCTCGAGCATCTGTCGCCGCATTACCAGCTTGAGGTGAACCGTCGCGGGCATCTGGATTCACTCTCCGTGAAGGTGGAACTGAAAGAGAGCAGCCTGACGCTGACCCATGAACAGCGCTGCCAGGTGTGCCATCAGTTGCGCCACCGCATCAAATCGATGGTCGGTATTTCGACTGACGTGATGATTGTGAACTGCGGCAGTATTCCGCGTTCAGAGGGGAAAGCCTGCCGCGTGTTCGATTTACGCAACATCGCCAACGTGTAAGTCTTGCCGGATGGCAGCGTAAACACCTTATCCGGCCTACAGGTTGACCGTAGGTCGGGTAAGCGTCGCGCCACCCGACAAAGTCCTCGCATAAACCTATGCTATGATGCGTAAATCTGAACAATAACAACAGAATGAGTCACATGAGTAAACTCGATACCTTCATCCAGCATGCGGTTAGCTCGGGCCACATCAGTGGAACCTCACTCATCTCTTCGCTTTATGGCGACTCGCTCTCTCATCGCGGCGGTGAAATCTGGCTCGGGAGTCTGGCTGCGTTGCTGGAAGGGCTGGGCTTTGGCGAGCGCTTTGTGCGTACCGCGCTGTTTCGACTCAATAAAGAGGGCTGGCTGAATGTTTCGCGTCTGGGCCGCCGTAGTTTCTACAGTCTGAGTGACAAAGGTCTGCGTTTAACCCGACGAGCAGAAAACAAAATCTATCGCGCGGAACAGCCCGCATGGGATGGCAAATGGCTGCTGCTGTTGTCTGAAGGGTTAGACAAAAACACCCTCGCGGATGTGAAAAAACAGCTGATCTGGCAGGGGTTTGGTACCCTGGCACCCAGTCTGATGGCGTCGCCGTCACAACAGCTTGCGGATGTGCAGTCGTTGTTGCACGAGGCCGGTGTCGCGGAGAACGTTATCTGCTTTGAGGCGCATTCTCCGCTGGCACTGTCGCGCGCGGCGCTGCGTGCCCGGGTTGAAGAGTGCTGGCAACTCACCGAGCAAAACGTCATGTATGAGTCGTTTATCGACGCATTTCGCCCGTTGCTGCCCCTGTTGAAAGAGGTGGGGCCAGACGAATTAACCCCGCAGCGCGCGTTTCATATTCAACTGCTGTTAATCCATTTTTATCGACGCGTGGTGCTCAAAGATCCGCTATTGCCCGAAGAGTTATTACCGGCGCATTGGGCAGGACAGACGGCGCGTCAGTTATGTATCAATATTTATCAACGTGTTGCCCCAGGCGCGCTGGCGTTTGTCAGTGAAAAAGGGGAAACCTCGGTAGGAGAATTGCCGTCGCCGGGCAGTCTCTGGTTCCAGCGTTTTGGCGGTCTGAGCGTAGATCAGGAGGCAGTATGCCAGTTTATCAAATAGATGGATTGACCCCGGTGGTGCCTGAAGAGAGTTATGTACATCCGACGGCCGTATTGATTGGCGATGTGATCCTGGGCAAAGGGGTCTATGTGGGGCCGAACGCCAGTCTGCGGGGAGATTTTGGGCGTATCGTCGTTAAAGATGGGGCGAACATTCAGGATAACTGCGTGATGCATGGTTTTCCTGAGCAGGACACCGTGGTGGAAGAGAACGGCCATATTGGGCACAGTGCGATTCTGCACGGCTGTACTATCCGTCGCAACGCGCTCGTTGGTATGAACGCGGTGGTGATGGACGGGGCGGTGATCGGTGAAAACAGCATCGTCGGTGCCGCCGCGTTTGTGAAAGCGAAAGCCGAAATGCCAGCGGGCTACCTGATTATCGGTAGCCCGGCGAAAGCGATTCGTGCGCTGAGCGCACAGGAGATGGCGTGGAAGCAGCAGGGCACGCGTGAGTATCAGGTGCTGGTAGAGCGTTGCAAACTGACGATGCATCAGGTGGAGCCGCTGCGGGAAGAGGAATCGGGCCGTAAACGTCTGCAATTTGATGAGAATCTGCGGCCGAAGTCGGCCATTTAAGCGCTAGCCTTCTCGGGAAAGGGTGCTAATCGCGTCTGTAATGCTGATTAGAGAACCTGTCACTCTGGCGAAGGGTGACGTTCACCTTATGTTCATTGCTTCTCTGAAGCCACACTACCTGTGAACGTGCAAGGGAGGCTCACCGCCGCCTCCCTTGCAACCCTGGCTCCCGGCGGGAAAATCGTCGCTTCGCGATATATTCGCCTTATTCCGTCTGCC